>DLTN01000092.1:14492-20263 GCA_002500925.1 Gemmatimonadales bacterium UBA7835 | reverse complement strand
GGCGTCACGCTACCCAAAATGTAGGCTCCGATATGGGCAGCCCTGCCACAGCCTCCGTTCTTGATCTCCAGATGAGCGAACAATCCGATTCAGCGCTTCAGTCTGATTCTGGAGCCAATCTGACCAACCGCATGCGCCAGGCTGTGACTCCCTTCCAATCACTCATGGCAGCGATTTCGGTACTCGTGACGATTGTCGGGGGTCCAGCAATCGCACAGGCTCAGCCAGTCGAGCCTAGCGAGAGGCTGATGATGCTGTTCGGTGACCTGGCTAGTGTCGCGCCTCTTCAGATCATCACCCCTGGTCGAATCCTTGATGACGTAAAGTTCGTATCACTCCAAGAATCAACCGTTCAATTGGAGGAGCTAGCCACTGGCGCACTCGTGAACGTGGACCTCTCTGCGATAAGAGGCATATCAGCCGGGCGAAGTCACTGGCTGAAAGCGACCCTCTGGGGCACTAGCGGTGGGATACTGGTAGGATCGGTCTTCGGCTTAATGATCGGCTCCTTCAAGTGCTCCGATTTAGAAGCATGTTTGTCTGACGAGCGAGCAGGAGCGGTCCGTTGGGGAGCTACACTCGGATTGGTTGGCGGAGGAGCCGGGTTCGTTCTAGGGCGCAAAAGTCGTCATTGGGAACCAATTTTCCCCTGAAATAGATGTCGGACGTAACCAATAGTTCTTTAGCCTCAGAATCCTTCAAGGCTCTATTTCAGGCACCGGCTAACCGGAAGCGTTCTTATCCCTAGCCCGACCAGTCGCGAAGGCCTGAGCTAGGTCGACACCGGCAGGTTCTTGGAACACTTTCAGGCCAAACTCAGGAAGGATCGCGATAAGGTGATCAAAAATATCTCCCTGGACCCCCTCATATTTGTCCCAATCCGTATCCCGAGTAAAGCAGTAGATCTCGATCGGTAATCCCTGAGGCGTTGGCGAGAGCTGACGGACCAACAAGGTCATTCCCTCATGCACCGTAGGGCTAGCCCTGAGATACTCTTCAACATAGGCACGGAACGTACCGATATTTGTCAGTCGCTTGGGCTCTGGGATCACATCGTCCGGCACGACTCGGCCCTGGTACTCTTCCAAGTGCTGGGCTTTCTCTTGCATATACTCCCTCAGGAGCTCATAGCGAGATAGATGTGCAATTTCGTCGTCGCTCAGAAAGTGAACGCTCGCCAAATCGATATGCAGAGATCGCTTGATTCTCCGCCCTCCCGACTCGTTCATCCCTCGCCAGTTTTTAAACGATTCACTGATGAACCTGTGAGTCGGGATCGTGGAGATCGTCATATCCCAGTTCTGAATCTTAACCGTGTGCAACGCAATATCGATTACGTCTCCGTTCGCATTAGCCTGAGGCATCTCAACCCAATCACCGATTCGGATCATGTCATTAGACATTATCTGAAGGCTCGCCACCAGCGACAGAATCGTATCCCGAAAGACCAGCATGAGAAGGGCGGTGAGCGCGCCCAAACCAGACAAGAACACCACAGGTGAGCGGTCCCCCAAAATCGAAACTACGATCACCCCAGCCGCCGCATACAGAGCTATACCCACTACTTGCAGGTATCCCTTGATAGGGCGGCTCTTGGCCTCCGCAAAATGATCCTGGTAGATATCGTTGATCGCTTCGAGCAACGCGGTCGCAGCCGTCACCGTTCCTATGACGACGATCGAGAGTGCGGCCCTCTGAACAAGTAAACCAAAAGTCCAGAGTGTCGGCATGGCGTCAGAGTTCGCCTCTGTAAGACCAAGCGCTGGCCCTATGCCGTAGAAGAGGAGTAAGGCTGGGAGAACAACTACCAGTCGGGCAAGTACCTTCCTCTCGATGATTCGATCATCCCACGTCGCCGTTGTGTGCGACGCCGCGCGCCGCACCGCACCACGGGTAATCCGGAGCATCAGGCGGTATGCAACCGCTGAAACCACAAGCAACACCGAGGTCAATACGACCTCGTTTACCCACGCAGGGAGCATTTCAATCGTCACTGTCTATCCCTCAATTCTTCAGCCATGAGATCCATTGCAAGATTACTGAGTCTCACTAGATGCGGGTGCGCCCGGTTTCCGTTCGTAAGAAGAGCGACTCCGTGTCCACGAGCGCGGTTGCCCATTACAAACGCCGTGTAGCCAGGGACGCTCCCCGAATGCGCAAAGTAGGTGTCCTCATCCCGGGTTGTGGTCCACCATGTGAGTCCATACCCCGGACGTTCGTAACCCCAACCACCTCCCATAGGCTCTCCAGCGGTCTCTGGAAACTGAAGGGTCTGCATAGCTTCGATCGAGGATGGCTCGAGGATTCTTCGCCCCGCCGCCATCCCATCACCCAGGTTGAAACTCACCCAACGTGCTTGATCGTGAATTGTTCCGTAGACGATTCCCGCAGGCCATACGTTCGCTTTCAGTCTTTGCGTGGCGACGTTTCTCCCGGTCGCCTCATCCGGGACATAGGGTACAGCTAGCCTCTCCTCCATTTCTGGTGGTAGATCAAACTCGGTATCCAGCATCCCCAGGGGACTCCACACGTTCTCGCGCACATAGTCCTTATAACGCTCGCCGCTGAATTCTTGCACGAAATAAGCCACGAGCGAATAGGCCATGTTTGAATAAACCACCCCTGCTAGGGGCGGCGTTTCAACTCGAAGGGAGTCCTGGAGATACTCGCCAAGCATTAGAGGAGAAGTCTCACCCCACACAAGGTGCGGGCCGAAATCCACCGGCATTCCACTGGTGTGAGTCAGAAGATGTCTAAACAGGACAGGGGTATCAGTGCTCTCACCTCGAATCTCTAAATGAGGTAAGTAGTCGCTCACCCGATCGTCCAGGCTGAACTTGCCCTGCTCCATCTGCTGAAGAAGAGCCACCGTAGACTGTGCCTTGAAGGTGGACCCGATCAGGTACACAGTCTCAGTCGATGCGGGGGTTCCTGCCCACACGTTGGACACCCCCCAAGCACCGCTCCATATCTCGCCCTCTCGGTTACTTAATGCGAGGGTGATCGACGGGATATTCCCGTCTAGCATCGCACGGCGGACCTCGGGCTCTAGGCGAGCAATAACTCTCGCGACGGCCCTAGCATCCTGACCTTCCTGCGCCATGACCCGATTTGATAACGGGCCTGCGGTGACGACCGCAGCTATACCCGCGAAAAACACACCACGCTTAAAAATGAAACTCAGATTTCTCATACACATCGCCTTAGCATTTCTAAACACTCCCCAACTCGACACAGAGCATGCCTGAAGGGTGCACCGGCACCCGCTCCCCTATTCCCTATGAAAATGATCCCGTTCGATGAGGACATATCCTGTTTACCCAAGAAACATGAACGGTTCATCATAAGAGAGTAGCAACTACGAATCGAGCCCGGAGCGACACAGAACATGCAAACGGCACTCTATTGGCTCTGAGACTGCGAAGCTGGACTGTCCCGCTAATGCTATCGTTTGCCGGAGCCTTAAGCGTCGTCTATTCTCGACCCCATGACTAAAGATTCCATGTTTCGCCGTTATCTCCTTCCGGGGTTCCTTTTTCAATCCGTCGTCATAGCAGGTGGCTACGGCACAGGTGCAGAGCTATCTCAGTTCTTTCTGAGCCAAGGACCTAAGGGTGGCCTGCTTGCAATCTTAGTCAGCACGATCGTCTTCAGTGTAGTGTCGATGGCAACCTTTGAACTAGCCCGGCAGTGGAACGCATACGATTACCGGCACTTTTTCAAGAAATTACTAGGACCCTCATGGTGGCTTTTCGAGGCTTCATACATAGGTCTTTTGCTCGTCGTACTCGCTGTGGTAGCAGCTGCCTCTGGTGAGATCATGCGCGACACCTTCGGCCTAAGCTACTGGAGCGGAGTGTTGGCGGTGATGCTCGCGGTAGGTGGACTCATCTTTGGCGGAGGAAGGTTAATTGAGCGGGCACTCTCTTTATGGTCGTTTGTCCTCTACGGCATCTACATCGTGTTCTTTATCTGGTGTCTTGGCAGCTTAGGTGACGACATCTCCGCGGGTCTAAACATGGCTCCAGTGGGGTCCGGTTGGATCATGTCCGGCCTGTTGTATGCCGGTTACAACTTAGCCGTGATGCCACCCGTGCTCGCTGTCCTCCGCCTTCACAACACGTCCCGAGAAACGATCATCGCTGGTGCCTTGACCGGTCCGATAGCCATGATTCCAGGCCTTCTCTTCTACCTCCCCATGATTGGGCTTTACCCGGAGATTCTTGAGGCTACGGTGCCTGCAACTGTCCTCCTGGAAACACTGGGTTCGAGGCCTTTCCAAATCGCCTTCCAGATTGTGCTCTTTGGGACCCTGATCGAGACAGGAACGGGACTTATCCATGGGCTAAACGAGCGAGTGGCGGGACTACATCAAGACCAAGGCAAAGAAATGCCGGCCTGGATGCGACCAACGGTGGCGATCGGACTACTCGTGCTGGGAACAGCGATCTCTAGCTTCGGCCTCACCGACCTAATCGCGCAAGGCTATGGAACCCTCTCCTACGGGGTTCTAGCATATTACGTCGTGCCGGTGATCCCGATCGCAATTTGGCGTTTCCGAAACAAAGCTGGATAACTCGGAGATCAAAACCTGTCGCGCCTTTGGTCCCCGGTCTACGCCATCGCCTCGTGCGGACCCTCCTCCCGCTCTTTGACATCCTGATCCACCCAGGCATCTATGGTCACCGCAGCCGTGACTTGACCTAACAAGTTAGTCGTCGAACGGAACATATCAGGGATACGATCAACTCCTAGGAGGATAGATAGACCTGACATAGGGATCCCGACGGTGTCCAGAGCGGGGGCGAGTGTGACGACTCCGGACGAGGGTACAGGAGCGACGGTCAGAGAGACCATGAACGTGGCTAGGACAGCACCACCCAAAGCCGTAAGCGGCATCGCTACGTCATATAGATCGGCCAAGAAAACGAGCGCACCCCCTTGGAAGAGAGCCGAACCTGCTCGATACATGGATGCACCCAGCGGCAAGACGAGGTCGGATACGGTCGCGGATACTCCAAGCTCTCGCTTCGTCTCCTCCAACGTCACAGGTAATGCAGCAGCCGTGCTAGTCGTGGAGAATACGATCGAAGCTGCTCCGAAGACCCCACCGAAGAAGTGGGTTGGGCCCACACCACCCACGAATTTCAGAATCGGTAAATAAACAAACACGACATAAACACCTAACCCACCGATAGTGGCCACCACGAATAACGCCAGACTCTGCACTACACCCCATCCGAGTTGTGCGGTCACCGGAGCCGTGAGCCCAAAAATACCTACTGGAGCAGTCCACAGTATCCACCAAACCAACTTGATCAGGGCATCTGAGATAGCCTCAGCGAATTCTATCAGGAGGACCCTAGGCCTCTCTTCAAGCGCTCCGGTAGCCGCAGCCAGAAGCGCGGAGAAAACGATTAGCTGAAGAAGGGATCCGCTCGCAGCAGCCGCGAATGGATTGCTAGGTATGAGACCGACAATGAAATCGACAAAACCGGGCAGAGCTGGTGCCTGGCCAGAAGCCGTTTCGGGAATCACTGCTACTGGAAAGAACGAGAGCGCAACTCTCATCACGCCCATGCCAATAAGGATCGCTGGTAGCACTGTGAGCCAGAAGAACAGTAATGTACCGCCACCGAGCCGACCAAGCTTCCGCGGATCCCCGAGCTTCGCAACACCAGTGAATATGACCCCCATAACAAGCGGGATTATCACCATCCGAATCGCGCTCATGAAAGCTGTTCCGAACGGCTCAGAAGCAAGAGCAATCG
>DLTN01000092.1:0-14106 GCA_002500925.1 Gemmatimonadales bacterium UBA7835 | reverse complement strand
AGAATGTGAAGCATGCGGCTCCTGACTTAGCCCTTGAGAAGGTCTAGCGAAGGTAATCTCCGAATCCGCACGAGGCGACGAATACTCGAAATGCCAAACGCCGGCCCTAAGGACAACAGTGTAAACGCCCAACCCCAACCGACGGTATCGACAGCGATCGGCAAAGCCTGAATGGTCACCATCGTTAGCAGAAAACCGAGGGAAGTCTGAATCATAAGAGCTGTTCCTACCGAATCCTCTGGGGCTACCTCAGTGACTATGGCGCTGAATTGCGCTGAGTCAGCGACCACAAAGAACCCCCAGACAATCGTAACTGCAGCTACGATCCAGAAAGGGGCGGATGTCAGAAACCCGATCACCACGCAGCATATCCCGCTTACAGTCATTGCCGAGTTCACGACCATCGCTCGTCCGATCCGGTCAGCCGCTAGTCCACCCCACACGCAGCCAAGTCCTCCCGCGGCAATCGCAGCAAAAGCTGCGACATCGATCGAAGTAGAGCTCACACGCCCGGAAGCAGAAAACGCCAAGAAGGCAGGCACCCATGTCCACATCGCATACAATTCCCACATGTGGCCGAGATACCCTCCCGTAGCAAGCATCGTCTCTCGGTGACGGAGGATCCGGCCTACCCGAGACCATGCGAAGGCACTCCTTTTATAAATAAAGGGGCCATCCTCGTACCTCCAAAGAACAATCAGAGATGCTAGCCATCCCGCTAGGGAGGCACCCATCACAACACTACCCAGCGTGGCGCCGCCCAAGACCTTGATCAAATATGGGAGCGCCTTACCGATAGTGAGTGCGCCTACCACTGAGCCAATCGCGAGTCCCCGAGCTGAGCGGAACCAAGTAGAAACCATCTTCATACCAGGCGGATACACTCCCGCAAGGAATGCACCAGTCAGGAACCTTGCTAAGAGCGCACTGTGATAACTTGGTGCGAGAAGCAGAACAGCGTTGGCTGCGGCCGCCAGCGCAGCCGAACTCCCAAAAAGAATCCTAGAAGGAACTAGATCAGCGAGGTTAAGTAAGGCGGCAATCGCGGTGCCCACGACGAACCCGAGCTGGACCGTGGTAGTCAGGAATGCTACTTGGCTTGAGCTTAGACCCCACTGAGCCTGAAGCTCGCTTGATACCGACGTAGCCGTCATCCACGCTGAGAGGCTTAGGAGCATGGCCACTGACACGAGGATAAGCGCTCTCCAGCGCCTCGGGTCCAAGTCTTTAGCTCCTTCGGAGCTAACCAGCTTGAGCTCCTCTATGGCAGCAGCTGCTTAGCGACGAACCATAGATTGGCAGGTCGCTCCGCCAACCGCCGCATATACCAGGGAAACCAGGCCGAACCATAGCTAATCAGCACCCGTACCTTATGACCATCGCTTGCAAGGCGAAGTTGCTCCCTCCGTTGTATACCGAAGAGCATTGCGAACTCGTACTGATCCTCCTTTAGCCCGAGATCTGACGCGATATGCTTAGCCGCCCCAATCATACTGGGGTCGTGGGTGCCTAGTACCACTCTCCCCACCCCTCCCTGCGCTCGACCGCGCAAAAGAGTAGCTGTAAGATCCTCGAATGCCTGGTCAACATCTTTCTTGTTCGAAAACGCGACACTCTCTGGCTCGTTGTACGCACCTTTCACGATCCGGATTGAGCAGTCGTAAGAGGCGATTCTAGCAACGTCATCGGGAGTCCTCTTCAGATAGGACTGAACACACAGTCCCACATTGTGCCTTTGCTGTCTGACACTCAGAAAGATATCGAGAGTCCTATCTACATATTCCGACGCTTCCATGTCTAACCAGACAATCGAGTCGGTCGCCTCTGCTAACTCGAGAAGACGGGAGCGTGCTTCCTCAACCCCGAAATCTAATCCGAGCTGGGTGGGCTTTACCGACACTTCCATGTCTAGTCCGAGCTCGTCGATTAGACGCAGATCCGTCAAGTAGTGCCCCAGCACAGCATCGGCCTCTTTGAGCGAGTTGTTATTCTCGCCTAGCAGCGTAGTGGTGGACGCGATGCCTTGAGTCTGAAGCCTTTCCGCCTCCTTGACGACATCTCTGAATTCTTCACCCGGCATGAACCGTTTGGTTGCCCTCCGAACGAACCGAGCTCTAGGAAGCCGCTCGGCCAAGAACGGATTGGTTGAGGCCCATAAAAGTGAATTGCGGAGCATGCTCAGAGTATCGTAGTGAATCAAACGGAAATAAATCGACACATCGCCGGCATCAAGCAGTACGCCTGATCCCCATTTGCGGTCCGTGTACGCGACAATGGACCCGCCTACCTTCGTAATGCCCGGAATAGACATCAAGATGTCTATGTTTCTAGGGCACGCGAATGTCAAATCCTACCGCCGCGGGAGAGACCTCGCCAACGGGCCTGACAGGTAGGCGTTGCCTCAAGCAGTCTATCTGAGCATGATCTCGCGCAGTCATTCACTCGAACATATACGACCAACCCAAATGAGCTCCAATCTTCAGCGAACGGCCCGACGCACTCATTCGTTCACCGAGTCAGTAATCCGGGAGATGACTCGCGTAGCCAGAGAGCATAACGCAGTTAATCTCGCACAGGGCTTTCCGGACTTTCCTGCTCCTGAACTCTTGAAAGAGGCTGCAGCTGCCGCGGTCCGGGCTGATATAAACCAGTACGCTATCACTTGGGGGGCTCCGAACCTTCGCCATGCCTTAGCAAACAAATATCGTGAGCGATACGGGATGGACGTCGACACGGAAACTGAAATCACGATCACCTGCGGTGGGACTGAAGCGATGGCCGCCGTAATGCTCGCGGTCGTCGACCCGGGTGAAGAGGTGATTGTGATGGAACCATTCTATGAAAACTACGGCCCAGATGCAGTACTCTGCGAAGCCCAACCAGTCTTCCTAACGCTAGAAGCTCCAGAGTACAGAATCGAAAAAGCGATGCTTGAAGAAGTGGTCTCTTCAAAGACGCGGGCCATCGTGATCAATACTCCCAATAACCCCACTGGGCGTGTATTCGACCGGGAAGAAATGCAGGCTATCGCCGACATTTGCATTGAGCACGACATCTTAGCAATCACAGATGAGATTTACGAACACATCTACTACGAGGGCGAACACACCCCTCTCGCAACGTTTGAGGGAATGCGCGAACGCACCATTACTATTTCAGGTCTGTCGAAAACATTTAGCGTGACGGGATGGCGCATTGGGACAATCATCGCACCACAACACCTGAGCGTAGCGATTCGAAAGGTGCACGATTTCCTAACGGTAGGAGCACCGGCTCCACTTCAAGAAGCATGTGCGGTCGGACTCAACGAGCTCGGTTCGGATTACTACACTGAGATGGTGAGTGGTTATAAGGCTCGAGGGGAGGTTCTCGTGAAGGCGCTCCAGGAAGCTGGATTCAAGTGCCAACAACCCCAAGGAGCCTACTACATCCTCGCCGACTTCAGCGATCTCAGCGACGAAGACTCAATGACATTTGGCCGGCGTCTGACAGTGGAAGGTGGCGTTGCTCCGGTACCTGGAGGGAGCTTCTTTTCTGATCCCGCCCGAGGACATTCACTTGCTCGTTTTGTTTTCTGTAAACAGATCGAGACTCTACGCGAGGCAGGTGAGCGACTAAGCGCTTTTGCTGCGCGAGGCTGAGTTAGCGCGCGATATCGTCGCATGAGGACCACCCAAACTCAGCTTGAGGTGGATGCCGAGGTCACCCTTTTCGGATTTACTCCAACTCCAATCGTGGTGACCATCCTACCACGTAGCCGTCGGTGGCGAGTGACTAATGCGCTAGCGACCTTTTTGGTAACTGTCTCGCTCACGGCTCCGCTCGTAATATTTCCTCCGCACGCGGTCTGGCTTCTCGGCGGCCTCGGTGTGGGCACCTTTCTAGCACACCGACGATACATTGAGCGGTTCACGCTGATGTCTGCGACAGGCCAATGCCCCAAATGCGAACACACTTTATCACTTAGCAAAATGAGGCTTCGCTCACCGCATCCGCTGCCGTGCGACCTCTGTCATCACGAGAGCGTACTAAGCCTGCCTCGCGGTACACTCCAAGGACACGCTCGAGATTGAACACTTCCCCGCTTATGAGAATATGAGTCGCAGCCTTTTTGGTCCCGGAACAATAATTCTTGGCGGAGGGAGCATTCTACTCATGCTTGTTCTTGCCGTAGGTTTCTTTCTACCCACAGAGTGGACTGCTTCCGCAGAAGTCACCGCAGATGTTCTTCCGCCGGAGCTCATAAGATACCTCGACTCACCCGAAGGGTGGCGTCTGTGGACCGCTTGGCCAGACTCAGGCCTGGTGCGCTCCGGCCCCGAGCGGGGTAGCGGCGCATCAATATCTTGGACTGATGCAGAGCTAGGTGCAGGCTCCTTTACGATCCGGAAGGCCTCAGAGGATGAGATCCTATATGACGTAGTTGTAGATGGGGCCGCCAACACTTTGATGACAACGACGGGAACCCTGATCCTTGACGTCACAGGCACCTCAACCGTGCTACAGTGGACCGAGTCAGGAGACTTGGGACAAAGCCCTCTGATGGGTTTCTGGGCCTTAACAATGGAGAGGGCGCAAACCCGCGAACTCCAAAAAAGCCTAAGTCAGCTGATCGAGGTGCTCAGCTCCGGTTCCGAACCCAATCAATAAGGTCTCTGTTCGAACTTGTCTTCCTCATAGCTCCAAGAAGCTCAAGCATACCCTCCGACGGCCCTACACCATGAAGCTGGCGCCGCATCGCGTGCGAGACCCTGAGTTCGTCGTCCCCGAGTAGCAGCTCTTCTTTTCGGGTCGCCGACGCTGTCAGATCGATCGCGGGGTAAATCCGCTTGTCCGCCAATTCACGCGACAGAACTAATTCGCTATTACCCGTACCCTTGAACTCCTCGAAAATCACTTGATCCATTCTGGAGCCAGTGTCGACAAGCGCGGTACCAATAATTGTTAGAGAGCCGCCGCCCTGGGCCGGGGATATCTTGCGAGCACTACCAAGAAAACGTTTCGGTTTTTCTAGTGCATTCGTATCGAGGCCACCACTCATTGTTCGTCCACTACCACCCTTAAGTGCATTATAAGCCCTGGCCAAGCGTGTAATAGAGTCCAAGATGATGACGACATCTTCACCTTGTTCTACCCGCCGACGAGCTCGTTCCAGAGTCATCTCAGCCACTTGAACATGCCGCTCTGGCGGACGATCAAATGTTGACGCTATGACTTCTCCGAATCCGCACTGCTCCATCTCCGTAACCTCTTCCGGTCGCTCATCGACCAGAAGAATCATTAGGTGACACTCCTGATGGTTTTTCACGATCCCTTCCGCAATCGCCTGCATGACCGTTGTCTTTCCGGCCTTAGCTGGTGCTACGATCATAGCGCGCTGCCCCTTCCCAATCGGACAAAAGATGTCAATGACACGATTGGTCAATTCCGGTTCGCCACGCCACTCCCTTCCGCACTCAAGGACAAGCTGCTGATCCGGGTGCATCGCACTCAGCTTACTGAACTCAGCACGCCGTTGAGCATCCTCCGGCGGCTGATCATTGACTCTGGCCAAATACGCTAGTGGAGGGCTTTTTCCGGCACGGGCGCCCTCTGCCACTATGCCCATCAGCTCATCACCGCTGCGAAGTCCGAACTTCTGTATGATCCTGGACGGCACGTATATATCATCGTCGCTGGGCGCGTATCCCGACTCACGCCGCCGAACAAATCCTGACCCGCTCGATAGCGCTTCTAACAATCCTAGCGGCCTGGACAATTCTAGTAATTCTTCTGGATCGTCCGGGAGCCCAGCCATGAGCTCCTCCTCGCTAGGCACATTTCGCTCTCCTTGCTGTCCGCCCCTTCCACGACGACGACGCCCACGACGACGACGACGCCCACGACCACGATTGCGATTTCCACCGCTACCCTGGCCCTTGCCGTGTTCGCGATCGCCACCCTGTGAGGGAGACTCTGCTCCGCCACCAGATGATTCTGTGGAGGATTGGCCCGAGGGAGGACTGCCCCCCCCTGGCTGCTGGCTCTGTTCTGCTTCTGATGATTCGGGCACGTCTTTACCCAAGTTGACGGTGATGGCGATGGGCATCGAGCACCCACCGCCTGCCGTAGCGAGGTGAACCCAGTGATCAGCTTATGCTGTCGTCAGGCTGTTCCCACAGCGAGCCAAAGGGGCCGCGCCGGTGCAGACGACTGTTACGCGTCAGCTGGAACGAGGGAAATCTTGGAAGAAATCAAGCCAGGATCAAGACCAAACGATTTCACCGAGGTTCCCTAGGGGTAGTCACCATGACTTTTATAGCGCACTCAGACTCTTTGAATCTGCCATCCAGAAGAGTGTGCCCGCGCCATCTCGTGACTCGGAATCATTGGCTCGAACCCAATCTTCCGTTCGCTACGACACTCGATTGACGATGTCCAGCGTAGTGGGATGAACTGTCTCATTAGGGATAACGATGTCACCACATCGTGACAGCAAATACATTAATGTATTGCATGAGACTAGTATCGCATCTCCATACCTATAAAGAAGTTATATGCCCCCACATCCCTGAGGCACAGCATATGCAAGGTGTGATAGGCGACCCCTAGCCGGAGATGAAGACAATGTATCAGCGAGCCCTTCATGTGCTGACCATAGCCGCGGTAATCCTTTCTCACCCACAGACCACTTCCGCGCAGTCATTAACCTCTATCACTCTCCTTACCGGCCGCACATTTGGCATCATCCAACTAGGTATTAGCCCAGCAAATCGGACCGATTTGTCAGGGTGCTGGTGGCGCCACGCTGCCTCTAAGCTCCCTTCCCCATCTGCTTATAGCCCCTTCGCGTTACGAACCGGATATTCAGGGGGTCATCTATGCACCAGGCGCCATCAATTCTGGAGTACGCCGACCATCGTCTATCACTGGCATCCAAGACCCCTTATTGGTCATGGACTCGTTCCCCCACTAGGCTGGTATCATGGTCATCGGCCTTTGTATCGAGCCGGCTATTGGGATCACCACCTGCGTAGGCATCCCATCCGTTCGCTTTCAAGCCGACGATTCTCATCACGCCTGCGTTTCTACAGGCTCTCTCCCAGGACCTATCCCCTTCAATCTCATCGGGCAGTAGACGAGCGCCGCAGGGATAGCCTAAGCTACAGCGAGAGTCATCGACGGGGCGTAAAGCCTACTCCAGACCGCGGGACCCGCCGCGCACGACGAGTCCCGTATCATCACTCAGTCAGTACATCACTTTCAACCACCACAGTTCGTCGGCAGGCAAACGGCGTGAGAGGCCAAGATCGCCGCAGGACAGGGACATCCCTGTCAGTAACAACCCAACAAAGGAGCAATAATTATCACCGATCCAGAGGGCTCACTCGCCCAGTGACTGCGGCCCCTAGCGCTCAACGGACCTCACAACCTCAGAGCTTTGCTAGGGAAAGAAACCGTTTAGCCAGGCCCAACGAACGGCGTATCTATCACGCCAGTACACGCACCAGAGCGGCTCCATCACTGAGGCTCCTCCAAGGAATTAGGGCTCATATTCAAATACCTAGCGCTGGTAGGCGGAACCGCTCCGCTCATCCGCGTGTCTATCCGCAGGCTGACAGAGGTTCCGTGACACCCAATGTCCGCTCTTCGAGAACTCTTATGTCATCTCCCCGGGTCCAACCAGAGCGCGCTTGGAATCCCTCATCATCCCCAGAGCCAGCGCGATCGGGAGTGGCTAGGACCCCGACTGACCTGAGAAGCTCTAACCATCTAGGGCGAACCCGGCCCGCCGGAAGCCGACCGATAAGATCTAGGAGAAAATAAACCGATCACTCCTCACGAAATGTAGAGAACTTCACTCTGGCGGTCTTGGCTGTCTGAAGTGAACAACCGCATCCTAACGGATTCGCCGCCCCCCGGAGATCACCGCCTGTGCAGGGAGCCCGCCTACCCAGTACGCGAGCTCGGCCGGTTCGCCAATATTCCAACAAGCCAAATCTGCGCGCCGTCCGACTTCAAGGACTCCCCTGTCTTCTAGACCGAGTACACCCGCAGCCAATCTAGTCATGCCTGCTATCGCTTCCGCCGGCGTGAGACCAAAGAGCACACAAGCCTGATTTAGGGCCACAAGTGGCTGCACTGTGGGTGAAGAGCCCGGGTTCGCATCCGTTGCTACCACCAGAGGTACATCATGCTTCCTAAGGGCATCGATGGGCGGCTTTTGCCCATCACCAAGAAAATAGAACGCTCCCGGAAGAAGAACGGCTGCGCATCCGGCCTCGCCCATGGCTTCAGCCCCAGCCTCACTGGTATACTCAAGATGGTCGGCTGACCGGGCCCCAAGCCTCGCTGCCAGAGCAGCTCCTCCAAGGTCCGAAAGCTGGTCGGCATGCAACCGGGCTGAGAGTCCGTGTTCAATCCCCGCCAACAAAACCCTCTCGCACTCGTTGACAGTGAAAGCGATCCCCTCACAAAAAGCGTCGACTGAATCAGCCAAACCAGCTCCGGCTGCGAACGGAATCATCTCCTCACAAACCAGGTCGACGTAACCTCCTCGGTTCTTGGCGTATTTCGGCGGCAGGGCATGTGCGGCCAGCAAGGTAGTCGAAACCGTGACCCCCAAGTCAGAAAGACCCCTTGCTACCTCGAGCATCCGCATCTCGTTCTGAAGGTCCAGACCGTAGCCTGACTTGATCTCAACAGTCGTGACGCCGTGATCGATCATTCGATTCAAACGAACCCGAGCTTCTGTCTCGAGCTGATCAGTCGTTGCATTCCTCGTAGCAAGTACAGATGAGAGAATCCCTCCACCCTCCCTTGCTATCTGTTGGTACGAAACACCCTCGAGTCTTCTTTCCCATTCCCTAGCCCGATTGCCACCAAAGACGATATGTGTATGGCAGTCCACTAGCCCAGGCGTAACCCAGCCACCGCCTAGGTCGACCACTTCTCTCGCGGAGGAGACGGCATCAACCGGAATCAAATTAGCGGGTCCGATCCAATCGATGACGCCTTCTCGGATCAGGATCGTGACGTCACGAATAGTTCCGTACGGGTCCGCCCCCGCACCCGCCATGGTCGCCCCATGTCCGTTTACCACCGCCATGTCCACTGCGCTCAGGGGACCTCCTAGTTTGACGTTCGATTCCCTGTCAATCTACACTCCTCAGCCATGATCGACCTGTTCTTTGATTCTGTTCTGCTCCCAACCGGATGGGCCCGCGATGTTCGCATCGGGGTTGATGCGGGTGGTTGGATCACGTCGGTACAACCGCAAAGCACACCTCGCGGTGCCCAACGCACACCGGGGATAGCAGTTCCGGGCGTACCCAACGTGCATTCACATGCCTTCCAGCGGGCTATGGCTGGCTCTGCAGAAATGGGGTCCCCCGCAGGCGACTCTTTTTGGTCGTGGAGGACTCGCATGTATGCCTTCGTGCGCTCACTCACACCGCATGATATCGAGGCAATCGCGGCACAACTCTTCGTCGAACTCCTGAGAAGAGGTTTCACATCAGTGGCCGAATTCCACTATCTCCGAAACGCCGAGGACGGTACACCCTACGAAGATCCGGTAGAGATGGCACGCCGCATCCTAAAAGCAGGTGATGCCACAGGGATCGGTCTGACCATTTTGCCGGCTCTGTATCAGGCATCCGATTTCGGAGGAGTAAAGCCCGAGGCTGAGCAACGACGCTTTCTCAACAATGTCGAATCCCTAATCAGTGATATCGCTATCCTTGGCGCAGAAGCATCCGGCAGCACAGTTCGTATCGGTCTAGCGCTTCATTCATTACGGGCAGTCCCTGGAAACAGCTTAACCAACGCCATAGACGCAGCACGAAAGATGGATCCGAATATTCCCATCCACATACATGTCGCGGAGCAACTAAGAGAGGTGAACCGATCCCTTTCCTGGTGTGGAACGCGACCTGCTGCCTGGCTTTTGGACCACGCACCGGTTGATAAACACTGGTGCCTAATTCACGCTACGCATATTGATGCAGACGAGATCGCTAGGATTGCCGCATCAGGGGCTACTGTGGGCCTCTGCCCCACCACCGAAGCAAATCTTGGAGATGGGATCTTCCCTTTCCTTGAATATCAAAACAGAAAAGGCATCTGGGCAATCGGGACCGACTCCCACGTCGGGCGCGGACCTGCCAGTGAGTTAAGGCTTTTGGAGTACGGCCAAAGGCTCAAGACACTTACTCGAAACGTAGCCGCGGGTACGCAGCAAAAATCTACCGGCAGGGCTCTGCTCGATGCGGCTTGGAGTGGAGGAGCGAAGGCCTCAGGGCGCCGAATCGGTAGTCTCGTTAAAGGAGCACGAGCTGACATTGTGATCCTCGATCCGAATCATCCTGCTCTTCTAGGCCTCTCTGAGGATGATGCGTTAGATGCTTGGATCTTCTCAGGCGACGAAACTCCAGTGAGCGATGTCTTCACCGGCGGCAACCATGTGGTGCGGCATGGCCGTCATGTTGCGGCCGACAATATTTACGCCAGTTACGCCGCGGTAGCCCAGGTTCTGGCCAAGAACATATAGCGCGAACTGGAGTGAGACTCACCCGAGTCCTGCTCGGCCTTATGGCATCGGAATTTGCAACTTCTCCCGCTTAGCCGTCTCACGGGCGACCTCATACCCTGCGTCCACATGACGAGCTACCCCTATACCTGGATCGTTATTCAAAACCCGTTCGATCCGTTTCGCCATCCCTTCTGTCCCATCCGCGACTATCACCTGCCCCGCATGTAAAGAGTTACCTATCCCCACTCCGCCCCCGTGATGGAACGAGACCCAGCTAGCCCCGGAAGCCGTATTAAGGAGTGCGTTCAAGATCGGCCAGTCAGCAACCGCATCAGTCCCATCCCGCATCGCCTCCGTCTCCCTGTTTGGAGAAGCGACTGAACCCGTATCTAGGTGATCTCGGCCTATTACTATGGGCGCACTGATTTCACCTGACGCTACGAGATCATTTATTGCGAGACCAAATCGTGCTCGTGCCCCCTGACCCAACCAGCAAATACGGGATGGCAAACCTTGAAAGGCGACCTTTTCATTCGCCATTCTGATCCAACGGCAAAGGTGCTCATCCTCCGGAAACATTTCTAGAGCCAGTTCGTCTGTCCTATGGATGTCAGCAGGATCTCCAGATAGAGCCACCCAACGGAACGGACCCTTGCCCTCACAAAACAAGTCGCGTATGTAGGCCGGAACGAATCCAGGATATGAAAATGCACCGGCGAATCCAGCGTCCTCAGCATATCCCCTTAGGTTGTTACCGTAGTCTACCGCGATTGCTCCAGCGGCTTGTAGCGCAACGATCGCTTCGCAATGCGTGCGCATAGAATCCATTGACCGACGAACATATTCATCCGGATCATCCGTCCTCAGATTTTGGGCCTCGACGAGACTCAATCCTGCAGGAACGTATCCATGCAAAGGATCATGAGCGGATGTCTGATCGGTTACGATATCTGGGACTATATTGCGTTCCACAAGCTCGGGGAGGATTTCAGCACAGTTACCGACAAGCCCGATCGAGACGGCACTCTCACTCTCAGATGCATCCTCAATCATCCTCAGCGCCTCGTCTAGATCATGTGTCATTCGATCGCAGTAACCGGTATCCAAGCGACGTTGGATGCGTGTTTCGTCAATTTCGACACACAGCATCGACCCCTCATTCATTGTCGCAGCGAGTGGCTGCGCTCCACCCATACCCCCCATACCACCAGTCAATACCCACTTTCCTTTGAGTGTGCCGTCAAAATGCTTCGCCGCCATCGCCCCAAACGTTTCGTAAGTACCTTGCAAGATCCCTTGAGTGCCTATGTAGATCCATGAGCCAGCAGTCATCTGGCCATACATCATCAGGCCTCGCTTCTCTAGTTCACGAAAATGTTCCCATGTCGCCCATCGCCCCACTAGGTTGGAGTTCGCAATGAGAACCCGAGGGGCCCGCTCATGGGTCGGGAACACCCCGACAGGCTTTCCGGACTGAACGAGGAGAGTCTCGTCATCACCGAGATGACGAAGACAGTCTACTATTGCGTCGAACGATGGCCAATTTCGGGCCGCACGCCCCGTGCCGCCGTACACCACAAGACGACCTGGATGTTCTGCGACCTCAGGATCCAAGTTGTTCATGAGCATCCGAAGTGCCGCTTCTTGAGTCCACCCCTTGCATGAAATCTCGGTGCCCCGCGGCGCCCGTACCTCTCGGGCACCCGGAAGATCGCCGATCGTCTTCGTCGTCATAAGTCTTGCCCTGAGCTCAGTTCCTCCCGGACGTCATAACGAGCCGCCACCTCAGACAGTGCGCCCGATGCTACCGCGTCCGTTAATGCCTCTAGATCCGGTCCAAGCATCCGGTCACCCTCAAGGCGCGAAACATAGGAACGCACAACCCTCCATGTCTCTTCGACACCCAATCCTGCCTTGAGCGGCCGACGATGCTCAATCCCTTCCGCCCCGCACATCAATTCAATTGCGAGGACACGTTCTAAACATCGCACCGATCTATAAGCTTTCCTGGCGGCAGCTAATCCCATAGAAACGTGATCCTCTTGATTTGCACTGGTGGTCACTGAGTCGATCGAAGCCGGACCCGCGAGCAATCGCAGTTCGGCCAAAAGGTCGACCGCAGTCACCTGAGCGATCATGAAACCACTCTCCACACCCGGCCGCCGAGCCAAGAATGCTGGAAGGCCGGCGGACAAATCAGGATTGAGCAACCGTTCGACGCGGCGCTCTGAGAAGGCCGCAAGATCGGCAAGCGCGATGGCTAGAAGGTCGAGTGCCTGGGACACAATCTGGGCGTGGAAATTTCCACCGCTGAGGATCAATTCTTCAGCTGGAAAAACGAGAGGATTGTCGGTAGCACTATTTGCTTCAGTTTCTAAAATGCCGCGAACGTATCCTAAAGCGTGTCGAGCCGCGCCATGGACCTGTGGCACACAGCGCAGAGAGTATGCGTCCTGAACGCGAGGATCATCATGCCGGTGGGATTCCCTTATCTCGGATTTCGCTAGTAATTTCCGCTGTAACTGCGCCGAATGAATCTGTCCTTGGTGAGGCCGGGCTAGGTGGATCTCCTCATGGTAGGCGGAAGGGGTGCCCAAGAGAGCCTCCAAAGACATCGCCGACGCTAACTCTGCTGCTGCTAGAGCACGCTCTGCGCGCAAAAGCGCAAGGATCCCGAGCCCTGTCGTGGCTTGAGTTCCATTTATTAACGCGAGTCCTTCTTTGGTTGCCAGCGTCATCGCCTCAAGGCCGGCCCCCCCAAGAAAGCGCTCTACGGGGCCAATCGCTCCTTCACACTCGGCGTCACCCTCACCGATCATCCCCAACGCCACGTGGGCAAGCGGTGCCAAATCCCCGCTCGCCCCAACCGACCCGAATTCGGGAACACGGGGATGAATCCCAGCATTCAAAAGGCCGATAAGAGCACGTATCAAACCCACTCGGCATCCCGAGACACCACGGGCTAATGCATTGGCCCGCAATAGCATGATGGCTCTCACAACCTCACGAGGAAATGGGTTTCCCATTCCCGAGGCATGTGATCTGACGAGGTTGTGTTGCAGGTCAGTCATTTCCTCTGAAGCGATTTCCACATCCGCCAATCGGCCAAAGCCAGTGGTGACTCCGTAAACACGTTCTCCCGACCGAACTTTGGATTCAATAAGGTCCCGGGATCTAATCACGCGTTTCTCGGCTCTCCCGCACAACTCAATGTCGAGCGCAAGATCAATTGCTACGGACTCTACTTGCTCGAGCGTTAGCGAGTTCCCGTCTACGACTACCACTTGACTCACCCTCTAGCCGCCTCGAATTCTGCACGCGTCATCACCATATCCTCGTTCCCCCACGAGTCCTCCAACTCTACTCCCAGGCCATCTGCGAGCCGATTCACATAGTTGTAGTAAGACACTACCTGGCAGATATCTAGAATTGCCCGATCCTCAAACCCCAATTCACGAAGTCGATCAATGTCACCACACTCGATTGAGGCCGGACTTCGAGTCAGGAGCCGCGCATAGTGGAGCATACCCGAATCGGCCTCCGACAGGTCGGGAGAGTTCCTCCCTCTCGCGAGTGAATACCCCGGTTCATCG
>DLTN01000111.1:4641-6703 GCA_002500925.1 Gemmatimonadales bacterium UBA7835 | reverse complement strand
ACTGCTCGTGGCAGAAGCCGATCTTGGGTTGTTGATCTATCATGACGGTGGCCTCCGTCGTGTCCCATTATCAATCCCCGAGATGTTCACGACAAACGCGCTGTCTCTTCGGGGAGCCACGCGGGTACTCCTGGAACCAATTACCGCTGGGCCTCGCGATAACGAGCGAGTCGATGCCTACTTCCGTAGAAAAGTTGGTTCCGAGGCCTACGATACCCTCGTTGGACCTTTCTTTGGAGGTCTCTACGGTTCTAATCCAGCCGATATGGATGTCGAGGTCGCCTTAGCGCCAGTTCTAAGCCGGGCAGGCGTGCGCCGAAGTCTGCTAGCACCAATGATTAAGCGAGGACGCGTGTCGGCTGCGCCGGCATTTTCCTTTCAGGACGGCATGGAACGTCTCCCTCAAGCAATGGCCAAAACGCTAGGTGACCGGGTTCGGCTCACTGCACCAGTGGAGATGATCTCAGCAGGCGGAAGTGGTTGGGACGTGAAAGTCGGTGACACCGGAGAGCGCATCAAAGCTGAGCAGATCGTGATGGCTACTCCAGCTCCAGCTGCCGCTAAGCTCCTAGAGCACCAAGTACCCAAAGCTGCCGCAACTATAAAAGCACTGAACCATAACCCAATCGCAATTGTTCACGTGACGGCAGACCTCGATGCCGATGCCATGGGTTTTCAGGTTGCATTCTCAGAATCCCATAGGGCTTTGCGAGGTGTCACTTTTCAGCATTGTCTATTCAACCGCCCTCGGCTTTTCTCAACGTTTCTCGGGGGTGCCCTGAACCCAGCTATTGTAGACGCAGACGACGCATTGCTAGCGAACACCGCGGCCAAGGAATTCGAAGAAACTACTGGTGCTCCCGCAGAGGCAATCTCAGTTTGGCGAACACAGATGCCCGCGTGGGACTTATCTTGGCGTGCCCTGAAAGACTTGAAGTTGCCCACGGGGCTGTACGTCGCGGGAAGCTGGCATGCTCGTGCAGGACTACCTGGCCGATTCGCTGAGGCAAAGTCAGTTGCTACCTCGGTCTTGGGAGTGAGCACCCAGGGCCCCGACGGACAGTTGTGAAGGCTATGAGTCGATCTAATGTCACCCCACGCTCTTCTGAAACGAGCCGGATTGACAGAGTCATTACAGCTTGGGCGCTAGCTGGAGTTGGATCTACGTTAGTGATCGCTGTTGTCCGACTCAGTGCCCGTGGGTGGGAAACCGTAACCAACGGATTGTCTCCTATCGAGTGGGTTGTTCTCGCGCTTACAAGTGCGGTCTTCTTATACGGAGAGGGCGTCATGGCGTTGGAACGAAGGTGGGTTCCCCATGTGGTTAAGCGTGCGCGAGAACTTCGTCGCAAGAGTGGGGCCGCCCTTCGTATCGGAGCACCGCTCTACGCTATGGGTTTGATAGGCGCCTCGCCTCCAAAACTGATCCGCACATGGCTAGGGGTTTTTGCCATAGTCGCAGCCATCTTGATCGTGCGAGCTTTCGCGGAACCATGGCGGGGGATAATCGATCTGTCGGTCGCCGGCGCTCTGGCATGGGGAACGATCGCCCTCATCAGGTCGCTCCCGGACGCGCTTTCCTAAAGACTCGTAGTTCCCCAAATACATGGAGAGAGTGGTCTGCTGACTTAAAGGATCGACGCGCCTACTTAGACAGCGGGTCTCACTCTCAGCACTTCCAACGTCACCATGGTCTTCCGCTAAACCCCTCAACATTCCGGAAGCGGTTGTTAACTACGTTGTTGAAGATTGAGCCAAACTGGAAGCTGAAACCGAGGCTGACCCCATATCGGAAGTCTGTTTCGAGCTGCTGAAGCTCAAGTAAAGCCTCTTCATCAGTCGCACCTTGAGCGGAAAGATAGATCTGGTCTTGGACCCATCCTATGTTGCCATCAAGTCGGACCGAGAAGCCTCGAACAATCCTGAAGTCTATGTCGCCCCGAAGATTCACGCTGTAAAGACCGTCTTGGAACGCTTCGATATCCGGAAGAAACATGAAGCTAGATGCGCTGATCGACGCACCCGTCTCACCCCAGGGCTGTCGCGCTGACAAATCGATTTC
>DLTN01000111.1:1492-4277 GCA_002500925.1 Gemmatimonadales bacterium UBA7835 | reverse complement strand
ATGTACCGCCGATGGGCCGGACCAATTCGATACGATAGAGTCAGAGCCTTCCGTGTGGCATCCTCATAGGGGAAGAGGCTGTACTCGATACCTGGCGTTACCTCCCAGCGGAATTCCTGATTGTAACGCGGTTGACGAGCAACCTCTCCACGCACTCCCACCGACCAATGCTCAGCCAGTGTATACACAACCCAAGGCCTGACGCCCCAGTCTGTCCGAGTGTCAGTAAAAGTTCCGGCTTCAAGCTCAAACTCACGATCTCGTGAATTGACATTCGTGCTGAAGTAAAGCTTCCAGGTCGGTGATATCCGAGATGCGATGACGCTGCTGTATAGGTTCTCAGACCTGCGCCTCGACTCACCGTCGACGTTGTAGTTCGCGTTGATCCGGAAAACCCATAGGTCCCAAGGGTCTTCGACTTCATCCGCGCCTACAACCCGGTCGGGAATCATTAACCCATCCTCAGAGGCTCCTGATATGGTGACTAGACCACGGAAGCCTGCCGCGGTCGAGAATCTCAGTAGACCAACCGATATTGCTTCTGTCAGGCCGTCCAGTCGCTCAATATCTGTATCCGTTGAGAACGACTGGTACCTCATCTCATCCGCGTAAGCTTCTTGGGCTTCCCTGCCAATGAAATCAAGCTGGTACTCACGTCCACCGGCGCCCATGCTGAGGCTGCTCACTATCAGGTGTACATCCGCGACCTCACGATCATTTACCCAGTCGACCCAATCGATCTCGGTCCGGTAATGCTGCGAGTTGCAATCTCGACCATCACAGTCAAAAAAGATCCTCGGTCGCGTCTGCGCAGACGCATCAGTCGGAAACTGAAAAACGACGATCAGGAGCCCAAGCAAGATGAGCGCACCGCGCAGTGCCCCAGAAGGTCGTGACTCTTTTAACATTCGAGCGAGGTAGTGATGATTGAACCAACCCAATCGTGGACACCAAACCCGTCCCGACTGTTGAATGGCTTTAGGGATAGCCTACAAAGTTAGCTCAACGCCTTGGGGCTGTCTTCAAGATCGGAGCTTTCCTCGCCCTGGTAGCCTGCTCTATCGCGTAGGCCCACGATAGCAGATCAGACTCCGACCACATGTCACCAATTAAAGCCAGCACGAATGGCGTACCATCATCAAAAAATGAGTACGGCACAGTGACCGTCGGCACTCCAATATCATTAATGATGTTGCTCGGGATTTCGGCCCAATTATTTGGATTGTAGTCCGGTCGCTCAGGGTCCTCGACCACTGGCCGACTGGGCACCCCGGACTGAGGAAAGAAAAGCCCATCTAACTCATGCTCTTCTAAAACATCGCGGAACAGAGTTCGGATCTCGTAGCGCCACGCCTGATAAGCATCTCCCGCCTCAGTTGCGCTGGGACGAGCAGGCGCCGGTGCCTCCCGGCCACCTCGGCGACCCCTTGTGTATTCGCGACCGCTTAACTCTTCCCAGCCTTGGATCGAGTTGAACGGTGCATTCACCCCGAGGCCCCGCATGTAGACCAGCATGTCGTGCGCACCCTGAGTTGGAACGGAGGGACGCTCGTCATAGAGATCAACGAAACCAGACCCTTGGAAGGGGTCCTCCACGACTTCGGCCCCCAGTCCCTTCAGCGCCTCAACAGCGTTTTGATAATGCTCCTCGGTCACTGGATCGAGAGGTAGGTAATCGTCCCGCCAACCGGTCCCGACAAGACCAAACCGAGCGCCGTTTAACGAACTCTCATCAAGTACGGACTGATACCCTCCATCCGGAATCCGGCCGACCGATGAGAACGTTGCGAGATCTTCAGTCGTCGGGCCCGCGATGACGTCCAGCGTCAGCGCTGCGTCACGCACGGACCTGGCCATGGGGCCGACTACGTCGACGTATGTGCCGGAAAGCGGAACTACACCCTCATTGGGTACGAGTCCATAAGTGGGTTTAACCCCCACGAGCGCTTGCGCAGACGAAGGATTTTGAATTGAACCGCCAGTTTCGGTCCCAAGTCCAAGAACCGCGAAACTGGCGTTGACAGCTGTAGCAGTTCCCCCGCTCGAACCCCCTGGCACCTTGTCTACGTTGTATGGATTAATCGTGCGACCAGCGACCGAACTCGTCGTCCTCGTACCGTGTCCGGCAAAGTCAGGAAGATTCGTCTTTCCGAGTATGATAGCACCCGCATTCCTCAGCCTCATCACCACAGCAGCGTCATCATCCGGAACCATATCGACCCCACCGGTCTCGCTACTGAAACCCTCCCATCCCGCGGTGGTCACGAGCCCCCCAAAATCGATGTTGTCCTTGATGACGACAGGCACTCCGTGCAGCAATCCAACCGGTCCCTGAATCGCGTATATGTCATCAAGTTCAGCAGCCGTGGCCAACGCATCCGGATTCATCGATATAAACGCATTGTAATAAGGCTCGAATTCTCTGATCCGAGCCAGGAACGCCTCAGTGACTTCTACCGCCGTGAACGACCCCGATTCATACCCTAGCTGGATATCAGCAACCGTCATTTCAGTGACGTTCACATCCTGTCCGTATATAGATCCGTTTGACAGGAAGGGGGCGAAGAGGTTTACAGCTACACTGACTGCCGCAGCCACTACCCAAAGACCCACCTTATCAAAAGCTATCCGACCCGCTTTGATGAACCAGTGTGTCAGCCTCTTGGCAGGTAGGGCGATTCTAGCGAGGCACACCACTTGTTGGAATGGTGGGTTGCTCGATGCCGTGATACTACAAGTGCGAGTCATATCTTGCTGTGTCGTAGGTAGAACTGTCCAATCCACG
>DLTN01000111.1:854-1170 GCA_002500925.1 Gemmatimonadales bacterium UBA7835 | reverse complement strand
AGCCGCGAAGACTGAAGCATTAACGAGACATCATGCGCGGTGAGGGTAACGGATCTACTCAATCGAGCTTAGGCCGCCGTGAATGCCAGTCGGTTTTTCTCTGGAAAGCATGCGCAACGTTGAGGATCTTGTCATCTGCGAAGAGATCCCCGAGCAACGTCGTGGTGAGCGGCATCGTTGTCGGGCTATCTGAATCGGGGTTCCGAACACCAAAGCCATACTGCACGATCGCAGCCGGATGACCTGTCTGATTTGTCAGACCAACGTGACCGCCTCCTGACACAAACATATCGAAGCCATCCATCACTTCTTGCAT
>DLTN01000111.1:0-476 GCA_002500925.1 Gemmatimonadales bacterium UBA7835 | reverse complement strand
ACATCTCGTCCCCTCCGAAAACGGCCCCTTCTTCTCGCTTCTCGGGGTTCCAAGCCCTCTGGAATAGGCTCTGGCTCCTCACCGTCTGGTGATACATGAAAGTCGAATGCCGCTGACGAATCGACTCCCAGTGAGCTGGAGCTTCCTCGAGGGATTTCCGGCATCTCTGCAAGCCCCACGCCCATGTCGCGAAGCTGATCGAGGAACTCCTCAGGCGCCTCGTCATCGTACCCGATGGTGTACTCAGAGATATCCGCGTTGGGATCGAAATGGAAAGGCGCCGTGATGGAAGCAGGGTCTTTTTCGCTGGCCCCGCGGATTTCATTGAAGACTAGCGCGCAGTCTTCGATGGTCCGGCACATCGGACCAGCCTTATCCATGCTCCACGATAGTACCATGCCACCGTAGCGGCTCACCCTACCGAATGTCGGCCGCAGTGCGCTCAAACCATTACGACGAGAAGGAGACACGATCGA
>DLTN01000058.1 GCA_002500925.1 Gemmatimonadales bacterium UBA7835 | reverse complement strand
AACGCAGTCATTACAACACCTCTTCGGTCGCAGCGTCACGGTCAAACTCGACCTGAATCCAGTCTGCCTGTTCACGACGGAGGGCAATCAAAGCCCCCCGGATGTTATACGCTACTGGATCACCCGCCGCGCTCTCAAAAACCACGTCGACAGTTGTACCCGGAACAACACCGAGATCCAGAAGGCGACGGCGTTGTGAACCCTGGCACGCCGGTGAAATACCGGCGACCCTTGCAGACCCACCAGGACCCACATGGAGCAGAGTGCTAACTGGCTCGTCAGCACTCTCCGTTTCCGGTAGCAGACGAACCGTCACATTGCCAGCTACGACATGGTTAAGGTGCCACTCCCGTCCCCGCGAACGAATGACGACCCCGGTGTCGTCATTATTAGTCACACTGATTCTCGACCCTAGATCTAATCCATCTGCAAGAAGTGCGTCGTAGATTATTCGCGGCTCGTCTTCTAGGTGCACTATCTCGAAAGTGTCATCTGCCTGCGCCTCGGAAAGAGTGCTCCGATCAAGAGATGGTAACTCTCCGCCTGCCGTGGGAATTGGATCGCCATGCGGATCCCAAGCTGGATGACCAAGCCGCGCAGCCAGCTTGTCCACCTCGACCTCAGACAGCGTGTGTTCTTTTCGCTCAGCTTCCTCGTGCCATTCGCTTGCGGGAATCCCCGTGCGGTCAGCTAAATAACGCTCCCAGAGCCTGTGAGTACGCACCAAACGCAACGCGGACTCTCGCCCGGTATCGGTGAGCCGTGGTCCGGTAGGCGTGTTCGCCACGAGCTTGAAAGTGGCTAGGGTCCCTAGCAGTCCTGCGGCCTTTTCTGTCGATAATTCAAGCTGCCCCGCAAGACTTTCGAGGGAGCAGTCCCGACCCAAGCTCTCGCACGTGTAGACATGCTTGACTGCATCCTCAAGCAGCACCCTCTCGCTCATGTCCGCCATCCGGCTCAAGCGCGCATAGACTCCCCATTTCGGCCACATTACAAGCACGGCCAAACCGGTGAAAACAGCGAATAGCACTAGAGCAAGGGCAGGATCGAACATCTTCGGACCAGAACGCGGTAAATTAGGCTCACCTAATTTACCGCCCGCCAGCGATCTCAGTCAATCGGCAGAAGAAGTGGGCCAACTAAGCCGTTGCCCCCGAGCGACGTCTCGGCGAACATGACGTCATGCTTCTCAAAACTGCATGCCACAATAATTTTACACGCCGGCGAACCAGCTTCGTCAGCGCCATGATAACGGCTCTCGTCGCGGGGCTGCCCCAAGACACCCTAGCTCAGGTCCCTGGCGTTTCAGAAGTTTGTGCTGACAGACCTTCCGCCACCGGCATCTCCCCCTTCGCGGCTGCACCACAATCAGCTGTCGCAGGGGCAGCATCGTCGGACCGACCAGCGTCGGACCTAAACTGTATTGACCTCTTCTCAACGAACCGCGGGGCCGAAGCCACCGGAGTTATCGAGCTGCGCCGACCGTGGTCTCCCTACGGGGTAACCGTCACAGCTGATGGGCGGCATCGCCACGCCCTCACGGCGTGGATCAGAGGCCTTCCAAATCCGTTGGCATTAGGGCCCTATACCGCATTCGTCGCATGGGCGACACCGCTCGCGCTAGATCCTGTGGTCAGGCTCGGGGAAGTCACCAACGGGCTCAACCAGTTGGGTGAAGTCGCGTTTAACAAGTACCTCGTGTGGATCACCGCAGAAGAAAGCGGTGACGTGACGGAGCGCAGCGGACCACTCATCTTGAGGGGTAGATCGCCGTCAAGTCGCATGGGAGCTCATGACCTAATGGCCCTAGCTCCCTCAGCCGAAGAAGGGGTGAAGCACACCGGACCACTCTCCCCGAACATGGACGAGCAGATGGTCAACCCCGGTAACTCATGGGTCTTGCCTCCGACTTACGCAGGTATTCCGATGCTCCCTGGCGTAATGTCGGTTCGCCCTTCCGTCTCTCCGATGGCCCTCAAGACTGACGCATCAGCACTCCCAGAGGCAATCCCTAGTGAGGTGATCCGGCTTCCGCACGGGGGGACGCTCGACCTCGAAGCAGGCTTTGTGAGAAAGACGGTTGGCAACCGAGAGTTGGCCATGCTGGCATTCAACCAACAAATCCCTGGGCCACTTCTCGAAGTTACGGAGGCCACTCGGATCTTTGTAAATTTTAGAAACGAAACCCCAATGCCAACCGCCATCCACTGGCACGGGCTTCGGTTGGACAACCGATATGACGGGGTTCCAGGGGTTACGCAGGATCCCGTCCTGCCAGGAGAGACTT
This sequence comes from Gemmatimonadales bacterium UBA7835, assembly GCA_002500925.1. Taxonomy (GTDB): domain Bacteria; phylum Gemmatimonadota; class Gemmatimonadetes; order Longimicrobiales; family Gaopeijiaceae; genus UBA2589. The sequence goes on along the minus strand of DLTN01000058.1, from coordinate 18,465 downwards.
TCCAGTATCAGCTCTACTTTCCCGATCCAGGTATCTACTGGTATCACCCACACCACCGTGAAGATGTCCAGCAGGAGCTCGGGCTTGCCGGCAATATGGTGGTGGAATCAGCAGAAAGTGGGTACTACAACACTGTAGCACACGAAGAAGTCGTAATGCTCGATGACCTGCTTCTGGGGCCAGAAGGGTTTGTGCCTTTCGGTGACGAGTCAGCTAATTACATGCTCATGGGTCGCTTTGGAAACGTCTTCCTCACAAACGGAGAACCAGAGTACGGACTAGAGGTCACTGCCGGTGACGTGGTGCGGTTCCACTTCACCAACGCGTCAAACACGCGAACCTTCAACCTATCCTTCCGTCCCACGGACACCGACACCGGAACCCCTCTCCCGATCAAGGTTGTGGGTTCCGACGTGAGTCGCTTCGAGCGCGAATCCCTTGCAGAGAGCATCGTTCTCGCTCCGGCTGAGCGATACACGGTCGAAGTCCTGTTCCCTGAAGGCGGGACTTGGTCCCTCGCAAACCGCGTTCAGGGGATTAATCATCGACAAGGACTCTTTCTAGAAGAAGAGACCATCTTGGGTCGTGTGACCGTTTCGGGGGCCACACCCCTCTCAACCAACGAATCCGTGAGCGGCGCGCACGCATTCGAAATGCTCCGCACCCATGAGGATGTGGTTACCGACATAGACAAGTATCGCCACCTATTCGATGCGCCTCCCGATCTAGAGCTCGTTATGAGCCTAAAGGTCGACGATCTTCCTATGGTAGTCGAACAGTCTATGAATTTAGACTGGGTATACTTCAACCCGGTTGAATGGACCGGCACGATGCCCGTTATGAACTGGGCAACAAGCGGAAACGAAGTTTCTTGGATCCTCCGCGACTCTGCCACTGGAGCGGAGAACAACGACATTGACTGGCGCTTTCAGGTCGGGGATGTCGTTAGGGTCAGAGTCAAGAACGACCGGTCCGCATTCCATGCTATGCAGCACCCGCTCCATATCCACGGCCAGCGGTTTCTAGTGCTTGAACAGAACGGCGTTCGCAACGAGAACATGGTATGGAAAGACACCGTGCTGTTGCCGGCAGGCTCGACGACCGACATCCTCCTCGAACTCACAAACCCTGGTAGCTGGATGGTGCACTGTCACATAGCCGAGCACCTCGAATCCGGCATGAAATTCGTCTTTGACGTCGAAGGAACACTCGAATGAAATTGATTCTGTCTCGCTCCGCTCCAGCACTGATACTCACGTTACTCGCTAGCTTCGCTCCGATCATCGCACAGGAGTCCAGTCAGTTCGTGGCTATACCTCAGGGAACAATTGCCCTGACACATGCCACAGTGATCGACGGCACGGGTTCGCCCTCAATGACAGATCAGACAATCCTGATCGAGGGAGACCGGATCACCGCCGTGGGAGCCTCCGGGTCCATTCGCATTCCTGCTACCGCGAACATCATTGACGCGTCAGGCAAAACAGTCATTCCCGGCCTAGTCGGATTGCATAACCACTCTTATTACACTGGCGGCAACGGGAGAGCGGCCCAGCTGTCTTTCTCCGGTTCCCGGTTGTACCTCGCATCCGGCGTGACAACCATCCGCACTACCGGTGCACAGCAGCCCTACGCTGAGTTGAACCTACAGCGCGAAATCGAAGCAGGCCGGGTGATCGGGCCAACAATGTTCGCGACGGGACCTTACCTAACCGGAGAGCAGGGCCCGCAGACAATGACCCGGCTAGAGGGACCAGAACAAGCCCGTCGAGTGGTCCGATACTGGGCGGAGGAGGGGGTGTCGTGGTTCAAGGCTTACACTTGGATATCGAGGGCCGAGCTAGGAGCCGCGATCGAGGAAGCCCACGCACATGGCGTTAAAGTCACGGCACACCTTTGTTCGGTCGGATATCGGGAAGCTGTTGCGCTAGGAATCGACAATCTAGAGCACGGCCTTTTCGCGAATTCCGAATACGACCCCAACAAACAGCCAGATGAATGCCCAGCAGGGTTTCGGAGCGATTATGCGAACCTCGATGTGAATGGGCCTGAGGTCCAGGCTACCTTTAAAGATATGATCGACAACGACGTCGCCATGACATCGACCCTCGTGGTATACGAGATTTCAGTCGCCGGGCGTCCACCAATTGAGGAACGGATTTACGACGTACTCGCACCGGAAATTGCCGAGGAAGTCCGAGAAATCGCGGTCGCCCGTCGCGCCGGTCAGGGTGCGATCGACCCAGATGTGTTCGCCAAAGCCATGGAATATGAGCGGGCGTTTGTCGACGCTGGTGGTTTACTAGCAGCCGGTGTTGATCCTACCGGTTACGGCGCTGCCCCTCCGGGCTACGGTGACCAGCGCAACTACGAGCTCCTCTTGGAGGCTGGTTTCTCTCCCGAGAAAGTCGTGCAAATCATGAGCCTCAATGGTGCCAAGGTGCTTGGAATCGACGATGAGGTCGGGTCCATCGAAGCGGGAAAGATTGCGGACCTTGTGATGATCGACGCAGACCTGGAAACCGTCCGTAATTTACACGCTACAGAAATCGTCTTTCGACATGGGATCGGCTGGGACTCGGAACTCTTGATCGAGTCGATCCGCGGGTTAGTCGGAGTGCGCTGACAACGGACTAATGGGATATCTCATCGCGGTTGCTTTTGCGCCGCTCCTTGCCCCGGTTCTGTATCGCGTGCTGCACGATCGGCCATCGGCTGTGGAGACGTTCGACAAATTCGTGTACTTAGCCGTGCCAATGCTCGTCGCCTGGCAGGTTCTGCCGCACGCGTGGGAAGAACAAAACGTCCTCCTGATCCTAGCTGTTACAGGTGGGTTGGTTCTGCCCATTTTAGTGGAGCGGGCCTTTCAGAGTATAGCGGACGAAACTGATAACCTCGCTATAGCGGCCGGGCTCTCGGGACTGGTATTACACGCTCTTCTAGAGGGCGCCGCACTCACCCCGACCTCTCCAGATCCCCCCTTAGTAGCCGCGATTATCCTACATCGAATCCCAATGAGTTTGGTCATTTGGTGGCTAATCTTCCCGCGCTTCGGTACGAAAAAGGCAGCGGCAGGAATAGGATTGCTGGTACTCGCGACACTCGCAGGATACAGCCTCGGATCAGAATTCCTCAGCGGCCTAGAAGGGGATGGCCCTGCTCTCTACCAGGCATTCGTCAGTGGATCACTTATCCACGTTGTCTTTCATCAAGGAAGACACGATCACGACCACTCTAAAGACAATCATCACGGTCACCACGGATAGTCACATGCGCACCAGCTCAATCACATTTTTATTAATCGCAGCCATAACTGGTTCCGCATATGGCCAGTCCTCCACAGGTCCAATAGTGAACGCTGGTGGACCTACGTTTCCAGTTGCAAATCCAACATTTGAAACTCCGATGGATCGCCAGTATAAAGCGATCTTCGAACTCAGAGCTCCAGCAGGGAATCCCGACCAGCAGAACCGGAGCCTTAACACCATGGCGAGGTATCTTAACATGCACGCCCGCGCGGGGGTGCCGCGTGAGAATGTTCGAGTAGCGGGAGTGGTGCATGGTGCTGCTTCACTCGAATTACTCACGGACGAGCATTACCGAACCAGACACGGTGTCGACAATCCGAACAAGGAGCTGATCGCAGAAATCATAGCTGGGGGAGGGCAAATCATTCTTTGCGGGCAGACAGCAGGATCCCGAGACATCTCCGCACACCAGTTACTACCCGGTGTTCAGCTCGCTCTAAGTGCAATGACCGCCATGACCGTCCTCCAACAAGACGGTTATCAAGCTATTCTCTGGTAACGAAGAAAAAAGCGGGTGCTTTTTGGTGCTAGCTTGAGTCTAAGCCCAACAAGATCAGCCAAAGATTGGCATCAAAAAGAAGGGCTTCTCAGCTCGATCTACTGAGGACGAGTCACGTGCCCCTGGTTGCGTAACCGGCGCCGACGCCGGATTCTGAGAAGTCGGGACCCGAGCCGTCGGGCCTGAGACAGTCAGGAGGGTAAGCATAATGAGTAGTCATGTATCACGCAGGCACTTTATAGGTGGAGTCACCGCCGCTGCTGCACTAGGTACAGTGGGTATCACACCCCAAGTGGCCGAAGCACGCGTTCGCAGGGCAGCAGATCGTGGGATCCGCTACCTACCCGGTGGAGCGCCAATGCATCGAACGCTTCAATCCCGGGTCGACGAGTACGATGCCTTAGCACACCTCTCGTCGAATGAGAACCCGTTCGGACCGTCCGAAAAGGCGCTTGAGGCGATGACTTATGCCTTCAAGTACTCGATGCGGTACGGCTATCCTGACAACGACGTCCAACGACGCATCGCCGACGCTCACGACGTGCCAAGAGATCACACCCTGATGGGTGCTGGGTCCGGTGAGATCCTGGATGTAGTCGGTCTTACTTGGCTGGCCCATGACAAAAAAGTCGTAGGGGTCGAACCCTCGTATGGCTCTGTCTACTCCCACGCAACGGGAATCGATGCAGAAACACTGCTTCTCCCTCTTGAAGCAGACTATAGGCAAAACATCGAGCGGATGGTCGATGTAACGAACAGGAATGCGCGCGACGTAGGATTCGTCTACCTGTGCAACCCGAACAACCCCACCGGCGTGACCGTGACGGCAGATGAGATCTCCTACCTTCTAGACAACATCCCGGAAGATATCCCGGTACTGATTGATGAAGCATATCATCACTTTGTTGAAGACCCCGCCTACGAAGAGTCGCTCAAGTACGTCCGAGAAGGGCGTCGCGTCGTGATCGCTCGAACTTTCTCGAAAATTTATGGAATGGCCGCGATGCGAATAGGCTTCGCCATAGCGCCCCCTGACATGATTCAAGAAATGCGGCCGTATAGTACCGGAAGCGTTAACGCTCTAGCTCGCTGGGGAGCTGTCGCGTCTATGGAAGACCAGCCGGCCGCTGACCGCATGCTCGTCCACAATAAGCGCTTGCGCGAACAAACGATCTCGGACCTTGAGGGCCTAGGATACGAGTGTATTCCATCCCAGACCAATTTCTTTATGGTCAACCTGCGTCAGACAGTCGCCCCGATCCGTCAGGCATTCCGTCAGCGTGGCGTCGCCGTTGGTCGTGACTTCCCTCCAATGCTCGATTATCTGAGGGTATCGATCGGCACCGAAGACGAGATGGGTCGTTTTATGAACGCCTTTGAAGACGTTATGAAGACTATGTCGGCTGGTGCCGGGGATTGAGCCTGTGGAGGAGAGGCGGTAATAACCCGCCTCTCCTCCAACACCAAATCAACGCTAGTCTCTTCGAGACATACACAAACCCCAGAAGTAGGGTGGCCAGCCCAAGCCCTCGCTAGCACAGCCACCTCCTCCCTCAAAGGATTTTCATGAGCCCGACTCGCAAGGACTTCCTCAAAATTTCCGCTGGTGGCGCACTCGCCGCCAATACTATGGGAGCCGAAGAGGTTTCAGCCTCACCTGCTGATCATGACCCAATCCGCCCAGCAGACCAATGGGGTGCGCGGATCATCCAGAACTCTCCCAGGAGCTTGGACATCCTGATCCTCGGCGGGACCGGATTCATCGGACCCTTCCAGGTCCGCTCGGCCCTGGATCGTGGGCACAGCGTGACCCTGTTCAACCGCGGGTCGGGCCGAAACATGTTTCCCTACCTTGAGACCCTGAGAGGGGACCGAAATGGAGATTATGAATCCCTCAAGGGTCGGCGTTGGGATGTAGTCATCGACAACGCAACCAACAACCGTCAATGGATCGAGACGGCCGCAGAGGCACTCAAAGACTCGGTTGATCAGTTCATATTCGTGTCTTCACGGTCAGCATACTCCGACGTAAGTCGTGTCCCCATGACTGCAGATGCACCGACATGGACCTTCGAAACCGCCGGGGTTCCAGACGATCAGGATCGACTCCCTTACGGTCTAGGCAAAGCCGAAATGGAGCGCATCGCGCAAAGAATTATGCCGGGCCGCACCACAATTCTTAGACCAGGCCTGATCATCGGGCCAGGTGATGAAACAGATCGCTTTACATACTGGCCTGTCCGGATAGATCGAGGTGGCGAAGTACTGGCACCGGGAGACGGGACTGACCCGATTCAGATCATTGACGTGCGTGACTTTACTGACTTTACGGTTAAGCTGGCTGAGGATGCCACCCTGGGTGAGTTCAACTGCGTCGGACCACGGACACCGCGCCCCTTGGCGGAACTGCTCTACGGCATCCGAGCTGTCACAACGACCGAAACCTCTTTCACTTGGGTGCCACGAGAGTTTCTGGCAAGGCACGGCGTGCGCCCCTACCAAGAAATGCCCGTGTGGCGCCCACCTGTGGACGGGAGTCAGGGTTTTGCGCGGTTTGACCTCACTCCTGAAGTAGAGGCCGGGCTCACTTTCCGCTCTCTAGCAGACACAGCAACCGCCACCCTCGAGTACCATTACTCGAGACCAGCAGAGAGACAGCAGAACTTCCGCTCCGGTCTTTCCGCCGATCGAGAAACTGAGGTCTTATCCGCATGGCACGCCCAAAACGACTGATCAAGTGTATCCAGGTCTCGAGATGAGCTGAACACAAGCTCCACCTCTCGGTTACATGGCACCTTAGGTTCTGCCTAAGTTTTATGCGTACGCTGAAGAACTCTGCATGCCAACCTGGACCCCTATGGATACGCCCATCGGAAGCGCGAGACGGCTGAAAGCGACGAGCGCCATCGCCGTCGCCGTCTCGGCCGCGTGCTCCCTTGCGCCCCCTCCTGTCCCACTTTCAGTAGTCGACCGTATGCCGAAAGGCTATACAGGGGCTGACAGCGCACTAATCCAAGACTCCTCTGTGAGCCTGTCTTGGTGGGAAGCGTTCGAGGACCAGACATTAGACGCTCTCGTGGTAGCTGCTCTGGAATCGAACTTAGATATCCAAGAAGCCACTTCTCGAATCGAAGAAGTCCGAGCCCAGTATCGTATCGCCAGGTCATCTCTGCTCCCTTCTCTTACAGCAGGAACGGACGCATCTCGTTTCAGCCAGCCTGCGAATGCGGGTCAGTTCGGTGCGATTTTTGGTGGCTCGAACGAAGAGGGAAGCGACCCGACTCTCCCTGAGCGACCGGACCGCTTCACCTTCTCCACATTCGGCGTAAGCCTAGGCACCGCATACGAACTAGACTTCTGGGGGGCACTGAGCAGTGGCCGCCGAGCAGCTTACGCGGACTACCTCGCCGTCGGCGCTGACGCTCAGACCGTGGCGATCACAGTCGCAGCCGAGACGATTTCGGGATATTTCGAGCTCCGAGACCTTGTCACTCGAGAGGTGATTCTGACCGAAGTCATCGATCTTCTAACAGAGAGACTGACGCTGACGGAAGACCGTTATCAGAGAGGTGTCGTATCTTCGATTGAGCTTTACCAAATCCAGCAAGACCTCAACGCAACGCGATCCGGCCTTCCTCTTCTCGGAAGCCAGATTGTTTCAGCTCGAGGCCGCCTAGCCGTGCTCCTTGGGCGCTACCCGCATGAAGTAGAGCCTATGCTGACAGGGTTAGGAATCCCGACAATAAACCTCAAAGCAATCCCTTCAGGAATCCCAGCCAGAATACTATCGAGGCGACCCGACCTGGCGGCAGCCGCATTCAGGCTCGAAGCGGCCCGACAGAGAGTGGGTGAGCGAAAAGCAGCCCGACTCCCGTCAATCAACCTGACGGGCTCTACCGGAACACAAAGCGCGGAGCTCACCGATATTATCCGAGCGGATCAATGGTTCACAAACTTCGTAGCCTCACTAACAGCTCCGATCTTTTTGGGCGGCCGGCTCAAGGCCGACCAGGAAGCGGCAGAGGCTCGCTACGCGCAAGAAGCGGCCCGATACGCTCAGTCTGTTCTAACGGCATTCCAAGAAGTAGACGCAGCAATCGCAGGATTCGACGCCCAGCGAAGCCGCAACTCAGTAGTTGATGAACAATTGAGGGCCGCTGAAGCCTCCGCAGCCGCCGCGCGCCTCCGTGTCGAACAAGGCGTCGGTGATTACGTCGGCTATCTCGACGCTCTCAGAACACTGCTCAATGTAAAGGACACACAGTCCTCCGCAGAGCGAGAACTAGCGACCGCCAGACTGCAAGTGCACCGAACCCTAGGTGGTACTTGGGTCTCCGAGTCGACCAATGCAAACGACTCCGAACAAAGGCAGCGATGATCCCCAGGCCCCCGACCCGACGCCGGCTCACTCTTCAGGCCGCCATACTTTTGATAGGGGCCTTGATTGCGAGCGCGTTGCTTCTTAGCCGCCCAGCCCCGGAGCGTATAACCACCCCCAGGCTCGCTCCTTTAGTTACCGCGACAGTGATGACGCCACGGTCCACGCCACTCGTAGTCGAGGGCACAGGCACCGTCCGGCCTGCTGCCGAAATCACCCTGTCAGCCGAGGTCGGAGGTCGTGTCGTCAGCGTATCCCCAAAACTTGTTCGAGGTGGAGTTTTCTCTGCAAAAGACACCCTCTTCAAGCTGGATGACCAGAGCTACCGAAACGCTGTATCCGTTGCCCAAGCAGAAGTCGAACAGCGCAGGGTAGACGTAGCAATCGCAGCCCAGAACCAATTGATCGCACAACGCGAATACGAGCTACTGCGACAGAGGCTTGGCTCTGACGCCCCGCCAGACACGAGCCTAGCCGCGCAGCTCGCACGCCAGCAGCCTCAGTACGAGGCCGCGGAGGCTTCCCTTTACAGAGCTGAAGCCCAATTGGCAGACGCAGAATTGAACCTTGAGCGCACGGCCGTACTCGCGCCTTTCTCGGGCCGCGTCCGATCGGAGTCAGTTGACATCGGCCAATTCATCTCACCGGGGCAGGCGATAGCTGACATTTACGGCACAGAAGCGGTAGAGGTCGATATTTCACTGAGCACTAGGCAGGCAGCACTCATCGATGGTCTCTGGGCCGAAGACGGAGCCGGACGAATACCGGCGGTTGTGCGCTCAGAATTCGGAGGTTCGTGGCACGAGTGGAACGGCTTCGTGGAACGCGCTTCAGGAGCACTCGACGAAGCTACACGGACAGTCCAGATCGTCATCCGTGTACCTGACCCATTCGCAGCATCCGCTATACGACCTCCGTTGCTAGTAGGGTCATACGCTCGATCTCGCATCGCCGGTCGAGCCGTCGAGGCATACTACGCCATCCCTAGGACAGCTCTCCGTGACGGTCCTTCGGTTTGGGCGGCCACGACCCAGGGCACCCTCGTGTCATTGCCGGTAGAGGTAATCCAAGAGATACAGGACACCGTGTTCTTAATCGCCGACATGGGCGACACAACGAAAGTCATTGTTAGTGACTTGGCCGTAATGACAGAGGGGATGAGAATCCGCATCGCTGATTCCAATGAAACCGATACCGAGGCCGAGAATAGCGAAACGACAACCGTCACTCACAACACAGGGGCTGCCAGCACTGGGGCCGCGCGCAGAGGCGGTTTATGAACGGCGCGATAAGATGGATGATTCGCAACAGGGTTACCGCAAATCTCCTGATGGTATTCATCCTGGTCGCCGGTTCGTTTGGTGCCATCTCTCTCCGCAAGCAGGTATTTCCGGAGTTCTCTCCTGAATTGATCAACATCTCGGTCGCTTATCCTGGAGCATCCCCAATCGAGGTTGAGGAGGCTATTGTCGTTCCGACTGAAGCAGCCCTTGAGTCAATCGACGAAGTAGAAGAGGTCAACGCGACCGCGTCACAGAGCCTCGCTGTAGTCACCGCAGAGCTACGAAGCGGTGTCGACAAGCAACAGGTCCTCGACGAAGTAAAGTCCGCCATCGACCGCATCAGGACGTTTCCAGTCCAAATTGAACGACCGGTTGTAAATCTGGCATCGCCCCGCTCCCAAGTCATTCAGCTGGTCGTTTCGGGCAACGTGGGTGAACGGGCACTTAAAGTGCTGGCGAAAGAAGCGCGAGACGACCTAATCGCGCTTGGAGCGATCTCTGACGTCCAGATCTCAGGTACTAGAGATTACGAATTGTCGATTGAAGTGTCCTCCGACGTCCTCGACGCATACGGATTCTCGCTGTCCCAACTGGCTACGATTGTACGACGAGAAAGCCTCGAACTTTCGGGTGGCGAAATCGAGACTCGTGACGGGCGTGTTCTGCTCAGAACACAGGGGCGCAATCAGACTGCAGAAGATTTTCGCGATATAGTGGTGCTTGCAGAAGCCAATGGGACCGAAGTCCTCCTCAGTGACATCGCCACGGTAACAGATGGATTCGCCAACTCAGACCTAGCTGCAACATTTAATGGTCAGCGAGCGGTAGTGGTCACAGCTTATCGGGTCGGAGAGGAGAGCGTGCTCGACGTCGCCGAAGCCGTCCATACGTATGTAGCCAACTTTTCAGCACGGCTGCCTAAGGGCGTGACCGCGTCCGTGTGGCAGGACCAGTCTATTGTTTTGGACGGGAGGCTAAAGCTCTTAATCAAGAATGGGATCCTTGGTCTGACGCTAGTCCTGATAGCCCTTACGCTTTTCTTGGACCTGAAGCTGGCCGCATGGACAGCAATAGGGATTGGGATCTCATTCATCGGCGCATTCGCGCTACTCGCCCCCCTCGGCGTAACGATGAACACGATCTCACTATTCGGCTTCATCCTTGCTCTCGGCATCGTGGTCGACGACGCAATCGTCATGGGAGAAAACATCTTCGCTGAGAGGGAGAAAGGTCGATCCCCTCTCGAGGCTGCTGAGGTAGGAGCAATCCGCATAGCACGCCCAGTGGTGTTTGCTGTTCTCACGACTGTGGTAGCCTTTGCCCCCCTCCTGTTTATCGAAGGCACTCTTGGGCGCCTTTTGATCGATTTACCCCTCGTGGTAATTACGGTGCTCCTCCTCTCGCTCGTAGAAGCACTCTTCATCTTGCCGATGCACCTATCGCACGATGACCCATCGAGTCGCACCTCAAATCGTTTCCTTGTAAGGATCAATGAGACTCGAGCCCAAGTCGACATCATCCTTCAGAAATTCATTTCTGGACCGCTCACCAGGGGTGTTCGCTTCAGCATCTTCAACCCTGGAGTAATCATGTCGGGGGCACTGGCGTCGATACTCATCTGCTTCGGTCTGATCGGTGGCGGGCGCCTTCCTTTTTCCTTCCTGCCCTCTATTCAGGGTGAGACCGTCGTAGCCAACCTTCAGATGCCGCCAGGCACTTCAGTCGAACGGACGCTAGAAGTCATTCAGAAGATCGAGGCATCTGTCCTGAGAGCCGGAGATCGGATGGCAATGGACCTTCCGTCTGACCACCCCTCCCCGATCCAAAACCTCTACTCTGTGGTCGGAGGTGGTGGCGGAGGTGGTGGGCCTGGGCAGACTGACACACCTCGGAGCTCGTCCTCTAGCAGAGCGTCACTAACGGTTGAGTTGCCCAACCCCGAGGTGAGTGCATTCACCCCGTTAGAGTTTGAGACCGCTTGGCGAGCAGAACTGCCTGAACTAAGCGGCGTAAGGTCCTTTGCAATCACATCGGATTTCTTCCGTGTAGCGGAAGCTATTCAGGTTCAGCTCGCATCAGCTGACGAGCAAGCGCTCAAAGCAGCATCCGCAGACGTAGCCACCGAACTTGCTCAGTTCAGTGGGGTCTTCGACATCCTTACCGACGATGACCGAGGTGAGCAAGAATTTCAGATCGACCTACGTCCGGATGCTAGGACACTAAGTATCACCCTCGAAGATCTAGCGAACCAAGTGCGCGGTGCGTTCTTTGGTGCAGAGGTTCAGAGACTGCAACGCGATGGCGAGGAGATGCCCGTCTACATCCGTCTCCCTGAGTCGGAGCGAGACGCCGTCGCAGACCTGCTCGTCTTCCGCGTGTCTACACCCGGGGGCGCCCGTGCACCACTCGACCAAGTCGCAACCATCTCTCTAGGGAGTACGCCAACAAGTATCACTCGACGAGAGGGTGAGCGAATTGTTTCTGTAACCGCTGATGCCGATGAGTCTGTCGTAACGACTGACGAGGTGAATCGCCAACTAGAGCGTGTAGTCCTACCGATGCTGAGTGAGAGGCACCCAGGCGTTTCATTCGGCTTGAGTGGCGAGCGAGCCGAGCAAGACGACACGTTCGCATCTCTCGGTCGTGGCTTCATGCTTGCCCTTCTTGGGATCTTTGCCCTGCTCGCGATCCCGCTGAACTCATACATACAGCCATTGGTGATCATGTCCGCGATTCCGTTCGGGATCATCGGCGCACTGATAGGACACGCAATTATCGGCGTTCCCGTGGGCCTCTTCAGCTTGTTCGGGATCATCGGGCTAACCGGAGTTGTCGTAAACGACACACTGGTGTTCATGGACTTCGTGAATGCAGAGAAGGCCAGAGGCCTTGTGCTAGAGGATGCACTGCTCAACGCGGCGCGTCAGAGATTCCGTCCGATCTTCCTCACATCACTCACGACTTTCCTAGGTATCTCACCGCTGATCTTCGAGCGGAGCATCCAGGCGCAGTTCCTGGCGCCAACCGCCGTCAGTCTCGGCTTTGGGATTTTATTCGCCACCCTCTTAATCATGGTGGTTGTTCCAGCCCTAGCCGTTACCGAAGATCGCATTGTCAGGTGGTTCAAGCGTCGGCGAACTATGGCGGTCGAGGGTGCGGCGGCGGCCGAAGTGTTTAGTTCAGCAGGAACCTGAAACCCTCTGGCGTGGTGCGGCCGTCAACCGAACATTGTCGGGCCTCTTAGAAGCAAACGAACAATCACCTCGTCTGCTTCGACACACTCGCGACTGGTTGTACATGATTGTTCAATCGGCCGGGACCTCGACCACGGAGTAAGGTTTGGAGCAAGGAAATACCGAAACCGGTAAAAATATTCTCAATGGTGTCTCCAGCACCGTGCACGAACGGGTTGTAGGTCAACACGAGGCAGTTGAAGGGCTACTCGTAGCACTTCTGACGGGAGGTCACATTCTTCTTGAGGGACTTCCTGGGCTAGCTAAGACACTCATGGTCCGGACCCTCGCGGAAGCGATCCACACCAGATTCCGACGAATTCAGTTCACTCCCGACCTTCTCCCGACGGACATCATCGGCACACCAGTTTTCGATCAATCATCAGGAGACTTCAAGGTTCAGAAGGGGCCAATCTTTTCTAACATTATCCTAGCAGACGAGATCAACCGAGCCCCGCCAAAGGTTCAAGCAGCTCTTTTGGAAGCGATGGAGGAGAGGCAAGTCACTATCGCTGGCGAGACCTACCATCTCGAAAACCCCTTCATGGTTCTTGCGACACAGAATCCTGTCGAATTGCACGGCACCTACCCTTTGGCCGAAGCCCAGCTTGATCGATTCGCAATGAAGCTCCAGATCGGTTACCCCGATCGCGTTGACGAGAAAGAAATCGTTCGACGTGTTGCCAAGGGCACACATATTCCGGTCGATACAGTGATCAACGCAGATCAGATAGCGGATGCACGAAAAGCAGTTGCTAACATTCGACTGGAGGACGAGGTGCTCGACTACATTGTCGAGCTAACATTTGCAACACGTGAGCCAAGCAACTACGGCCTCTCGCATTTCGACTCACTCATCGAATATGGAGCGTCCCCGCGCGCCACGATCTTCCTGACGCGCACATCACGCGCCAGAGCATTCCTTCAAGGCCGGGACTATGTCATGCCCGACGACGTTAAGGCGATGGCACCCAAAGTCATGCGCCACCGACTACGCACGACATATGAGGCAGATGCGCGCGGCATCGATCCCGACCAGCTAGTAACGCAACTGCTCGAGGCAGTACCCGCTCCCTGATGCTGGCCGACCCGGATTTCGTGTTCAGTGCGGAGGTCTCGGCTCAACTCAAGCGGATAGAACTCACAACCGCCCGTCTAGTCGAGTCGCTTTTTTCAGGAGAATATCACTCAATCTTTAAGGGTCGAGGCCTAGAATTCTCTGACGTACGCGAGTATCAGCCTGGTGATGACGTGCGCTCTATTGACTGGAACGTGACAGCTCGTCGTGGACACCTTTTCGTGAAAGAATTCGTAGAGGAGAGGCAACTAAATGCTCTCATCGTAGTCGACCTGTCCGCTTCGAAGACTTTCGGAACCGGGGCTAAACAGAACTCAATTATAGCGTCAGAAATCGCTGCGATTTTGGCCTTGGCGGCAACAACAAATAACGACCGAGTAGGCCTGCTCCTGGTTACCGACAAGGTGGAATACTTCATCCCGCCAGATACCGGGAGACGCCATGCTATGCGACTCGTACTTGAACTCCTCTCACACAGGCCAGAGAGTCGTTCCACTATGCTCTCGGCGGGACTCCGTTATGCGGACAGGGTGCTAAGACAGAAAACAACCGTATTTCTGATCAGTGATTTCCTAACGGGGCCAAAAGCAGACTCTGAGTTGATACGGGCCGCCCGAAAGCTGGCCTGGTATCACGACCTCGTTCCGATCCGCCTCATCGATCCGGCGACGGGAAGCCTCCCAAAGGTGGGGATGCTAGCATTGGACGACCCGGAGACGGGTCATCGCAGGGTCTTAAACACCAATAAACGTAAGGTCCGCGACTCTTGGAAGGCACACTCACAGCAAGTTCAAGAACGCATGAGCGACCTATTCCGCGACCTCAAGCTCGACGTGGTAGATGTCGACACACGCCATGACTACCTGCCACCTCTCATTGGATTCTTTCGTCGACGTGCGAGGATGCAACGATGATCTGGCTAAGCCCTGACTATGACTAGGGCGGGAATTTTGAAATCGCTCTTTCAACTGGTGGTCTTCACCTTTGCGATAGACCCAGCAGCAGCGTTAACTCAGGAATCTGGTGGGACTGTTTCTGTCTCTGACATCACTCTGTCAAGCGATACCGTAGGGATCGGAGACCTCATCGATCTATCCTTGGTTATCGACCTGGCACCGGGCACCATAGTCTTCCTCCCAGACTCATTAGATACGTCCGATTTCGAATCCTTCGGGCAGGTGCAGTGGACCGCCGATTCGCTAGCAGGCAATAGAGTTCGCCTAGCGGTCACATACCCTCTAATAGCCTTCCAGGTTGGTCTTATCACGGTTCCAGAGTTTCCGATTTTCGCGGCTCGTAAGCGCGAAGCGACAAACGCACAATTCGCTGAAGAGGGTGATCATGTCGGGAGGTGGTCATCCTTCCGAAACGCTCCCTCCGAAACGCCATCAGCTCGGATGCTTTTGATCCCAGAGCAATCTCTCTGGGTCACATCCATACTAGACCTCGAGGACGCCTCCAACGGAGTTCAGCCACAGCCAGTCGCAGATGTAGTAGGCGGCGCCCGACATTGGCCAGCTACGATTCTGCTCCTCTTTTTCGGTACAGTCTTTACGTGGGTGCTCTTCACCTCTGGTAACAAGCTATGGGAGGCCTATCGAACTCGACCTGCACCTCCTGTAGATCCGAGATTGGCAGCTCTCGAAGCATTCGATGCGCTTCTGGAAGAAGGGCTCCATCGGGACGGCGACGTACGCGGCTTCTATAACAGGGCCAGTAGCATCACTCGACGATTCATCGAGGTCTTCGATCAGCGTTGGGGACCAGCACATACGAGCACGGAACTCATGAGCGACCTCGAGACCGCAGCGGTTCTCCCACGCTTCGCAAAAATAGCTGCGGTCGAAAACCTGACCGAAGTCATGGAGCACGCCGAGGAAGTAAAATTCGGTGGGGAGCGCCCACCGGCTGACGAAGCTGAGCGTGACGTTAGCGCTGTACGCTCTTGGGTCGAAGAGACGGAATCTCCATGACACTAGACCTCGCTCAGCCTAGGTGGATGTTCCTTCTGCTGGGCCTCATACCGCTCTCGTTTATTCTGCGGCCAGGACCTAGGGCAGCACTAACCATGGCAACGTCGGGAGCAGGCTTCACCCGCTCAATAAGCCATCGATGGCTTCAGTGGGCCCCCCTGCTCTTTCGCATCGTCGCCTTTGCCTCGCTGATCACAGCACTAGCGAACCCTCAAATCATTCGGACCTTCGACGAACCACAGGTAGAGGGCGTCGGAATTGCTCTGGCGCTGGATCTGTCTACCTCGATGTGGGCCGAGGATATGGGTGCACGAGTCAGTCGGCTGGATGTAGCAAAGACTACAGCAATGTCATTCATTGAGGCACGAGGCGACGACATAGGACTCGTAGCCTTCGCCGGAGAGGCTCTAACCCGATTGCCCCTTACACACGACGGATACATCACTCTCAACGCAGTTGAACAGCTCGAAGTTGGACTCTTGACCGATGGGACTGATATCGCGGGCGCGATCTCGGCCGGAGCTGGACTCCTCGAAGACTCACCACACGAGTCTAAGGTGCTCATCCTCGTCACCGACGGGGCCCACAATAAAGCAGGGGTCATGCCTGACCTAGCCGCTCGAGCAGCGGCTGCCGTTGGAGTAACGATCTACCCAGTAGCGATAGGGCAGGAGCGCGGTCGCGATCAGAACGCAATGGAGACAGTCCTGACCCAAGCCGCCCGGATAACCGGTGGCGAGTACTTCCAGGCGACCGACGTCAACGCACTCGGTGACATCTACGAAGAGATCGATCGTATCGTTCAACCCTCGGAGGCAACCATCCAACGCACGGAGAGCACAACGTATCGGTGGCTCCTAGCTTTAGTTGGACTCTCCCTAGCAGTAGCGGCTGTAGCACTCCGAGGTTCGCCGTATGGGGTCCTGCCATGACCTTCGAGCGCCCGGAACTGATCGGCCTAATCCCAGCAATGCTTTTCGTGGTCAGTGTAGCGATCGTCGGGCAGTGGCGGCGTGGTGTTCGACTAGTAAACGCCTACGGCGGTCGACAAGCTGCTTTCCGCCTGATCGGCAGACGAGTCGACCTCTTTCCATCGCTCCGTTTGGTTTCGACCTTTTTGGCAGTGGCACTGCTAGGGAGTGCTTTTTCAGGTATCGCACCAGTTCAACCAGAAGAAGTACCTGTCACACCTGTTGACCTACTCATAGCGGTTGACGTCTCCCAGTCGATGACCGGCAACGACGTGGAACCAAGCCGCATCGCGTGGGCCCAGCGCCTAGTGGAGGACATTATTGGCGCTGGAGTAGCTGACCGGGTAGGACTAAGCATATTTGCCGACTGGTCATATCAGCTGGTTCCGCTGACTGATGATAGCGATGTGGTCTCTTTTTTCTCGCCATGGGTGGTTCCAAGCTTAGTTAGCGCAAGAGACCAGGGCACATCTCTAGGTGTTCTTATCGAAGATGCCATTGAGGAGTGGGAAAGACGGTCTCGGCCGGACACCTCTCCAGTTGTACTCGTTGTCTCAGACGGAGAAGCACACGACAGTCAAGACATGGTCATTACGTCGACGCAGTCGGCAGTCGAGTCAGGTGCTACGATCTGGACAGCAGGGATAGGAACAGTTTCCGGGGCCGCCCTGACACTCACCGGCTCCACAGCACCGCTTCTCGACGGTTCAGGATTGCCAGTGGTAGCCGGTTACGATGAAGATCTCCTCAGGCAGATCGCTGATGTCGGTCGTGGCGCCTTCCACCAAATCGAAGGCGAAGAAAGCATCCGTTCTCTGATCGCTGATCTCCGCTCCGTATCCGGTCGGACTGAGACGATCGAGGAGCCGACTAGTGATCCCATCGTGTGGCTAATAATGATAGGACTGGCGCTTCTGGTATTGGAAGCCCTCTCCGATGCAGGGTTAACAACCCGAAGGGCGCCATGAGACAGGCTTCGTGGATTAGGATGGGGGTCGGCCTCTTGGCCGCCATCGGACTTGTCCTCACCTGGACAGTCGAACAATCGAGTGTGGAGAGGGGAAACCGGCTCCAGAGGTCGGGCGAGTACCGAGCTGCAGCTGATGTATACAGGAAGCGAACTCGGACAGATCCAGTGAATACCCAAATCCGCTACAACCTTGGCACCGCCCTCGCTCGCGATGACGAATCGTCCGCCGAGGACGAACTGGCACGTGCCACACTCACACCAAACAGGGAAATCCGCGGCCTAGCACACTACAACACCGGAGTACTCCGACTAGACAGGGCACTATATGCCGATGTTCCCGATTCCGTCCGGATTCACGCTGCCATATCGGTGGAGGCTAACCGATTGGCGCTCCGATTCCGTCCGGATGACAGGAATGCGAAATGGAACCTCGCAATGGCCCTCAGACTCCTCGACTCAGTCAGCACACAAGAGCGGCGAAGTGGCCGAGAGATGACAGAAGGAGCAGTTGAAGCGGACGTCGTGACACGTTCAGTCAACGTCCCTGATGCAGAAGAAGACGAGCGAGCCGAAGACCCCCCGTCTCAAGGAGAAAGCGAGACGGCGGTCACATTTAGTGACGAAATTCCACTGACACCTGAGCAAGCGGCTGAGCTGCTAGGGCGCTCTCATCTAGACCCGACACTTATGCTCACCAAGCTTCTAGCTCTAGAAAGCCGATCCCGCTTTGGTCGCCGGCCTTCACGGGGTGCTCGTCGATGGTAGTGAACTG
>DLTN01000050.1:807-2778 GCA_002500925.1 Gemmatimonadales bacterium UBA7835 | reverse complement strand
CACCACTAGATCCGGTCGGAAGTCCCGGATCACCTGCGCGATTGCCCGAGCCTCAGGTGTGACTAGGGCTAGATGGTCACGGTTAATGTCGACATTGTCCGCATTACGGCGTGTGTTGGCGAACCGTCCGTCAGGATTCGCGGTGGGAATAACCAAGACCGTAACTGTGCTCAACGCATCGGGAAGCAGGCGTTCCTCGACGAAGGCGAGGTCCCTCAGGAACTGGAGCGCGGCCTCGCGTCCAGCCGGCTCATTTCCGTGCTGAGTTCCTACGACAAAGAGCACTGGCCCCACCGCAATCTGATCATCAGGCGCTGGCTTCGGATGGGCTAACCGAACAAGGTGGATCGGGCGGCCCTGGACCGAAGTCCCGACCTCGGTAATACGGACTCGGTCGGATTCGGCATCGACCGCAGCCAAGAACGCGAGTTCTTCTTGATGGGTCGTGAACCCTAAACCGCTCCGTTGCTCAAACCCAGTTAGGTGAGGGTCAGCCTCTTCGGGTGGCGCGCAGCAAACCAATCCAGGATCCGAGCACGCTCCGAGAATCGGAATAAGGATGATAGCAAAGAGATATGCCCTATGCGCACTCGGAGCACACACTACTTGGCCCTATTCCTCACAACTCGATAGAAGAGAAATCCTAGCACAGAAAAAATCATTCCTACGACAATTTCAAAGCCGTAACTGCTAAAGATGTATTCCAATCCTTAGTGCTCCTTCAGGCGCTCGAAAGATAGTCGCATGAATTTATTGAGTTCTAGTAATCGTGATATGGAAATCATCACCCTCGAGTTCTTGATGCCAATTCATGCCAACACTAAAGGCGATTCCGCTATTAAAGCTGATATTTGATTCTTCATATTCAGCCAGACTCATTCCATAAATATCCCCACCCGATTGTTCGAAAAAAGCTAGGTATGGTCTATTACAAGTCGCCTTTACTGTTTCCTCTGTAGCCTCTGAAACTTCACAAACGTTACCAGGGATCATGCTCCAGTTTCTGTACATGGCGCTGAACAGATCCATGGCATTTTGCACGCCACTCCAGCCGGGACTAAAAATATCAGCTTGAACCTGCCCACTTTCGGCGGGAGACAGACCCCGTTTTTTCAGTTCATCTAGGTATAGAGCAGAGGAGACAGTCCAGATATATGCCGTTCTCATCCAACGCTCTTGATCTGTAAACACAGGAAGTTGGTACCCTTCCGTCACTGATACTACTTCCACGTCCTCTTGGACCACACGCTCTTGAGGCCCACATGCGGAAATAGCGATGAGGAGGAAAGCGCTCGTTAGTGAGATTTTCACTTGTTTTCTCCTTTGGTTTTCTGGATTGCGTTGCGCGCCTCTCGCGCCGTTCGGCCCAAGCTTCAATGGATCTTAAATTGAGCAATCCAAGTTTGTTTCGGAAACACACTAGAACCAAATACGTCCTAAGATCCCCAACGCCTGCCATAAAAACGAGACGAAGTACCCAACACCGACCGCGACAGCAAAAAGAAGCGAAATCAGCATGGTCGAGGATTGTTTATTCATATATACAAGCCTACATGGGAACCCATCGGTGGCTAGTATGAGCCTGAGAGCAGGGGTCGATCAGGTATCGATTTGTCTATTCGCAATAGGCTTCAAAATTCTTTGCGAGGTCTGCAGCTAATCCTGACCACCGCAATGCATTCTCGATACGCTCATTCGCCTCAGACTCGTACCCTTGATCCTCAAGCCTCTCTAATTCTTCAAGGAGTGCGCCAGAGATTCCTAGGAAGAGACCAGAGCCAGCACTTAAACCCACACAGTCTTCTGCCTCCCACAATCCACTGCGTTCAACTGTCTGCTGTTGGGCGCTCACTTCAGCACCAACAAATTGGTTTGCTAGAAAGCCTCCAACGAGAATACAACTCAGACCGAAACCCAAAATCGACATATGGCGCATCTGTTTTTCCTTTCTCCGTCAGCGTGTAACCTGCC
>DLTN01000050.1:0-493 GCA_002500925.1 Gemmatimonadales bacterium UBA7835 | reverse complement strand
CCTGCCAGTAAATGACAGACGGCGATCTAGGCTGTCAAAGCTGGGGAGCCTTGCAGAACTCATGAAGTGGCAGAAACGGTGTGCCCTAGTCAGAATAAGTCGATCCAGCCCAGCCAGATCGCGATCATCACGAGTAACGCGAAAATGAACACTCGTCTGTTCCTAATCTCTCGATACTCTAGTGCTCTTTCTCTCTCTCTCGCTCTGTCTGGCGTGTTAACGACATCGATGGCCTCTCCTTCCATGTCGACTGGGGCTGGTAGATCAAGCCCCACGAGTGTCTGAACCCAAGCGTTTGGGTTGCGCTTGTAATACTGCTCGACAGAGCCACACGCAGTGCAGGCAGACTGAACGAGTGCCTTAGCTTCGGCGCTAGTCTGAGGACGGTATCCACAGGTTGGACAGCTCACGTACAGCGTTGAGCGCAACCAGTGCGAAAGCTGTCTCATCAGGCACCTTCCTTCTTTGAGGCCTCCGTCAGCGTGTAACCTGC
>DLTN01000022.1:3318-6647 GCA_002500925.1 Gemmatimonadales bacterium UBA7835 | reverse complement strand
GTTTCGGGCCAAACATCTAGTTCATCAGCAATTGCCAAGTCCTTTGGGTACATATCGCGCGTAACGTACTGATTACAACCGAGCACAAAGCACCGACCCTCCAGCGCGATGTGCTGTAGAGTCGACTGCCACCGATCACGGGAATCCGCAGTCGGAGCGAGGTAAATCTTCACCCCCTTTCCGTACATCGTCATGCGGGCTAGCGGCATATAGTTCTCCCAGCAAATGAGCCCGCCGACACGACCGAAATCCGTCTCCACCGTAGTCAGGGTGCTACCATCTCCCTCACCCCATATGAGTCGCTCAGCAGCTGTTGGTTTGAGCTTGCGGTGCTTGCCTAGTAACTCCCCATTCGGGCCGAAGTACAGCAGCGTGCAAAAGAGGGTGCCCGTGCTGTAAGTACTGTCGCGCTCAATAACGCCCACGCAGAGCCAAACGCCGAAGTCCCCAGCAACCTGGCACATCCTCTCTACCTCAGGTCCTGGAACATCGATAGCGGATTCCCAGTAGCGACCGAAAACCCTTCGACCCACCTCTGAGCGTCCGCCAACCGCAGTCCCGAAAGCGAGCCCCCATGGATAACCACCTACGTATGCCTCTGGAAACAGGATAAGCCTGGAGCCCTCCTTGGCAGCTTCAGCAGTCATGGAACAAACCATTTCCACTGCTCGGTTTGTATCGAAGGGACACGCCGCGGCCTGCACGGCAGCAACGCGGACGGGAGAGATGTCGGTCACGTGATACTCCAAGGATGAAACAATTAAGACTGATAGAACTCAGAAAACAGATTGACAAAAGTCAACGAATATCGGCGAATACTCAGCCATCTTATATCTTGGCCATCACCCACCCGAATAGATGAGTTCAACCACAACCTGGCCCACGATCCCCAGAGTTCCAGCGCTCACTTTGTCAGGTGTATCCTCGGGCGTGTGCCAGTACGAATTGTTCGGTCCGTATGTAAAATCGATCACGTTGGCTGTGGGGATACCATTCTGGATCAACGGAACGTGATCATCTGTGATCGGAGGCCCAACTGAGGTCGGAAAGTAATCTCGGTACCCCAAGCGTTCCGCGGCCCGCCACACTTTCTGAACAATAGGATTCGCGAACTGCGCCGAAATCTGCTCTACCGGAAAACTTGGCTCAGCGTCACCCACCATGTCGAGCAAAAGACCGTAAACTGGTCTATCCTCCTCGGAAACGGTGGTTGCATAACGGCGCGACCCAAGCAGCATATCCTCTATTCCATGGCCATAATCTTCTCCATCGACTAGCAGAATATCGACCCCGACAGGGGGAGGCTCCGCAGCAAGAAGGGGAGCTAACGCCAACAGTATTGCTGTCCCTGATCCACCGTCATTCGCCCCCGGGACAGGAATCACTTGGTCTGCTGAGTCTGAAGCTTGATCTGAAATCGGACGCGTGTCCCAGTGAGCCAAGATTACGATCCGACGACTGTGCTCGGGAGCAAAACGTCCTAGCAGATTAGTGAGCCCCAGCGTATCTCCATTCGTAGTGACGTGCGTGAACGTATCGACTACAACCGCCGCTGCATGCTCCCGCATGAGCTTGAGCATCCAGGAAAGCTGTGCTTCGTGTCCTTCGGTTCCTGGAATCCTCGGGCCAAAATCCACCTGCGTCTGGACGTGGCCCATAGCCACCGCTCCTCCAAAGGCTGGGCTACCAGGCGTTGGGCCAACCGGCTCGCTCTCCACCACGCAAGAAGACAACAGCGAGGTCACGACTACAAAAACGGTCGAACGTGTAACGCTTAGGAATCGATCTTGGGCGGCAGGTGTAATCTGATCTCGGCACATAATAATTTTTCTTCTTATAAAAGCTTTAAATCAAATTAACGATCTTATGACCATCTCACGTCGACGTTTTCTCGGAACGGGAGCCGCCATCTCTCTCGGGTTCACAGGACTCGGTTGCTCTCGTTCCAATATCATCGCCACGGACGTCGACTCCGGAATAAAGTTTGGTCCCCTTCAAGATGATCCGGACGGAATCATCGCTCTCCCTCCTGGTTTCAGCTACAAGATATTTTCTAGAGCGGGAGAATCGATGTCCGATGGCTTATTAGTGCCAGCAAGGCATGATGGAATGGCCGCCTTCGCGGGGCCGAGCGGGATGACGATTCTGGTGAGGAACCATGAGCTAGGTAGCAGCGCAAGAGCAGAACTTGGCCCATTTGGTTCAGACCTCGCTCTTATAGATCTCATCGATCGGGAACTACTTTACGACGATGGTGGCGGCAATTCCCCAGCGCTAGGCGGCACAACGACTTTAGTCTACGATACCACGGCTCAGGAGCTCGTCTCGCACCACTTGAGTTTGTCAGGAACACTGCTGAATTGTGCTGGAGGGCCCACACCCTGGGGCTCTTGGATCTCCTGCGAAGAAATCGTTTCGGAGCCGGAAGACGGGTTAACCCGCTCACACGGGTACAACTTCGAGGTTGTGGCTGGACAGCCCGGCCTGCAGCGAGGTGTGCCCCTGACCGATATGGGTAGGTTTAAACATGAAGCAGTAGCTGTGCACCCGTCATCAGGTATCATTTACCAGACGGAAGATCTCGGTGATGGAATACTCTATCGCTTCATTCCACACGTCCCTGGTAGTCTGACTGAAGGTGGTCGCCTACAGGCCCTCGTCGTATCGGAAATGCCCAGTCTTGATACGCGAAACTGGGAGACAGCGGACGTTTCTCTTCGCACGCGGATGGAGACTGCTTGGATAGATCTCGACAATGTAGATTCTCCCGACGATGACTTGCGATACCGAGGATTCGAGTCTGGGGCCGCCAGATTTGCCCGGGGCGAAGGGATATTCTACGGTGAGAGAGACGGAAGCCCTGAGGTTTACATAGCCTGCACGGACGGGGGAGCCGCTAGAAAGGGGCAGATCTGGACATACCGTCCGAGTCCTTTCGAGGGCACGGATCAAGAAATCTCCAATCCTGGATCGCTAGAGCTATTCGTTGAACCGAATAATGGCACGATCATCGAAAACGGCGACAACCTATGTGTGGCCCCTTGGGGTGACATCATCGTCTGTGAGGATGGTACTGGAGACGATTACCTGTTGGGGATCACCCCAGAAGGTGAGATCTACAAGCTGGCTCGAGACTTAAACGGAACTGGAGAGTTCGCGGGTTGCTGTTTCTCTCCGGACGGAAGCACACTTTTTGTGAACAAACAGATCGACGGATGGACACTGGCGATCACTGGCCCGTGGTCGTCTAGCTCTTAAAGCTTTTCCCTAAGCACACCCCAAGCGTTAAGTATCTCACGCGCCGTATCCTGAAGCTTTCTGTCTATCGG
>DLTN01000022.1:0-3171 GCA_002500925.1 Gemmatimonadales bacterium UBA7835 | reverse complement strand
TGCTGTTTCTCTCCGGACGGAAGCACACTTTTTGTGAACAAACAGATCGACGGATGGACACTGGCGATCACTGGCCCGTGGTCCTCTAGCTCTTAAAGCTTTTCCCTAAGCACACCCCAAGCGTTCAGTATCTCACGCGCCTCATCCTGAAGCTTTCTGTCTATCGGATGTACCGCCCCAAGAGACAGAACCTGGCTGAAAGATCTTATCGCTCCCTCACGCCGACCCCGCTTCCGATGTAGCTGTCCCATGTCAAAGTGAAACAGAATCAAGTCAGGCCAAATCTCCACCGCCTTGGCCAAGTGATATTCAGCTTTCTGCCAGCTAGTGTCATCCAGCGCTTTGTTCCCCATAAACATCTTCGCGATCGTTCGTTCGAACCATGATAGACTCATGACCTCATAATTAAGCTTGCCCAACATGTTATGAGCGCCACCGTGAAGAGAATCACTCGCGAGGATGTCGTGGGCGTCCTGATGCACTATCTGCGCTAGCGCGACTGCATACGATGCGCTCGCGTTCATCGCTCTTCTCCCCGCCGCGAAACCACGCCAATACAGGCCCTCAATGCCGTCCGGACGCAGTGTTATAGCCAGCGCAGAAAGACGGATCGCTGGATCAAGCCATTGATTCTGCTCACGGGACCCTTGTCGCTCCATTCCGACCTGTATCGCTGCCCGTGCTGAACGCCAAAGGGCATCGTAGCTGGCTGAGTCCCCTTCAAGATACTCCTGGAGGATTTCATAGGAGAGCAGAGGATTGCCTGACGAGTAGGCCACGTCAGAACGAGAAATTGGAGTACTGAGTCGCGTCAGCTGTGCCGAGGCACCTGCTGTAAAACAAGCGCTAATTAGTACTAAGTAACCAGCGCTGCCAACGACGTGATCTAAAGCGTTGATAATAATTGACTTGCGAGATCGAGTGACGTCCATCACAGAGCCCTCAATGGGCATAAGCTAAGAGCGGGGCGACGCATCGTCCGCCCCGCTCCCTAGGCCCTGATCTAAGATCGGTTTTCTGTGGCCGTCACCCGCACTCCGAGTAGCCGCATATATGGCACTTCTTGCAACCTTCCTCGTAGACAAGGTGACCCGCACCGCAATCGGGGCACGTGCCCATATCAAAAGTCTCTCCTCCGTAGGAGGAGCTGTTAGATGCCTCGAACTGAGTGGCTCCCTGGGTCGTCGCTGGCACCGCGAGCGGAAGATCCTCCTGAACGCCTTCCTTCTCCAGCACGTAGCGCTCGATGGCCTGTCCGACCGCATCGGGAACTGACAAAACCTTGTTCGGACCGAGCCCAACCGCACGATCACAAGATATACCGCGCAGTTGATCTTTGACCTGTACAATCGAAATTCCTGACCGCAAGGCCAGCGATATTAGACGTCCAACCGCTTCTGCATCCGCATTCGCTGGTCCGCCCGCCTTCCCCAACGTGCAAAAGACCTCAAAGGGGCGACCATTCAAATCTTCATTGATAGTGACGTACAGGTCCCCTAACGGGGAGACCATCTTGACCGTATAGCCACGCAACGCCGCTGGACGCTGACGCTTTTGACGGCCCGCACCGGCCGTTTCATCACGGTCTAGCAGCTGGTCCCTCAACTGTTCCACTTCAATACGAAGGTTGTGAGCCTCCTCCCGGGCATCGGCGAGTTGGACCTTCATGACTCCTGCTTCGAGTGAGACCTCAGCAGCCCCCTCCTGCGAGGTTGCGCCGGTTGAGAGTACCTGGCCATCGCGAGAACCATCGCGATAAACGGTTACCCCTTTGCAACCGAGCGAGAACGCCAACTCATAGATCTGGCGAACATCTTCTTCCGTTGCCTCGCGCGGAAAGTTTGTCGTCTTAGAAATGGCGGAATCGGTATGCTCTTGGAAAGCAGCCTGCATCCGCACATGCCATTCCGGTGTGATATCGTGCGCTGTGCGGAAGATCTTTTGAATCTCCTCCGGAACCTCATCAAAGTGGATATGACCTTCCTGAGCGATCCGCTCCATGAGGTCGTCGGAATACCATCCACCTTCCTCAGCCATCCGAACAAAGTCTTCGTTCACATCCGGCATGAGTGAGCCAGCTTGGTTGCGCATAAAGGCTACCGCAAATAGGGGTTCGATCCCGCCCGAGCAGCCAGCAAAAATTGAGATTGTACCCGTAGGAGCAACGGTCGTCAGATTGCAGTTGCGAAGTGCCCGTTCGGGGCGAATCCGGGTATCATCTTTGCTGACAACAGCCTTGCCGTCCGGTCCCCAAATCGACTCTTCCCAGGCAGGGAACACACCCCGAACCTCCGCGAGTTTCTCTGAGGCACTCCTCGACTCCTCATTGATGAATTCCATCACACGACGGCCGAGATCGACACCATCGGCAGAGTCATAGGGCACACCTAGGCGAACAAGCATGTCAGCCCAGCCCATGACACCAAGTCCGATGCGGCGAATGTTCTGTGCTAGGTCGTGGATATCTTGGAGTGGGTAAACATTCGCATCAATCACATTGTCGAGGAAATGCGTCGACAGGTGTGTGACGTTGCGCAGCGCATCCCAATCCACGCCCTCATCCGCTCCTGTTCCTGGACGAGCATCTTCCTTAACAAACTTCCCAAGGTTGATGCTCCCTAAGTTGCACACATCATAAGGGAGGAGAGGCTGCTCTCCACACGGGTTGGTCGCCTCATAGCTTCCAAGCTTAGGTACCGGATTGTATTCATTAGCGCGATCGATGAAGAACGTGCCCGGCTCACCAGTTAGCCAGGCGCCATGGATAATCGTGTCGAAGATCTCCCGTGCATCCTCCTGCCCAACGATCTCACCATTGCGAGGGTTTACCAGATCATATGACTCACCTTTAGAAACGGCGTCCATAAATACATCGGTGATCGCTACCGAAATATTAAAGTTTGTGATCTGTGTGGTGTCGTTCTTACAGGCGATAAAACTCCGGATGTCAGGGTGATCAACTCGCAGGATACCCATATTCGCTCCTCGGCGAGTTCCGCCCTGCTTCACGACATCGGTACTAGCATCGTACAACTTCATGAAAGACACCGGACCAGACGCCACGCCCATCGTGGATCGCACCATCTCACCCTCTGAGCGAAGACGCGAAAAAGAGAATCCGGTCCCGCCTCCCGACTGGTGCACTAACGCCATCGACCTCAGCGTGTCGTA
>DLTN01000027.1 GCA_002500925.1 Gemmatimonadales bacterium UBA7835 | reverse complement strand
TCCCGATCCATAAGGGAATGAATGCGTTGACGGGTCAGGAGCTGGGCGCCTCAGAGCTGTCAGTATCGCTTGGTGATCGGGGCCGGTGAGGACGTTCCATTCATTCTCGAGGGTCTCTTTCCACTCTGTACTGGTGCGACAGGTGACACACGGGACGCGAAGGAAATGTGCCTCTTTTTGAATTCCTCCACTATCAGTTACTACACGTTTCGCACCTTTCAGGAGCAAGATGAAGTCGGAATATGGGAGTGGCCCGGTCATCTTAATGTTTGGAGCAGAACTGAACTCATCCAGTGCTCCGTATCTCTCTAGTGCAGCCCTAGTGCGAGGGTGCAAAGGGAAGAGAAAGAATTCATCTTCGGCCTCTTTTAGGGCACCCAGAATGGCCAAGAGGTTTTCTGGGTTGTCTGTGTTGGAAGGCCTATGGATAGTGACGAGCGTGAATTCGCCCTGCTTTACATCATGTGTTCCGAAAGGAGCTTTGCCATCGCTGAAGGCGATCAGCGTGTCTAGCATAATGTCTCCAACGAAATGGATTTTTCCTGACACCTTCTCGTCAATAAGGCGATCACGCGCCCACGGGCTCGCGCATAGCAGTACGTCGGAGATCTGGTCGGCACAAACTCGATTGACCTCCTCTGGCATGTGTAGGTCGAAGCTTCTCAGGCCCGCTTCGTAGTGTACCAGTGGGACCTTAAGATATCGAGCTGATAGTGCAGCAGCGAGGGTGCTCGTGGTGTCGCCGAAAACTACAACACCGTCGGGCTCAACTGACCGAATGACCCCGGATATCGCCGGCAGCATCCTGCCTAGCATCTCATCGTTAGAGCACTGATTGATACCAAGATTGAAGTCTACGGAGAGTTCGAAGGTCTTAAGGAATGAGTCGGACATGTCCGCATCGTAGTGCTGACCAGTGTGAACTGTTACAACTCTGAAGGAGTGCTTTAGGGCACTCGCGAGCATCGCTACTTTGACGAACTGGGGCCTCGCGCCGATCACGAGGAGAAGCGTCTTCATTCTCGTATCGCCTTTGGCTGGAATTACGGCACTGTTGTTCAAGCGCCAACCATTGGGTGCCGATGAGAAGGTCGCGATGGCTCACAGATCGGGGCAACTCGAATTCGGTGCGCCAACGAGATACTGGAGCGCGCCTCGGCAATACCTGGTCCTATTCCTTCTAGAACTTTTTCATACACCACGGTGTGGAGGTCGGTAAAATAATTGCTGAACTCGACTTCATCACCATCTACGCTGATTGATCGAAAAGTCCGGTTGCCCTCTGACAATTGACTCTCCGAAAGGTCATTCACATCAGTGCTGAGATACCAGCGGACTCTCGCACGCTCCAGTTCGAGGTAGCCGGATGCTTTGTCGTGATCATTCAGGTGGACTTCCGCTGATTCAACGCCTCCAAATATCCATGTCAGAAGGTCGAAGAAGTGAATGCCAATATTTGTAGCTACTCCCCCACTCTTAACTTCGTCGCCTTTCCAGCTGTACCGATACCATTTGCCTCGGCCCGTAATGTACGTGAGTTCTACCTCATGCTTTTCTGCGGGCGAAGTTCCTGCAATCTGATTTTTTAGTTGGATTAGGTCTGGTTGGTACCTCAACTGGAGCAGGGTGTACACCTTTTTCCCAGTCTCCTCCTCAATTTTCTCGAGGGCGTCTAAGTTCCACGGATTCAATACCAGGGGCTTTTCACACACGGCATGGGCTCCACTTCGGAGCGCAAATCGGATGTGGGAATCGTGTAGGTAATTGGGAGAGCAGATCGTCACGTAGTGGAGTTCCCGTCCTTCGCCGAGTCTCCTCAGTTTTTCAGCATGGCGATCAAAGCGCTCGAACTCTGTGAAGAAATCAGCGTCTGGAAAAAATCGGTCCGCGACACCTACGCTGTCGTGTGGGTCGAATGCTGCTACCACTCGATTCCCAGTGGCCGAGATGGCCTCTAAATGTCGCGGGGCGATGTATCCCGCCAGTCCAATGAGGGCGAAGTTCTTCATGCCAAAACGCGACTTAGGTGGCCGTATAGGAATCAGTGAGGAAGCCGGCGGAAAGATAATCGCAGTAGGTGAATCTGCGAGCCTTGGCGCCCACTTAAGCGGTGTCGGACGGTCCAGGTTCGCGACTCTGTCGTTCACAGCCGATGGATGCTAAGCACACCGGTTTACTGAGTAAAGCCCCCCCGCAGGCTGCTCATAAAGCTGGTTCCTCCTTTGGTAGATGTACCGAGAGGCATGGGTACCATTACTGTGTACAAGAACTCGGATCTTATCGCTTACAAATCTGACGTTCGGCTTCTGTGCGGAGGGATGGGTTCGAAGCTCACGGTTCATTGCTGTTCGTTGAGTCCGCGCAGCTTCTCTCTTTTAAAGAGGTCCGCTTACCGGATATTTTCTATAGACTCAAGATAGTCGGCGTAGTCCTGATAGATTGCTTCCGATCTGAAGCGAAGATTGTAGGTTCGGAGGGCACACTCACCCATAGCGCTTAAGGTCGCTGGGTCCTTTACCAAGCGCAGCAACTGTTCTCCGAGCATCTTTGCGTTTCCTGGTTCGAAGAACTCTGCAAACCCTTCCTCTTTACCTATTTGTTGCAGATCTCCACCTGCTGAGTGTACGAGAGGGAGCCCGGCTTCTAGATACGAAAAGGCCTTGTTGGGGAAGGCGATTCCAGAAGCCCACGGAACTACACCGACATCGGCGATGCATAGTACTGCGGCGATTCTCGGCGCAGTAAGCCAGCCAGTAAAGTGTACACCTGGCAGGTGTGCGTATTTCTTTCTGATAGAAGCAAACCGGTCGCCCTCACCACCGATGATGACATTGAACGGCGGGCGTCGTGACGTCTCTCCACAGATCTGTTCAACCGCTGAGAGCAGGACTTCGGGATGATTGAACCGACCAAAGGTGCCGACATAGATCACTGTCGGATATTCTCCGGGGCCTAACTTGGATTTTAATTCCTCTAAGAAGAGATTGTCGGGCTGAGGGAGAGGCTCTGTGCCGAGATAGAATACGCGATCGTTAGGGCCTTGAAGCCGGTCCGCATACCCTAGGCCCCAGTCAAGCATTGACTGCATCATGCCCACGAGTCCTGAGGCCCGTTTAAGTGTTCTGCGCAGCTTTCGAAAATCACCTAATAGAGCGATCCTGCCGAGCACCCGGACGGGACCGCTTGGAAGTGCTTCCACCACTGAGTCGGGCCATACGTCTCGGAGGTCAACGACGTATGGAATCCCAAGCCTAGCCGCGTAATCCCCAGCTTCAGCAGCAATGTGATAGTCGGGTGTTGCTGCTACTATCAAGTCTGGGGTTAAGAGATCTTTCTTCAGTTCTTTTCTAAAGCGTCCCGCTACGTATCGGTGGTCAATGTATCGTTGGAGGGAGACATTGTTTTTATACCCTAGAGCGGGTAGTAAACGCAACTCAATCCCATCATCCAAGAGGTGAGTAGATCCCCCCGGTGCAACAAACTTTCGAGACCCATGATCGAAAGCACTAGCCCACCACACGACTTGATGTCCTCTCGATGCTAGTTCGCTAGCTAGGAGAGCAGTTCTTATTCGCTTAACCGATTTAGAAAGAGGTACCGGCTCGCCCGTCTGAATTAACCAAACTCTCATCTGGTAACGTGCTCTGATAAGGTGTTTTTGGAATTGGTTTTATAAGCTTAGCGGGGCGATCCAAGCTCCGAGTAGCATCGGAAGTCTGCTCGAAAGTAGCTCTCGGTGTCTTATACCCCTCCCTTCTCTGTAACGAAACTAATAATGTTACAGGTCCTAGTCGGCATCGGGGCGCTCGACCTCTTCTTGCAGTGAGACTGAAAAAGAAGTTGGAAGACTAGGCTTCACTTTGTGCCGGGCACTCGACGTCTGGTCGCACTCAAAATGTGGTTCCCGCTCATCCCAATTTGGCTTGTTAGCTAAGGGAAACCTCAATCAATGGCTACTGACTACGTTTCGGTCACCGAGGTTTCAGGTGACGGTGTGACTGAAGAACAGGTGCAGCGTTTAGCGAGAAGGTACTACTGGGCGTTGGACTTTTGCTCTGGGAAGGACGTGCTTGAGGTCGGGTGTGGGGCGGGGCAAGGGGCGGGGATTCTTGCTTCGGTCGCCAAATCGTTCGTTGGAGGAGATGTCTCGGTTCCACTGCTTGATTTAGCTCGATCACACTACGGTGACCGGATTGACTTTAGGCACTTAGATGCCCTGGATTTAGCAGTACCGGATGCTTCTTTCGACATAATCGCCATCTTCGAGGCCTTATACTACGTGCCAGATCTGGATCGTTTTTTTGCTGAGTGTAGGCGGGTATTAAGACCTGGTGGCAAGTTGCTGATTGTAACGGCTAATAAGGACCTCTACGATTTCAATCCAAGCGAGCACAGTTATCGCTATCTTGGAGTGCCAGAACTTGCGCTAGAACTGGGTAAGCGTGGGTTTGAGGTCCATTTATACGGGGATACACCTGTGAATACCGTGTCGCTTCGTCAGCGTATACTAAGGCCGGTAAAGGCTGCTGCCTCACGACTAGGTCTCATACCCAATTCGATGCAGGCGAAGAAGCTACTGAAGAGGTTTGTTTTCGGTGGATTAGTGCATATGCCCTCTGAGATCACGAATCAAACAGCCTTAAATCAAGCTCCGACACCACTTGATCCGACCAAGCCCGATACGACTCACAAAGTGATCTACTGTGCCGCGTGCTTAGTTTGATTCCCGGAGTTTCGTATCACAATCACCCGCTAAGGAAATCTTAGATGACCGCCGCAGAGCGATCGATACCTTTTTTCCCATACTCCCAGCTTTTCTTGGCACGAGAAGAGGAAATTCTCGCGGTTATGACGGATGTATGCCGCCGAGGCGCATACATTCTTCAGCAAGAGTGCCGCGACTTTGAAGCGAACCTATCCAATTTCATGGGTGCAAAACACGCATTCGGAGTAGCGAATGGAACGGATGCGATCATCATCGGTCTGAGAGCGGCGGGGATCAAAGCTGGTGACGAAGTGATCCTTCCTTCGCACACATACATTGCGACCGCTGCTGCAGTGCACATGGTCGGTGCGACCCCTGTGTTAGCCGAGTGTGGGGCCGACCATATGCTGGATCCAGAGGATGTTCTAAGAAGGATCACCTCTAGGACTAGGGCTATCATGCCCGTTCAGATTAATGGTCGTACTTGTGACATGGTGGCTCTTCAGGAAATTGCCGACGATCACGGCCTACTTGTATGTGAAGACGCAGCTCAAGCACTGGGTTCGAAGTTTGATGGACAGAGTGCCGGAACGTTTGGTGTATTCGGTACGATCAGTTTCTACCCAGCGAAATTACTCGGTTGCTTTGGTGACGGAGGAGCGATCGTTACCAATGACGATATGGTCGCGGAAAAGATAGGACTGTTGCGGGACCATGGGCGCAACGAAGATGGTGTTGTAGTGGCTTGGGGACTGAACTCACGATTGGATAATCTCCATGCCGCTGTGCTCGACCTTAAGCTTAAGTTCTTCCGAGAAGACATAGCACGAAGGCGTGAGATAGCTGCTCTGTATCAAGAAGGCCTTGGAGATGTTGACGATCTTGTCTTGCCACCGGCCCCTGATGCGGACCCGAGGCACTTTGATGTTTACCAGAACTACGAGTTGGAGGCAGGTCAGCGTTCTGAACTCAGGGAACACCTGACTGAAAGTGGCATTGGTACCATCATCCAGTGGGCCGGTACTCCAGTCCACCAGTTCAAGGATCTCGGTTTCACAGACCACCTTCCGAAGACGGATGAATTCTTCCGAAGATGTCTGATGCTTCCGATGAATATGGCTCTCTCTGACGAGGACGTATCATACGTGGTTGCGAGTGTCAGGCGTTTTTATGGAAAATGAACGAGACATTGGTAGTATGCTCGGTGACCTGAAGGACCCTGGCGCCTATCAAACGCCACTCGAAATCTCCGGAAGAGACCCAGGGCTACTTGTTGATCTTCTTAGGACCATGATGTTGAGTCGCATGGTGGAGGAGCATTTAGCTGATCAGCGACGAGAGGGTACCATAGGAGGTCCAGTGCATCTCGGGATTGGTCAAGAGGCTATAGCTGCAGGGGTGTCTCAATTTCTTAGGTCCTCGGATCGAGTCTTTGGTGCTCACCGATCCCACTATCATGCTCTAGCTTTGGGGACGGACTTTAAGGCCCTTTTTGCGGAAATCTTAGGTAAGGAAACAGGACTATCTAAGGGCATGGGTGGATCGATGCACCTATGGGATGAGCCAAGAGGATTCTACGGATCAGTTCCTATTGTTGGTGGAACCGTGCCTCTGGCTGTAGGAGCAGCTTTGGCGGCGAAACTCCAGGCTTCAGATGCTATTTCCGTAAGCTATCTAGGAGACGGCGCATGTGAGGAAGGAGTCGTTCATGAATCCTTGAATCTTGCTCGAGTCTTAGATGCGCCCACTGTGTTCGTGGTGGAGAACAACCTTTTTTCTAGTCACATGCACATAAGTCTGCGTCAGCCGAGCGATTCTACGGCCCGTTTCGCAGTTGCGCATGAGATTCCGTTCGAAGTGGTTGACGGTAATGACGTACTGGCGGTGGCCGACGCTGCAGGACGCCTGATTGAACAAGCGCGATCAGGAGGAGGCCCAGGTTTCCTAGAGGCGGTCACATACCGATGGTTGGGGCACGTAGATTGGCGTGCTGATATCGACGTTGGCGTAGCTAGATCTGAATCCGACCTAAAGCAATGGCGTCTGCGTGACCCGATAGCTCGCCTTCGCGCAGCTCTTGAAGCGGTCGGCCAGTGGTCTCTGGAAGAAGATAAGGAGCTAGAGCGAGAACTGAGTGAGAGCATAGAGGCGGCTTGGAGCCAAGCTATGGATGACCCATGGCCGAGCGATGAGGCTCTTCTCAAACACGTGTACTCTAGTGAAGGTGGAGCTTGATGCCTCACATGAAAGAGTATGACTACGGTAGCGCAATCCGAGCCGGGTTCGATTATCTACTATCCGAGTATCCTGAGGTCTTTGTAATGGGGCAGGGACTTTGGAGCCCTTGGTATGTTGGCAATTCGATGACTGATCTCGACAAGATTTATGGAACTGATCGCGTCATCGACACTCCAGTGTCAGAGCTGGCGTGCACAGGTGCTGGGGTCGGTGCCTCTCTCGCGGGTATGCGGCCCGTAGTTGTGCACCCACGGATCGACTTCATGCTCTATGCCCTTGACGCCATTGTGAACCAAGCAGCGAAGTGGTCGCATATGTTCGGTGGCCAGGCTCACCCTGGAGTCACGGTGAGAGGGATCATCAACCGTGGGGGCGAGCAGGGGGCCCAGCACTCTCAAGCGCTTCACTCTTGGTTTGCGCACATTCCTGGCCTGCGAGTAGTGATGCCTGCCACGGTTGCGGATGCGCGTGACCTGCTGATCGCATCTGTGTTATGCGATGATCCAGTAGTCTTTATTGATGATCGTTGGCTTTATGACCTCAAGGGAGAACTCCCTGCTCCGCAGGAGCTGGACTTGAGGACTCAAGGGCCAGTTGTCGTCGAAGAGGGTGTTGATATCACTCTGGTAGCGTCTGGCTATTCCACTCAGCTGGCTCGCGAAGCTTCTGAGGTTCTGCTTGAAGAAGGTATTTCGTGTGAAGTGCTGGACTTACGAGTAATCGCTCCGTTGGATCCGGCGATGGTGATACAATCGGTTGCCAAAACTGGCCGTCTTGTGGCTATAGATGGCGGGTGGAGGACTTGTGGGCTGGCAAGCGAGATTTTAGCGCAAGTGGCGGAGCATGTCCCGCCCAGTCTACTGAAGGCAAATTGCGTTCGAGTCACGCTACCCGACGCACCGGCTCCGACCTCGCGAGCTCTGGAACGCCTTTATTACTCGTCCATAGACGATGTCGTTGCTGCCGCTCGTTCGTGCGTTGGAAACGCGTAGGAAATCGTGAAGAGACTTTTTGACGTCTCGGCGTCCGTGGTCGTCCTTCTATTGGCTAGTCCGATCCTAGTTCCCGCGATGGTCTTGGTGTGGCTGCAAGATCGGCATTCACCTTTCTACGTAGCGAATCGTGTGGGACTTGATGGGAAGGAGTTCAGGATGGTCAAGCTGCGATCGATGGTGGTGAATGCCGATAAATCGGGAGTGGATTCGACTAAGGCGTCGGACGGACGGATCACGCCGGTGGGACATTTCATTCGTCGCTTCAAGTTGGACGAATTAACCCAGCTCTTAAATGTTTTCCTTGGAGACATGAGCATGGTTGGCCCACGGCCTAATGTTAAACGAGAGACTGATCTTTACACTCCGGAAGAGGCTAGGTTACTGAGCGTAGCCCCCGGCGTGACTGACTACGCCTCGATCGTTTTCGCGGATGAAGGGGATATTCTCGACGGTCAGTCGGATCCTGATATCGCCTACAATCAGTTGATTCGTCCTGGTAAGAGTCTCTTAGGTCTCTTTTATGTTGATAAGCGCTCTTTGGGTGTTGATATTCTGCTCTGCTTGCTGACAGCGCTTGCTATAGTGTCCCGTCCAAGAGCGTTGAAGGGGGTTCAGCAGCTTTTAGAGGCCCAAGGTGCAGGGAAAGGTCTGGTCGAGTTGGCTGGACGAAGCTATCCACTGGTCCCTTCTGTGCCACCCGGAGGGAATAAGATCGTCACCTCTCGGGATGGCAATCCGTTCGTGTAGGCGGGAGTAGCCTTTCTTAAGGGGGAAACGCCCCTTTTTGTGACAAGATCCCCGATCTCGTTTCTTGCCGTTTGGAGACATTGTGAACGTTCCATTGATGGATCTGACCGCGCAGTATGCGGCACTCAAATCGGAAATTGACGAGGCGATTTTGTCCGCCGTGGCCGGACAGAGATTTATTCTTGGGCCAGAGGTGGAGACATTCGAGCGTGAGATGTCAGAATACCTTGGCGTAAAGCATGCAGTGGGCTGTGCCTCAGGAACTGATGCCCTTTTACTACCTCTGAAGGCCCTCAAGGCGACCGAAGGTTATGACGTAATCGTTCCTAGTTTCACGTTTTTCGCAACGGCGGGAGCGGTGTGGAATGCAGGGTTTCGCCCGGTATTTTGTGATGTCGATCCCGAGACTTTCAACGTAACAGCCGAGAGTCTGGAGAAGGTGTGGACGGAACGCAC
Organism: Gemmatimonadales bacterium UBA7835; assembly: GCA_002500925.1. Taxonomy (GTDB): domain Bacteria; phylum Gemmatimonadota; class Gemmatimonadetes; order Longimicrobiales; family Gaopeijiaceae; genus UBA2589. The sequence continues at coordinate 73,939 of DLTN01000027.1, read as the reverse complement.
CGTTGCGGTGGTGGCCGTTCACCTATTCGGTCAGATGGCACCAATGCGTGAGGTCCGGGCGTTAGCTCGGTCGCGAGGGGCTTTTGTGATCGAAGACACGGCGCAGGCAATAGGAGCCAAGTCTATAGAGGGCATGGCGGGCACCGTTGGAGACGCGGGATCCTTCTCTTTCTTTCCGACCAAGAATCTTGGTGGGTACGGTGATGGCGGTTTAGTGACTACGGATGACGATGATCTTGCAGATGCTATCCGAAAGCTCAGGGTTCACGGTGGAAAACGGATGTACCACCATGAGTCGGTTGGTTTCAACTCTCGACTTGATGCCATTCAGGCGTCGATCCTAAGGGTCAAGCTTCCGTATCTGAATGGGTGGGCGGATGCCCGTCGGGTAAATGCCCAGAGGTACTATGAGGGTCTTGCTGAATCCGACTCTGTGCGCACACCGGTAGTGACGGAAGGCAACTCTCACGTATACAACCAGTTTACCGTTCGGGTAGGTGGGGGAAGGCGGGATGAACTAAGGCAGTTCTTAGCCGATAGGAGCATTGGAAGCGGGATATACTATCCAGTTCCTCTGCACATGCAGGATTGCTTTCGTGATTTGGGTGGGCGTGAGGGAGACCTCCCGGTAACCGAGGCGCTCTGTAAAGAAGTGCTCTCTCTTCCAATCTTCCCTGAATTAGGAGAAAGCCGTCAGGCCCTGGTGATTGACGCGATCCGAAGCTTCTAGCCCTAGTAGAAGCTAAGGGGCCGAGGTTTTGAGGTGGGACCCGTTGGGATCCTGGGCCATCAACTTGTCAATTCTGCGGCGGCAAAATAGGTCACGGGGGTGACGCCTCAGGAGTGTGTTTGACATCTTCCTGCAACCGATTGACAGCTAGTGATCACATCGTCCACTTACTCCCCGGGGATTACATGAACGTTGGAGTTATAGGTTCCGGTTACGTGGGTCTTGTTGCTGGGGCCTGCCTTGCTGAGTCTGGAAACGATGTTGTTTGTGCAGATATTGACGCGAACAAAGTCGCTCGGTTGAATGCAGGCGAAGTGCCGATCTACGAGCCAGGCCTAGAGCCACTGATTGAGCGAAATCTAGCCACTGGTCGACTGAGGTTCACAACCGATGTACCTGAGGCTGTGCGATCAGCTCACGTAATCTTCATCGCAGTGGGGACTCCGCCTGGAGAAGATGGGTCTGCAGACCTGCAGCATGTCCTGGATGTCGCGCGAGAAATAGGCCGATCAGTGCAGGATGAGAAGATTGTCATCACCAAGAGTACTGTACCGGTGGGCACGGCTCGGTTAGTACGAGAGGCGATTGAAGCTGAGACGGATGTCCCTGTGCATGTATGCTCAAATCCCGAGTTCCTCAAAGAGGGAGCCGCAGTCGCCGATTTCATGAGGCCTGATCGCGTTGTACTAGGAGTAGATTCGGAATATGCGTCAGCGATTCTGGAGGAGCTTTATGCGCCATTCCTCAGGAAGGGACAGGGTGTAGGACGATTGATGGTTATGGACGTTCCAGCTGCAGAGATCACGAAATATGCGGCGAACGCGATGCTAGCGACGAGGATTAGCTTCATGAACTCAATTGCTCATCTCTGTGAGGCAGCGGGTGCTGATGTGGATGCTGTAAGACGCGGTGTGGGGTCGGACACTCGGATAGGGCCCAGCTTTCTGTTCCCCGGAGCTGGTTACGGAGGTTCATGTTTCCCTAAAGATGTAAATGCGCTCGTCCGGACGATGCGTGATTTTGATGTGGACGCGTCGATTCTCCAATCTGTTGAGGATGTGAATGAAACGCAGAAGGAGGTCTTGCTTAAGCGTCTCTTGGATCGTCTTGGTAAGGATTTGACGGGCGTCACAATCGCAGTTTGGGGGCTCGCATTCAAACCGAACACTGACGACATGAGGGAAGCTCCAAGTCTGGTAACGGTTGAGGGGTTGCTGGAGCGGAGTGCGCGTGTCGTGGCGCATGATCCCGTTGCGATGGAGGAAGCGAGGCACTACTTCGGCGATCGAATCGAATACGCTTCCTCGAACTACGAGGCACTGGAAGGGGCATCTGCACTGATCATTCACACAGAATGGCAGCCGTATAGAAGTCCGGATTTTAGTCGGATGATGCAGCTAATGGAGCGCCCGCTCATTTTGGATGGACGTAACGTCTATTCACCGATGAGTATGGGGAGACACGGATTTGAATACGTATCGATTGGAAGGCGTGCTGTGTCTCCAAATAAGGCCGAGCAAGTGATCGGTCCGGGTCAGTAATTGCGGGTCGTTGTTACAGGCGCTGCCGGTTTTCTTGGCTCGCATCTAGCGGAGCGTTTCTTAGTCGATGGCCATTCAGTTATCGGTGTCGATAACTTCGTAACTGGTTCGCGGAAGAATGTCGCGTACCTCGAAGCCCTCGGTGGTTTTAATCTAGTTGAGCATGACGTAACCGTTCCGATTTATCTCGATGAAGAGATAGACGGGGTACTTCACTTCGCATCTCCAGCCAGCCCGGTAGACTACCTCGACCTGCCGATTCAAACATTAAAGGTCGGATCGCTTGGCACGCATAACATGCTTGGTTTGGCGAAGAAGAAAGACGCCCGCCTTTTGCTTGCGTCAACATCGGAGGTGTATGGCGATCCCGAAGTCCATCCGCAGCCAGAAACGTACTGGGGTCACGTGAATCCTGTCGGTCCGAGGGGGGTGTATGATGAGGCTAAAAGATTCTCGGAAGCTATGACGATGGCGTATCACAAGTACCACGGTGTCGACACTCGGATTGTTAGAATTTTCAATACCTATGGACCGCGTATGAGACCTGGTGACGGGAGGGTCGTTTCCAATTTCATCGTTCAGGCGCTGAAAGGAGATCCCCTCACGATCTACGGAGAAGGCCAACAGACGCGGTCATTCTGTCACGTTGACGATACGGTTGAGGGAATCGTCCGACTGTTTCATTCCGACTTCGTGGGACCAGTAAACATTGGAAATCCGAACGAGTTCACGATTCGAAAGCTTGCTGAGATCGTGCTTGAGGAGACTGATAGCGCGTCGACCCTCGAAATGCTACCTATGCCGGTCGATGACCCTCAAGTCCGGCAACCTGATATCGCCATTGCACGAGAGCTTCTTCAGTGGGAGGCCACCGTGAGCCTCCGAGAAGGGATTCGAAAGACTTTGCCCTACTTCAAGATAGAAGTCGAGAGTGGGGATGCGCGCGCGCGAACTATTCTGGATCAGTTTTAGAGTATTAGCCTGATTGTCTTGGACCCTGACCGCGATTTTCAGAAGACGAGCGAGTGAGCACTCCGTGCAGTATCCAGATACCTTCTAACTCTGTCTTCAATGGAAGACTGTGTCGACTTCGGAGTATTAAGTTTCAAAGTTTGAAGTGAGTTTTCTCTCGGTGCACCAACTTATGCTCAGCTAGGTAAGGACCGATCCGTGTTTATCCGTTCATCCATGACCCTGAAGACAAACAGTATTCCAGGTTTTCTGATTGCGGGATTCGTGATCTGTGTTGGGGTGGGATGTGTCCCCCAAGACATTGAAATGGGTGCAGTGCAAAGAGGTGACGAGGCATTTGCGCAGGCGAACTACGAAGAAGCGCTCGCCGAGTATCGCCTCGCGATCCGTCAAGGTGCTGACGACCCATATGTGACGGCGCGTGTGGCCCATACCTACGCCAGGATGGGGCGGGTAGACGATGCGGGTGCTTATTATGCCGATGCGGCGGCTCGTGATCCGGACTTGATTGACCAAGCGATTTCCGACCTTATGCATTTGGCCATGATAGCTAGGGATGAGAACGATTCTTTTGCGATGGCGACAGCTGTTGAAAGTGCTCTGCAACTCCGCCCCGGAGTTGGGGTGGGGGGGATGTCCCTCTCACTGGCTCGCCACTATTACCGCAGCGGTGAGTACGGAAGGGCTCTTCCTTTTTATCAGATGGCGCTGACCGATGCCGTCGATGATTCTCAGCCGGACGTAGTTTTTGAGGTAGGCGTCGCGCACGATGAAATCGGTGATTGTGAAAACGCGCTTCTCTTCTTCGAACGATTTGTGGCTATGGTGCGCCCGTGGGAGCGCAGTGAGGCAGAGTGGCACATTGGCAAGTGTGCCCACACAATTGCGAAAGGCTTGCTTGATCAGGCTTTAGAAGAAGATTCTCAGCAGATGCAGGCTGAACTCGAGCGGGCCCTGAAACTAGTTAATCGTGTCGTCGAGGTAGGCCAGCCTCAAACGATTCAGGCGCAGGCGCTTTTCGAGAAAGGAGAAATTCTAGATGGATTGGGAAGGTGTCAGGAAGCAATGGACGCATACTCCCAGGTCCGCTTTGTAGATCAGGCGGGGACTCTCCTAGCGTTGGCGCAGGACAGATTCGATGAGATCCGTTTCGGACAAGGGAGCGAACAGGTGCGCGCGAGTCGTTGTCGTTAGATTGTGGATATGAATACTGAACAGCTCCGATCGTTGCGGTTGCTCGCGCACAAGACCTATACCGTTGTTGGACTTCTTTTCTTCACGGCCTGTGGAGGAGGAGCGGCGAACCAATACGCGGAATTCAATGCCGAAGAATTGTTTGGTATGGCATCGGCGCGTTACGAGTCTGATGACTATGGTGAAGCGATCCAGATGCTCGATCACATCCTCATTTCTTATGGGGATTGGAGTAAGATCCCAGAAGCCCGAATGATGCTTGGGGACGTTTATTTTGAGCGCGGGGATTATCTCACTGCGCGGTCTGAGTATACTCGCTTTCTTGACCGGTATGCTGGCCATGCGAGATCGCCCGAGGCGGGCTTGGGAATTTGCAAGTCCTTGGCGGCGATAGCCCCGAATGCGAATCGTGATCAGGGATACACGCAGGAGGCGATAACGAGTTGTCGCAACGTGGTGATCGACTTTTCAGGGAACTCAGCTTCTGCTGAAGCTGCAAGGATCTCCAATGAGCTGCGGCACAAACTGGCGGAAAAAGAATTTCTCACGGGCGAGTTCTACTTCCGCCGTAACCTTTGGGATGCGTCGATCAAGTATTACGAGTTTGTGACGAACCTCTATCCCGAGTCTGACTTCGCTCCTCCGGCCCTCCTTGGGGTTTATCGTGCGAATCTTGAGATTGGTTACGACGACCTTGCAGAGGTAGCTCGGGACCTTTTACTGCAGCGTTATCCAGACTCTGAAGCGGCAGCCCAAATCGAATCCGAGAGAGGCAGCGAAACGGACGGTGAACGGGGCTGAGACCACCTCTGGTCGAGTTTTGAACGACGCCAATATGTCACGGCGTCGTGTGGGGATTTTCGGAGGCTCATTCGATCCGCCGCACATGGGCCATATTTCGGTAGCGAGAGAAGTTTTGGAGGCGCTGGCGCTCGATGAACTCGTATGGGTGCCAGCTTTCCGCTCACCACATAAGCTGGAGGAGAAGCAGACCGCTCCTATAATTCGCCTTCACATGGTCAGAGCAGCTACTCTGGCTGAGCCACGTTTTCGTGTCGACGATTGTGAGATTGTGAGAGAGGGCTTGTCGTATACGGTCGACACTCTGCGTGATATCAAGGCGGATGCGGGGGGAGAATCGAGTGACATTTTGCTTATCATGGGAGCAGATCAATACGCTTTTTTTGATCGTTGGCGTGAGCCTCAGTCAATCCGAGAGCTAGCGAAAATCGTAGTATTGGACAGGGAAGGAAGAACTGGAGTCGAGGGAGTGGGCGTACTCCGAGTGCCTGTGAAGAGAGTTGATATATCCTCAACGGAGGTGCGTGCCAGAATAGCATGTGGTGATTCGGTCAAGGGTTGGGTCCCGAATGGAGTGGCTCTCATCATTGAGCGTGAAGGCTTATACCGACCATGAGGCTCGATGAACTAGAACTTGAAAGCTGGGGTGAGAGGATCGGCATTAAGATCAAAACCCCTGCAGTTATTGCGTTACAGGGGCGGTTGGGTGCAGGAAAGTCCGTGCTCGCGCGTGCAATAGGGAGAGGTGCGGGTGTAACAGCTGATATGCCTTCACCGTCTTTCAATCTTCTCTTGCGTTACAGTACGTCGTCAGGTCGAGAGGTCGTTCATGTCGATTTGTATCGTCTCCGGTCTCCCGATGAATTGTGGGAACTTGGGTGGTCAGCGATTGGTCAAGGGAACGAGATTCTAATGGTCGAGTGGGCGGATCGTGCGGGTCCATTTATGCCCCAAGATCACTGGATCATCGGGTTAAGCGCCCCATATGATGACCGCTCGCGTAGAGACATAGAAATCAAGCGAATCGGAAGACCGCCGGAACTCCCGTCGTTCCGTACGTCGAGTTTGAGCAAATGATTCTTGCTTTTGATACGTCAGGGTCGGTGGGGTCTGTCGCGATAGCGCACGAGGGGCGCGTGCTAGCGAGGGAGGACATGTCTCAACAGGCCGGGCACGCATCTGATTTGCTCCCGACCATCACCGCAGTCCTCGATGAAGCAGGCGTAAGCCGAGAACAGTTGACTGATCTAGTAGTTGGAGAAGGTCCTGGCTCATTTACGGGTGTCAGGGTTGCAGCAGCTACTGCAAAAGGACTCAGCAGAGGATTGAGCGTTCCACTCTGGGCCGTTTCGAGTCTAGCGGCGGCGGCGATGGCGGCAGAGGCGGGCACGGTACGCTATGCTCTTTTCGATGCACGAGCTGAGCGCGTTTACGGTGCGTGCTACAGTGTGGATAGGAATCGTGTCCAAACCCTAATCTCTCCCCATGGCGGTCAATTAGGCGACGTTCTCGGCGGAGATGTCCCGTGTGGATCAGTTTTTGTCGGTGATGCCTCTCGGCGGCATCGAGAGATTATCGAGGCTAGGGGCTTTCCTGTCGTTGACCCGGATCCGGAGGCTTCTATGGCAGAGGGCTTGATCCGTTATTGGATAGCCCAACCGACTGGTTTCAGGCCGGTGCCGGATACGGGCATCTGGGAGCCCCAATACATCCGTCCGTCGAGCGCGGAACGACTGTGGGGATGAGCAGGACGACCGATCTTCCAGGGGGGCTAGAGATCCGGAATCTTCTGGCAGAAGATGTTACGGCTGTCGTAGAGATAGAGAATGAGGCGTTTACTAAACCTTGGAGAGCCGAAACGTTCTGTAGCATGATCGATCGGGAGGGCGTCGAGCTGATGGTGATGGTCGACAAAGTCGATAGCGTGATCGGTTATGCAGTTCTGTGGTGCATATTGGATCAGGGTGAGTTAGCCAACTTGGCACTAGTCCCTGCTTGCCGAGGTAGTGGGTTAGGCGCTCATCTCCTCCGTCACGTATTGGACGTCTCTCGGGACCGTGATTTGAAAAAGCTGTTCTTAGAGGTGAGGGCTTCAAACACAACGGCGATTGACTTGTATGCCCGGTTTGGGTTCAAAGACGCAGGAGTGCGTCTAGGATATTATGAAAGTCCGCGTGAAGATGCGCGCGTGATGGTACTAGATATCAAGTAGAATGGGCGACTAAACAAGAAATTCTAGAAATGGTATATAGCAATCGGAGAGTGCTTGTCACAGGAGGGGCTGGCTTCATTGCCAGTCACGTCGCTGAGGCCTATCTGGCGTGTGGAGACGAGGTATGGATTGTGGATGATCTCTCGTCAGGGAAACGGGTCAATATTCCAGATGGTGCAACGTTCATTGAAATGGATGTTCGTGATCCGAAGATCCGTGGTCTCTTCGAAGAAGTCCGCTTCGACCTTGTGAATCATCACGCAGCACAAATCGACGTCCGATCTTCAGTCTCGGATCCCACCAACGACGCCAGCATAAATCTTCTCGGGCTCCTCAACATTGCTGAGGCTGCGGTAGAGGTCGGCACGCAGAAGTTATTGTTTGTCAGTTCTGGTGGTGTCGTTTACGGTGAACCAGGCCAGATCCCAACGCCGGAGATTGCGGAAAAGAGGCCGCTTTCGCCTTACGGAGTCACGAAGCTCTGCGGGGAACTCTATTTGGGTTACTACCTCCACGTTCATGGAATGGAGTACGTAGCTTTACGGTACTCAAATGTATTCGGACCAAGGCAAGACCCTCATGGGGAAGCTGGCGTTGTAGCCATCTTCTGCACCAGGATTCTGAATGGGCAGGAGCTGACAATTTTCGGTGACGGAGAGCAAACTCGGGACTACGTATACGTGAAGGATGTAGTCGCGGCGAACATGCTGGCCTCAAACGCCGATATGGGAGAAGGAACAGGGCTGGACTCTAGGGCGTTTAATGTCGGAAGTGGTGTTGGTACAAGCGTGCTGCAGCTCGCTGATGCACTAGAGAGGGTAGCTGAAGCCACCTGTTCGCGGAGTCACCTTCCGGAACGTGAGGGAGAACTGAAACACAGCACTCTCGATTCAGGGCTGATCCAGTCCCGGGGGTGGAGTCCTACGTATACTCTGGAAGAGGGTTTGCGTGAGACTTACGACCACATTGTGAAACAGAGAGCCAGGGCCACAGAATGACTTTTACAACACTGCTTCTACAGGCTGCGCCTCCTACAACGGCTTGGTCGATGCTGACGGGCGCAACCATACCTACGAAGATCGTCCTCGCCGTGCTTGGGGCAGGGTCTGTGTTCAGTTGGTGGTTGATCTTTGCCAAGTCCCGGCAGTTTCGTGACTTGCGCGAACAGGGTGACGCGTTCCTCTACTGCATGGAAAGGGCGGAGCGCCTTCAGGATGCTTATAAGGCCATACTATCGCTTCCTGACTCTCCCTACGGTCGTGTATTCCGCCAGGGTGTGAATTTTTTCAGCGAACTACGTCCTGGTGTTCTAGGAGAAGACGAACGGCCTACACAGGGACTCTCACTGACCCAGCTCGAAGCACTCCGATTGGTCTTAGAGAAAGAGGAGGCCGAGGAGCGTGATGAGCTGGCGCAGGGTCTTGGCTGGCTTGCGGTCATCGGCTCTGTATCGCCGTTGATGGGCCTGATGGGCACTGTTATAGGGATTATGAATGCCTTCCTAGGGATAACGTCGTCAGGTTCCAGCAATATCATGGCAGTAGCTCCAGGTGTTGCCGAAGCGCTCCTTACGACGGTTGCCGGATTGGCTGTAGCGATCCCCTCGGTGATTGCATACAACCACTTCGTCGGTAAGCTCAACCTCGTAAGCGGTGAACTCGAAGGCTTCTCAAGCGAGTTCATCGGCACACTCGCTAAGGAAGGCCTTGTTTAGATGAGCTCCATGGGAAGACAGCGACGGGGAGGGGTTAGGAGGAGCCGAGTTGATCTCCCGTTAAACGCGGAGATCAATGTAACGAGTCTTGTCGATGTGGCGTTCACTCTTTTGATCATATTCATCATTACAGCACCGATCCTCCAAGGTGGTATTGAGGTTGCAGTCCCGAGGGCGGACGTCCAGGCGCTTTCCGCGCAAGAGCAGCCGATCTTCGTAACGGTTTTGCGTGACGGTTCGGTCCTTCTCGAAGAGACGGCGATACCGGAGGATCAGTTGGAGGCAGCTCTCAGTCAGATCGTTGCCGCGGGCAATTTAGAGAGGGTGTATCTCAGAGCTGACTCGCTAGCACCGTATGCCCCGGTCCTGCGAGCTATGGCTGCAGCTGTTAATAGTGGCGTAGGCTGGTCCGCTATTGCCGAGCCGTGGACAGGAAACTGACCCATGCGTCAAGGACGTCGCCGTTACCCGGATCCATTCGATCGGCGTTCGGCCGCGCTTTCAGGAACGATGCATGTGTCGATAATCGTTGTGGCCTGGCTCAGCACTTTTTATGCGCCGGAAAGGATGGAATTTATCACCTACGAGATAGAGTTGGTCTCGCCTCCTCCGGCGCTCGAGGCAGAAGAACCTGAGGAAGCTACTCAGGAGTTAGTGGTTGAGCGTCCGGATCCTGAGCCGGTACAGCAGGAGCCCGAAGCCGAGGAGCTCTCGGCGGCAGAGGATGTCGATTTAGAACCAGAGCCAAGTCGGGAGGATCCTGTGACGGAGGATGAGTCCGACGTAGCAGACCGGGAGGTCGAAACAGCCGTCGTGGACTTGCCAGAACCAGAAGCGGAGCTAGAAGAGTCGGGAGAGGGGCTAGAAGTGCGGATTGAAGGTCTTCGGAGAGACTACCCCGCATACTACAACAATATCATCCGGCAAGTGCTTCGTTGCTTCCGTTGGAGGGACGGCGGGCGATGGGAGACTGAGGTCTTTTTTTACATAGAGCGCGATGGCACGGCCGAGGATATGGAGTTTTTGTCTCGATCTGGGAACACTGCATTCGACTTTGAGGCTATGGGTGCCGTTGATTGTGCAGGGAACGGTCGATTTGGTCCTCTACCGGAGGATCTTCCCTACGATCGCTTTCCCATCAAGTTCAGTTTCCGCCCGCAGGGTCAGTCCCTAGCTACTGGAATGTTGACTGAGGTGATGATCGAAAGATGAGAATACGTATAATCGGGACTTGGAGTTGGTGGACGGTTTTGGTGGGAGCCCTGACGACTAGTACCTCAACAGAACCGCTAGCAGCCCAAGACGAGCTTCCAGGCGTTAGCCTAGGGCTTGTGTACGCCAATACGTACTTGCCGGCTCTGGCTGTGCAGCCGTTTGTCGGAGCCTTCGGTGGAGACGTGATCGCTTCTCAGGTCGAAGCGATTGTGGGTCGAGACCTGCGCAATTCTGATCAATTCGAAGTCATCGACTCGCTCCCAGCTGCGATGGTCGGTAGTCATGTTGATTATCCCCTCTGGGACCGCCTAGGAGCAGTCTGGCTTGTAGCGGGTGAGGTTGAGGCTTCAGGAGACGGTTACATGCTCACAGTAGAGCTGCACGATGTCGTATATGGAGAGGTACGCGACAGAGGGCGGTTCAAATTGCCGTCGCAGGATGATGACGACTTTCGTATGTCAGTGCATCGCACTTCCGATGAGATTGTTCGGTGGGCTACCGGTGCCCCGGGGATGGCTGCTAGTCGTATTGCATTCACGATGGTAGGCAACGATGGAAACAAGGAGGTCTATGTAATCGATTCTGACGGTGAGGACCTCCGACAAGTAACGGACTACAATTCTTTGACCGAGTCCCCGACTTGGTCGCCCGATGGTTCGCGCCTTGCGATCGCTTCATATAAGACGGGAGTTCCCCGGATCTACGAAGTTGATCGATTCGGGAATGAGCTGAGTGCTCTGCCGGCCGTTCGGGGCCCTGGTGACTATGTTACCCCAACATACCACCCCGACGGAAAAACTCTTGCCTTCTCTGTATTTGGTAGTAATTCCCAGAGCGGGATCTTTACTTACGACCTCGCCCAGAATTGTTGTCTCTCTTTTCTCTCCGGAGGGCCTTGGTACGACGTTTCGCCCACCTACTCTCCTGACGGTAGGTGGCTTGCCTTTAACACACTTCGTTTCGGCGATGCTGTTCCTCAAGTGATGATGATGCCGGCCGAGGGAGGTTCCGCAGAGACGCTCTCTCCCTACGAGTACGGTGGTGGTGGTTTCTATGCAGCTCCAGACTGGTCACCTAATGGGGATCTCGTAGCATTTCATGGTCGGATCGACCGTCGTGGGCGGTATCATATTCTGGTGATCAACCTCGACGATGGTGGACGAGTTCTGCGGCAGCTCACGTCCGAAGGGAACAATGAAGCTCCGAGCTGGGCGCCAGACGGACGTCATTTGGTATTCGCCGGAGAGCGGAGTTGGGGATTCGGACTAATGGTTGTGGATGTCACTACCGGTCGCTTGCGGTCACTTTTGGGTGGCCGGCGCGTTGATCTTCCGGACTGGTCTCCGGTGATTCCACCAGCGTAATTTGATGCATCTACGCCAGGGATTGCCCGCAAAGTGATCGTCGATCTTTGAAGGATTTTGAGGGTTCGTTCTTTAAACGTTGCGTTTCAAGAGACCTCGCTCTATCTAGCAGGGGACTTTCCACGTTGAAAAACGGCGTTAGCTTCGTTGCGTTCGTCGACGCAATCCGCGCGCGTCAACACTTTACACCAGTTCGTTCAACCCGGGAGTTGGGATGATCGTCCGACGTTTTTTTATAACCGTTTTTGCAGCAACGCTCCTCGTGGGCGCGTGCGGAGGTGATCCACCGCCGCCGCCACCACCACCACAAGCAGATCAGGACTCGCTTCAGCGCTACAACGATTCCGTTGCGGCTGCGGAAGCTGAGCGCCGGGCAGAGGCTGAGCGCCTCGCCGCAGAGCGCGCAGCTGAAGCAGAGCGTCAGCGTGCCGTTCGCGCTGCGCGCGCAGCTCTGGAGGAGATGGTTTTCTTCGACTACGACATGTCCGACATCAGGGATGATGCCGAGGCTACACTTCGTGCTAAAGTCGATATCCTCCGTGCTAGTCCGCAGGTGCAGGTTCGCATAGAGGGCCATGCAGATGAGCGAGGCTCGACTGAATACAATATGGCGTTGGGTAACCGTCGTGCCGAGGCTATCCGGCAGTTTCTCGTAGGCTTCGGCCTGGGCGAGAACAGGTTCGAGATCGTGTCCTTCGGTGAAGGGCGCCCGCTTCAGCAAGGCTCAACCGAGTCTGATTGGGCGAGAAACCGGCGTGGCCAGTTCGTGATCACGGCCGGGGCCGACGCGATCAACCCGGCCAACTAACCGGGTGACCTTTTCGGATTCGGACCCCTCCCCCGGTGCGCCGGGGGAGGGGTCGATGCATATCATGATAAGTTCGTTCCCAACGAAGTCGGCCCGTGTCATGCTAATGGTGGCCGTCACGGTCGCATGTTCCAGTTGCGTCATGAAGAGTGACATACTGATGCTGCAGGAGGACTTGCAGGCGGTGATTGCACATCAGGACTCTCTAGCGGCGGAATTAATGGTCGAGACGCGGGAAACGCGGGACACTTTACGCACCCAAGGAGACCGGCTTTTCGATCTTCGCGGTGACCTGAGTCGTCAGTTGCAGCAGGTAAATCAGATTCTGGTCCGCATTGAGGCGATTGCAGGTGAAAACCAGCGAGGTCTAGCCAGCGTGCGGGATCAGATGGCCAACATGCGTCGTGCTTCGGTAGTTCCGACCACTAGTGTTTCAGATCTAACGACATCTTCCGACTCTTCCAATGTGGGGAATGAAAGCCTGATTGGAAGTGGCAGTAATCCTGAAGAACTCTACGATGTTGCCAAGAGTCAGTACGATCGCGGATCGTTGAACTCGGCTTCGCGGGCATTTGAGCAATTCTTGGCCGAACATCCGAACAATGAACTGGCACCTGATGCTCACTTTTTTCTTGCGGATATACTTACGCAGCAAGATCGGCCCGAAGATGCTATCGAGGCTTTTGGTGGGATTCAGGAACTCTTCCCTACCCACCCGCGGGTTCCTCAAGCGCTCTACAGAATTGCTGAGGTTCAGATTGGCCTCGAAGACCTTGATTCCGCTCGAGAGACACTGGAGCGAATCGTCAACACCTATCCTGACGAGCTGGTAGCGATGCTCGCCCGTGAGCGTCTCGACGAGATCGGCTGAGTCGTGCGCTGTCCGGAGTGTGACGCGACCGAAAACCGGGTCGTCGATACCCGGGCCAGTCGCGGTGGCCGAGCTGTTCGTCGCCGTCGAGAGTGTACTGTTTGTGGGGCACGGTTCACGACTTATGAGTACGTCGAGGAACGTCCAATTCAGGTGCTGAAGCGTTCTGGGGCTATTGAAGATTTCGATCGGACAAAGTTGCTTCGTAGTGTCAAAGTCGCATGCGCTAAGAGACCCGTATCAGCTCACGATATGGAGGCTCTCATCGATGAGATCGAGGACCAATTCTCAAGCCAGGCCGGGGTTGAAATCCCATCGGTGAAGATAGGGTCCTTGGTAATGGGCGGTCTTGGCCCAATCGATCGCGTAGCCTATGTCCGTTACGCCTCCGTATATCGGAACTTCAAGGACGCCGGTGAGTTCCAAGAATTCGTAGACGAGATGGAATCCGCCGATACCCGCGAGGAGCAGCGCCGGAACCAGGTGGAACTCCCCATCTAAAGCGCTTTTCAGTGAGCTTAATCAGACGGCGTCCAGGAGACTGACTGACATTTATGCTAAAGCAGAATCCTAGAGGCGAAATGCCTTTTCTTGACCACTTAGAGGAACTCCGCTGGCGCGTTCTCTGGTCAATGCTGGCTCTAATTCTCTGTTCGATTATCTCGTTTGGGCTTGTTTACTACTTTCAGGCGCTTGAAATCCTTATTGCTCCGATCCGGGACGCGTACAACGATCCGAACTTACAACTGATCTTTTTGTCACCGGCTGATCCGTTCTTTGTGACACTGCGCTTGGCTATTTATGGCGGCGTGATTCTCTCATTTCCGATTCTCGTGTACCACATCTGGTCCTTCCTCTCCCCGGCGCTCGAAAAGGACGAGAGAAGAGCGATCTTGCCGGCACTTTACTTGGGACTTTTGCTGTTTATGGGTGGGGTATGCCTAGCGTACTTTGCAGCGCTTCCTGTGACACTTGAGTTCTTCAAAGCATTTCTGTCGGCTTCGCTTGAGGGTTCTCTGGAGATCAACGCTACATTGGGCTTCATTGTGAAGATGCTCATTGCGTTCGGAGCTGTTTTCGAACTCCCGATCGTAATTCTCGCATTGAGTCTAATGGGTGTGGTCACGCCGAAGTTCCTTCGCTCCAAGCGACGGCACGCCATAGTGCTAATCACGGTCTTAGCCAGTTTCATCACTCCGGGGGACGCTATTACGCTCACGGTCATGATGATGCTTCCGCTAATCGTGCTATACGAGTTTGGCATCTTCCTTTCGGTCGGCGTGTACCGGAGAAAGGCTAAGAAAGAAGAGGAATACGAGAAGACTCTTGAGCCGCCAGATGGCTCGGTCGGGACCGACTAACAAGCGTGCACGCTGTCCTATTTAGATGGAGCCTGTCGGTAGCGGTAATAGGGGTCATTCTTATAGGTCCCAGCCGAGCCTTGGCACAAGTAGCGGATTCCACACGACTTGGCGGTACAACCGTGACTCTGGACGTTTCTCAGCTTGTGGGCGATTCCATCGGCCAAGAATTACAGGTCGACTCGGCTCGTCAAGCTATTCTGGAACGGCTAGAGCGCCTTGCTCGTCCAATCGGGGCGGACAGCGTCCTATTTGTTCAGGACTCTTCTCGGCTCGCAGCTGCGGCTGAAGGTGACCGCGGAGGTGGGGGGATGGATGATGTCGCGGCCGAACTTTTTACGATGCCTGGGTTCGCGTTGACGGAGTACCGGGGAGAGCAGGCCGACTTCCAAGCACAAGAACGGATTCTGGTTTTGCAGGCTCCGGAAGGTGGTCGTGCGCGAGTGGCTAGTGAGGGATCTGCTATTGAGGCCGATACGTCGATCACTTTCGACGAGTCAGCGGGCGCGATCCGAACAGTGGGAGACGCTACATACACGCCGCCCGACGGCGATCCAGTGGATGCAGCGAGTATGGTATACAGCTTAGGGCAGGGGAGAGGAACGGCACTTGATGCCAAAACAGCTTTCGCTCAGGAAGGAGCGAATTGGATGATCCGCGGTGATATGCCGTTTGCTGCTCCTGACTCGACGTTTATGTCGCACGCGCACTTTACCTCATGCGACTTGGATGAGCCGCATTATCATTTCGAAACGGACGAGATCAAGGTCGTTGCTGGGAACGTTCTGGTGGCGCGTGGAGTCCGTCTGTACTTCGCTGACGTGCCCGTCGCATGGCTCCCTTTTATGGCTCAGAGTCTCACGAGAGGCCGTCGGTCAGGTTTGCTGACGCCACGTTTTTCAGTGAACGATATCGTTCGGACTTCGGGAGGTTACAGGCGTCGGGTGAGTAATTTGGGCTTCTACTGGGCGGCTAGTCAGTACGCAGATGCGCTCGTTGCCATGGACTGGTTTAGTGAAACGTTTTTCGCGATGACTGGATCTGTGCAATATCGGTTCCGGAAACACTTTCTAGAGGGCTCCGTCAATGCTAAACGCTTCTGGAATTCCAGCGGTTCCGGTGAACTCGCTTTGGATACGAGACACTCCTGGGACGTGGATGAACGTACTCAACTCCGGATCTCGGGGCGGTTTGTTTCAGACAATCAGTTCGTAAGAGATAATTCATTCAACCCGCAGGAGGTTACCCAGTCGATTGACTCAGAAGCTGGTGTGAACCGACGATTCGGTTGGGGCTCAATGTCTCTCGCTGCGAATCGAAAGCAGTACCTCTCAGACGATCGCACAGAATGGTTGCTGCCTTCGGCGAACGTATCTCTCTCGCCGATCACACTGTTTCAGGCGCCGTCGAGTGAGGCTGCTTTTTATAACAATATGACGTGGTCGGGTGCCGGGGGGTTCCGACGTAACGCTGTAGATCGTCTTCAGTCCCCCGGTGACACGATTACCTCGTTGACTGGGCTTGACCGAGAGGTGATGACTGGGACTCTGCGGAGTAACCTAAGCCTTGGCAGGCTGACACTTTCTCAGGCAGTGGATCTTACAGAGGATCGAACGGCTGGTGCACTGGACAACACATTCTTGGTGATTCCTGACTCAACCCAAGAGGCACAGCTGATGATAGGCGATCTAACTGAGGCCGAACTGCGCTGGTCCACTAGTGTGAATTATCAGCAGCAACTAATTGGGTCGACTACGATTACGCCACGTCTATCTCTGTCCGGAAATATGCTCCGGTCGAATACGGATCCCTTAGCGCAGAATTTTGTGTCCGCACCATCTCGGATCGCCTTCGGCGCTCAGTTGAAGACCGATGTTTACGGCTTTTTTGGGGGGTTCGGTCCGTTCGAGGCCATCAGGCACAAGATCACTCCAGCGGTCGACTACGCTTGGAGCCCCGAGTCAGCACCGACAGATATGCAGCGGGCGGTGTTTGGTGCGCGAGCACTCCAGCCTAAAAATGCTATTTCTGTATCACTCACACAGACTTGGGAGGCCAAGCCGCGTGAGCTAGAGGTGGAGGAGCAGGTGGTGTCTCTAGGATTAGAGAGTGAAGGCCCGCTCGGGGATTCTCTCGGCGCAGGTGCAGGGCCTTCTCAGCCTGATTCACTGGAGAGCCCATTGGCGGAAGCAGCTGACAATGCCGAGGGCGGGATACAACGGATTCAACAGGTGCCAGCGGTGACCCTGCTTGCGTGGCGCACAAGCGTAATTCAGTACGATTTCGTGCAAGCGGATTCCGTAGGACTTTTTCTGTCAGGTTTCGAGACTACCAGGCTGTCCAATCAGTTTTCTTCCGATTATCTGAGGGGTCTTGCAGTTTCAGTCGATCACGAACTCTTCGCCGACGAGTTGGATAAGAATGGGCAACTTGCCGAGAGGCGTTTCGAACCGCACCTGAGTTCTGTAAATCTTGGATTTTCAGTGGGTTCGTCCTCTTCAATTTTTCGTTGGCTCACTTTCTGGAGGGGAGACAATGAGAGAGGTGAAGCTGCTGTTGAACCGGATAATTCGGATGAATTAGATTTTTCAGGGACGATGGACGAGTCTACGATTGTTCCTGGCATGGGGAGGAGTGATGTGTCTTCGCCGTCACCTGCGCAGAGTACTAGCGGATCTACCGGCGGATGGAATGCCAACCTGAGCTACTCTCTCCAGCGGCCTCGTGATCCTTTGCGTGTCGCCAGTCAGATGCTCAGTGGTACTTTGCGACTCCAGCCAACGGAGAAATGGTCAGTGAGTTGGCGAACGGCTTATGACTTAGAGTTAGGAGCGTTCAACGATCATTCGATTCGTCTCACTCGAGATTTACACCGTTGGGAGGCAAACTTCGATTTTTTACAGACTGCCACCGGAAACTGGACGTTTCGCTTTGAGGTCTCGTTGCGTGACAACCGTGACCTCAAGTTCGACTATAGGCAACGGAACTTAGATATGGGCCTTCAGTCGCGGTGAGCATCTGACTGGGTTCATCAGATTCATCGTGATACGCAAGGCTCAATTACCCATATGGAAATTTAAGTTCAGTGACTCTGGTCCAGATAACTGGGGCGACATTATACCACGATGACTCTGCTTTTCTTTAGTTAGATAGATTTCACCATGGCGTCTGACCTACGTGTGCCAGTGCTCGAAGCTGTACCAAATATCTCGGAAGGTCGCGACCTTGGTTTGATCCGCGAGATGGTCGACCGGATCAGCGTATACGACGTGGAGGTATTGGACTGGTCCACTGACCCAGACCACCATCGTGCCGTCATAACTTTTATAGGTTCGCCCCCCGCTGTAGAAGACGCTGCGATATCCCTTGCGGGTTTTGCTCGGGAGCACATTGACCTACGAAAACATAGGGGAGTGCATCCGCGGATCGGTGCCTTGGATGTGTTGCCGTTCGTTCCATTAAATGACATGTCGATGGTTGAGGCGGTTTATTCTGCTCGACGAGTAGGGAAGGCGATCAGTGCTCTGGGTGTGCCGGTCTATCACTATGGCTATGCGTCTAGTCCTCCTGGCCGTGATCTGGCAACCTTGAGGCGTGGTGGGTTAGAAGAACTCACCGGGGGCTGGCCGCTGGACAGGTTGCCAGACCAGATGGCAGGCCGTTCCTCTGCGCATCCGACTGCTGGGGTCACCTGTGTAGGAGCCCGAGAGGTCCTATTAGCGTGGAATATCTTTACTGAAGGAATCACACTTCAGGAGGCACGGTCGGTAGCTTCAAAAATCAGAGAACGGGATGGGGGTTTTACTGGTCTACGAGCTCTTGGCCTGGAACTTGAGGTGTCTGGACGTATCCAGGTATCTATGAACCTTGAGGACCCTTTCAGAACATCGCCGTTAGATGTTTTTGACGTGATTGCCGCTGAGGTTGGTGCTCTTGGGGGTAAGGTCACTGAGACAGAAGTCATTGGTATGCTTCCGGATACTCTTGTGCTCAGTAATTGCGAAGACAGATTAAAGCTCCCGGATCCGGGGCACGCTAGGAGATTGTCCGAACGATTGGCAAAACACATCGCTGCACGACGAGACGGTCGTCGGGGGAAGGGCTCCTAAGCAACAATGTAGAAGATCAAGCTTCTCGGGCAGAAAGAACAGAAAGCGGACATAGATGAGAGAAATACGGACAAAGACGACCGCTATTCCGGACCCCTACCAGAAACTTTGCCGAGGGGAAGAGTGTCTCTAAACGAAATCAGACTGAACAGGGCAGCGGACACTCGCCCATTCCTATCCCAAACTAATCACAGGCAATGACAAAACTGGTTGGCAAATCCCCACCGCAGCTTTCGGCGATCCAGGCTCCGGTAAGTGCGCTTGTGGCGGGTGTTGGTGACGAGATCCGAAGGATTGTACTATCGGATTTCGACCGAATTGAAGAGGTCAATGAGCATCTGCTTTTCATGAGGGGGAAACTTTTCCGACCGACGTTGCTTCTGCTTTGCAGTAGAGTCGCCGATCAGGAATGCGAAGATGCACTGACTTTGGCTGCGGTTGTGGAACTCGTTCATCTAGCCACACTTGTGCATGATGATGCAGTAGATCACTCGGTGTTGAGGCGCGGTCTCCCCACGGTGAATGCGCTCTGGACGCATCAGGTTTCAGTAATCATGGGAGATTACCTCTACTCGAAGGGAGTCTCTGAACTGGCAAGGGTCGGCAACGTGGACGCGCTCGCGGTCCTGGCGAGAGCGGCGAATGAGATGTCGGTGGGGGAGATGCGTCAGCTAACTTCATACGATGCACTGGACTTTTCAGAAGACGATTATTACCGGTTGATTGCAGCCAAGACGGCGTCATTGATGGCGGCAGCCTGCGAGATGGGCGCTATTTCCGGTGCCCCTGACTACCGGGAAGCCCTTGCTTCTTATGGGCACAATCTAGGGATGGCATTTCAGATAGCGGATGACCTGCTCGACTACACGGGAACGGAAGCGGTCACTGGAAAACCTACTGGGCATGATCTCCGGGAACGGAAGGTCACTCTTCCTCTCGTCTCGGCGCTTGAGCGCGTATCCAAGAAAGAGCATGAGGAGATTCGGGACTTCTTCACACGTATCGATCCTACGGATCAAGAGATAGCTCGAATCGTGGATATTGTCGTTGAGCACGGTGGGTTGGACTATGCCAACGAGGTAGCGGAAGGTTATGCTGGTCAGGCGCGCGGGGCCCTCAAATCACTTCCGGACAGCCCGGCGGTGACTTCACTCTTCGATGCGGTCAGTTACGCTGTGGATAGGATCAAGTGATTTGGGCTAAGACAATACGAACGAAAGAAGAGGTGGGGGTGTGGCCAGTAGTCTTCTAGTAGGTCCGGGAAACCGAGGCTGGAAGAGATTCCTTTTTACCCTGGTACTGGGGTTATGCCTGGGCGGGCTACTTACGAAGCTGGTGGATTTCTCCCTGCCTGACGGAGCCCCTCGGGAGTTCCTTCTGACTTCGGTGGATATATCGGTGGGTCCGCTCTCTGTGGACCTAGTGGCTGTCGCAATTGTCCTCGGGCCCATTACTCTGATATTGAATTTCTTGACGATAGTGGGCATTGGTATAGTTGCGATGGTGGTTCGCTCTTGGATTTGACTAGTATCGATGGGGCTAAGCCCCGGGGGAGTGCTTGAAGAATGGGTCTTGGTGGATTTGGTATGGGGGAGATGGTTTTCATCTTCCTGATAGTGCTTCTTCTTTTCGGCGCGAAGCGCCTGCCTGAAATCGGATCATCTCTTGGAAAAGGAATCCGTGAGTTTAAGAGTTCGGTTCGAGAGATCGAACACGAGCTCAAGGTGCCGGATCGACAGATCCATAACTCAACTCCGCCTCCAGAACTGGCATCGGAGGATGAAGAATCGGAGGAAGGAGAGCCGCGCAGCCTTGGTGACAGTGCCGCTGGTGTCTCTGACGACTGAGGACAGAGGGGCACAAGATCGCAGAGATTGACCTTCGCCTTTGAGCGCACCAGTGCGCGTCTAGCTGGTTGGTCAGCCCCTGCTTAGAAGAGCATTGGCATTTGAGGGATCGCATCTTCGTCAACCGGCGCGAGTACCACGTCGCGTCGGTCACGAATATTCGCGGATGCGCGCAGCGCTTCTATCCACTCCCCAAGTCTAGCTTGCTGTCTGATTGAGATCGCAGACTGCCTCTGCTCGGTGAGTTGAGTGAGCCACGCTGTCGAGTCAGCGTCCGTGCGAGTTAGAACCTCAATCACGTACACGTTTGCCGGTGTCGGGACTACCTCGCTCACGTCGCCGATCCCTAGCCCGAACGCTGCTCCGACGGCTGCATTTTGGCGGCCAATTCCGGCGACAAAGTCACGTCGACTGAAAGGACCAGCCATTCGCACGTCGAGTGCTAAGTCAGCTGCGGCATTCGATAGAACCGATCCCCCACGAACGAGCGCTACTAGCTCCTGCGCGTCGATCTGTGCTTGGTTCATCTTTGCGTCAAACAGTAAGGTAGACTCGATGGCCGTTTTTGCATCTTCGATCGGCAGGATGCCTTCCGGTTCCGACGAGACCAGTTCAAGAGAATAGAATGCAGTAGACGTTTCGAATACTGGGCTAACATCACCAGGGGACGCTTCCTCAAATGCCCAATCCGCCCCCTCGGACACCTGCCCGGCTCCAGGAAGGAATGGGAAATTCTGTGCGATGTCCAACTCAGTGGATGTCAGGCCAGCCAATGAAGCGGCCTGATCTAGGGCCATTTCTTCGCCTAGATCTTCAAGTGAATCGGCGAGTGTTAGAAGCTGGATCTCACTCTCATCTGTGCGAGTGATTGGGACTAGAATGTGACGTGCCTTAACACTATCCTGCGACCAGCGCTCTTGGACTTCGATGACGTGGAGGCCGAAGCTCGTCTGAACGGGGCCTGCTAGTTGTCCGGGGGTCGTAGCGAAGACGACTGAATCGAATTGGGGGACCATTCTTCCTCGGCTGAACACTCCGAGGTCACCCCCGACAGATGCCGTAGGCTGATCAGCAGACTCAGCCTGAGCTATCTCGGCGAAATCTCCACCCTCGCGGATCTCTTGCATTAACTCTTGTGCTTCTGCGTATGCCGCGGCCGTGTCAGTGGCCGTCGGAGTTTTGTCTAAAACGACCGCCTTTAACGAGACGCGGGCGGGCACTTCAAATTCTTCCTGATTCGAACCGTAGTAATCCTCAATTTCCGTGTCCGAGACACTGAATGCCTCATCTTCGTATCGCACTGAAGGATCCATCGGAACGTATCGAATTTCTACCTGCTCTACTTGATCACGAAACTCCTGCCAGAGCTCAGCATCGGAAACGTAGATTCCCGAAGATACTTGTCGAAGCAGCTTGCTTCGCGGGATTACGTCCCTGTAGTACGCCTCCAAGAGTATCAGCTGTTCTGGGGGGAGGGTGGCCAAGAAAGTATGGTATGCTTGCAGGTCGATGCCTCCAGCATCATCTATGAACTGCGCTTGGAGGTAGTCGGGCGGCGAGAACTGCGCTGCTTCGCTCACTTCACGGTCTGTGACCATGATACCCCGTTCGCGCAGCTCTTGCAGAACGAGCAGTTGCGTCACGACTTCGTCGAACGCCGCGTCTTCGATTTCCTTGTTCTGTTGAGAGCTGATCAGTTCTTCTTGGTTCCTCTGAACCTGATCGTAAAGCTGACGATATGCGGCCATGTACGAATCGTACATCACGGGTTGGCCGTTAACCGACCCGATTTCGCCCACACCGCCACCACTCTGCCCAGAGGCGTCCATGCCCCACTCGAACACCATGAGAGCCAAAAATGCTAATGCTGCTAAGAACATGATTGGCTTCGTGGCTTCCCGCATTTGACGCATCATAGCACGTCGACTCCTGCGACCAGCAAACAAGTGAAAGTGTGCCTCAGAATGAGCCAACAACGATAACGTGTCAGGTTCGGCCCCTCAACGTATAGCTTTGTTGAGCTGACATCGCGAGTCTGCCTAAGCACTATTTCTTTGTCAGTCTGCGGTAGTGTTCTCCGGTAGTGGAGCTTGCTACCGAATTAGGCACTCAGGGTCCTTGGTGTCGTTGACACTATTTCCGACCGATCCGTACCTTCACATCGGACTGGGGGGCAGAGCATTTTATCTTCGACTAGACGGAGTCGGTGTGTCCGACAGCATAGACCAAGAAATTCGGACACTACAGGAACTCCTATGGTCCTCACGTGATCCTGAGGGCCTAGCATTCGCTCCGCTTGCGGAAGCATTGTCCAGGAAGGGAGATGCCCTGAAAGCCATAGAGATGCTCGCAGATGGGATATCTCGTAACCCTGATTTCGCGACAGGTCATGTCATTGCCGCGGGGGTATTTTCTTCTCAAGGTATGATGGCCGAGGCAGAGTTTGCGGCAAGGCGAAGTCTCGATTTAGATCCCGGCAACATTGTCGCTCTAGCTGTCCTCGATCGGATCCGAGGTGAGCTGGGCGACGATGCGGCACAGTCGCTTCGTCGCGATGTGATCGAGACTGATCATGAGTCGATGCAGTCGGATAGGATGGTGAGCCCCCTCGAATGCGATCCTGAGGAGTCGTCAATCGCGGCTGAAGCCAAGCTCGTGGATCAGTCACATGAAGATCATTCCACGAGTCTTGAAGAGCCTATCCACACTCGGACCCTAGCCGAGCTCTACTTTTCGCAAGGCTTTGTGGGCCAAGCACTGCACGTATATCGTCACCTGAACTCGGTGCAGTCCGATGCCGCGGACATCAACGCCCGAATCACCGAACTTGAGGGCATCCTTTGTTCGATAGCCGGAGATCCGACTCCGACTGGCGGCACCCTAGAGCCAGTCACAAAGAACACCGAGCCTGCGTCTGATATTGGAAAAAAAGAAAATCTTAACAGAGGGTTAGCGGAGCCAGGGTCTTTTTATGAGGGAGAGGTTGAAGCTCGAGAGGTAGACCTTGGTGAGGGCAGCAAGATCGATCAACCCGCCGCAAAACCATTTCGTTCACCTGACGGAGAGGATGGTGAGGCCCCGGTCAGTTTCGGCGGAGTCGAACCAGAAAAGATCGACCAATACTTTGATAAGCTCTTAGGATGGGAGACGGATAAAAAATGAAGATCGCGGTAATTCATGGCCCAAATCTCAGACTGCTCGGCAAACGAGAACCCGAGGTGTACGGTTCTAAGACTCTTGATGATGTGAATGTTGCGCTGGCTACACTAGCGGGAGAGATGGCTGCTGAGATCGAGGTATTCCAATCCAATCATGAAGGGGAGCTTCTCGATTACATCGAAGAGGCGGCTGAACGAGTGGACGGGTTCCTGATTAATCCTGGATCATACACTCATACATCGATTGCACTTCGAGATGCCTTGACCGGTGTCGATCGTCCATTCGTTGAATGTCACTTGTCGAATATTTCGAGTCGCGAGCGCTTTCGTCGCCACTCATACTTAGCACCAGTCGCGTCGGGTGTGGTTTATGGCCTTGGCATCCAGAGCTATCTTTTAGGACTGCGGGGGTTGCTCGCCCAACTAGAAAGCTGATCCCCGTTCCAAAGACTTGAAGAGAGACGACTTGCATGGCCAGTACTGCGGATTTCCGCAATGGGATGGTGATTGAGATCGACGGCGATCTCTGGTCCATTACCTACTTTCAGCACGTTAAGCCCGGCAAAGGAGGGGCGTTCGTTAGGACGAAGCTGAAGAACGTCCTGAGCGGCTCCGTAGTGGATAAGACTTATCGGGCCGGTGAAAAAGTGAAGGATGTTCGTCTAGAGCGTCGCCCGGTCAACTATTCATATACTGACGGTGACCTCTACTATTTTATGGATGTTAATACCTTTGATATGATCCCGATTCCGCGTGATTTGCTTGGTGCAGAACAACTGAGGTTTCTTAAGGAAAACATGGCATGTGAGGGATTGGTTCACGATGAGAAGGTTATCAGTGTAGAGCTTCCTCAGTTCGTGGAGCTGAAAGTCACCCAGACAGATCCCGGATTTAAGGGTGATACCGCGCAAGGTGCGACCAAGCCCGCAACACTTGAGACGGGTGCCGTAATCAATGTCCCACTATTCGTTGAAGAAGGGGACGTTCTCAAGATCGACCGTCGTGAAGAAAAGTATCTCTCTAGGGTAAACTCATGATCGATCTCGAATTCATCGAACGTCTAATAAGAGTGTTCGACGACAGCGGTGTTGATTCGCTGGAGATCGAACGCACGGGTACCCGTGTCAGCCTCTCGAAAACGCCCCCGTATGGGGGCGCTGCTCCTGTCGGAATGTCTGCTCCCGTACTTGTGCCGACCGGGTCTGCCTCAGATGACGTTCAAGTAGTTCAGCGCCCTGAGGAGGAAGAGACCTCTACTGCCAGTCACCTGATTGAGGTGACATCACCGATGGTGGGAACCTTCTATCGTTCGCCATCACCGGACACTTCACCCTACGTAGATGTCGGCTCTAAAGTTTCGGAGGGAGAGACCCTCTGCATCATAGAAGCTATGAAACTGATGAATGAGCTGGAGTGTGAAGTTTCCGGTACCATCACCGAGATATGCATTGAAGACGCACAGCCCGTTGAATTCGGTCAGGTGTTGTTTCTCGTAGATCCTAGTTGATCCAAAGCTCTGTAGCAGACTAGACCCCTACATAGGGTTTGCAATGGACTCGATTCCCGTGCCGCATTCGGGGCGTTCGCGGTCCGGGAGGTAACCGTTTGTTTAACAAAGTACTAATTGCAAATCGCGGAGAGATAGCTCTCCGTATCATTCGCGCCTGCCACGAGCTTGGCGTCAAGACGGTAGCTGTTTATTCGGAGGCGGACCGAGAATCTCTTCATGTCCGGTTCGCAGATGAAGATGTCTGCATTGGTCCTGCTGCGGCTGCAGAGAGCTATCTCAATGCCCCCCGTATCATAGCGGCCGCTGAGGTCACCGGTGCGGAGGCGATCCATCCCGGTTATGGCTTCCTCGCTGAAAATGCCGAATTCAGTGAGATCTGCGCTCGCTCGGGTATCACTTTTATTGGTCCGACACCTGAGCAGATTCGTCTTATGGGTGACAAGGCAACAGCAAGGGAGACGATGGTGAAAACCGGAGTGCCGACTGTTCCTGGATCAGACGGAATCGTGCCGACCGTGGAGGAGGCGATTCCAATTGCGGAAGAGATTGGTTTCCCTGTCATGATCAAGGCGTCGGCGGGCGGTGGCGGGAAGGGCATGAGGGTTTCAATGGATGTTGATGAATTCCCTAAGCGTTTCGCGGCAGCGCAGAATGAGGCTCGAGCAGCATTTGCGAACTCTGACGTCTATCTTGAGCGCTGTATCCTCAAGCCCCGGCATGTTGAGATCCAGGTATTCGGCGATAAGCATGGGCGAGTGATGCATTTCGGGGAGCGTGATTGTTCGATACAACGACGTCATCAAAAATTGGTCGAGGAGGCTCCATCGCCTGGTTTGACAGCAGAGCTGAGAGCTGAGATGGGCGCGGCTGCTGTGCGTGCAGCAAAGGCGATTGACTATGTCGGCGCCGGTACGGTCGAGTTTCTTCTCGACCAGGATGGCTCCTTTTACTTTATGGAAATGAATACGCGGATCCAGGTTGAGCATCCGGTCACTGAAGTGACCACGGGATTCGATCTACTCAAAGAACAGATCCGGGTTGCTGCTGGAGAACCTCTTGCTGCGCCGGAGGGCGAGATAGTTCATCAGAGGCACGCGATTGAGTTCCGGATCAATGCTGAAGATCCTGACCGTAACTTCGCGCCGGGGCCGGGCACGATTACTGCCTTCCATCCACCGGGTGGCCCAGGGGTTCGACTGGATACGCATGTGTATGCCGGATACAGAGTCCCACCGCACTACGACTCGTTGCTTGCGAAGCTGATCGTTAGTGGAAAGACTCGCGAGGAGGCTATAGTCAGGGCCCGGCATGTGCTGGATCACATGGTCATAGAAGGCATTCCAACAACGATACCGTTCCTCCGCGAGATCGTGGATGACCAACACTTTGTCGAAGGGGATCTGGATACGGGGTTTGTTGCCCGAGTGATGGCCAAGGATCAGCCGGTCCAATGAGGATAGATACGTACTTTACTGTCCCAGAAGTCGATGGAATCGAGATCTCTGGTTCCACGGTCATAGTGATCGATGTTTTAAGAGCGACTACGACGATTGTCGAAGCGCTGGCAAATGGCGCGCGGGAGATTTTCCCAACCGAATCAACAGAGGATGCGGTGAAACTTGTTGCGTCGCTCGGTCGGGAGGATTCCCTGCTTTGTGGAGAGCGAAAAGCAGAGAAGGTGGAGGGATTCGATTTGGGCAACTCTCCGCACGAGTTCACCAGTGATGTGGTCGCGGGTAAAAAGCTTGTGATGAATTTAACGCATGCCACCAGAGCATTGCGGCTGGCGCAGGAAGGCGATCGAGTTCTCCCTTGTGCACTTACTAATCTAGGTTCGGTGGCGCTAGAGGTTTCGACGGCAGAGCATGTCTCCATCATTTGCATAGGACATGAGGATGCTTTTTCTCTGGACGACGCTTTGTGTGCAGGGCACCTCATTGAAAGGATCCTTGCAGGTCCAAACTCGAAGAAAGATGGAGATTCCGAATTGAATGACGCGGCTCGGGCGGTCCGTGCGTTTGCTCAAGCTCGAAAGCCAACAAAGCGTTTCCTGAGTCTCTCCGCTGCAGGGCGCGCCGTGATCGGAGTGGGCCTAGAGGATGACCTCGCACTATGTGCAGAGGTCGATCGTCATGATGTTTTGGTTGAGATGCTAGACCAGTCGATCACCCGAGCCGGAGCATGATCGGAGAGTGAGCCCCAAGAAAAAGACCTCGAAGAGGGGGCGATCCAAGAAGAACAAGGATAGAAACAGCTTGCTGTCTCGAGAGCAACAGCGAGAGGTCGCGGCAGTAGCGGTACTCGGGATCGCCGTTCTTTTTTCGCTCTCACTTTTTCCGGCTGAGGTCTTTGGTTCGCGCAGTTTAGAGTGGTTCCCCTCAGGCAACATGGTGGGGGTCTTTGGCGTTACGATTCGCGACATTTTGTTTTCCCTAGTAGGTGTCGCGTCGGTCATAGTGCCGGTGGTTGTCATCTTCCTCGGGCTGCAACTGGGTGGGTGGATGGTTTCGTCGAGGGCTTTGCGCTTCGGGCTCCTCTTTTTTGGAATGCTTTTTCTCGTCCCGATTGCTACTTGGATTGCGACACAGTCGCCAGTGTCCGCGGGGTGGATCGGCACGACGTTAGGGCATCCTCTGGTCGGATTGCTTGGAGTGGTGGGAGGCACGGTCGTGACGACAACTGCGTTCGTTGCTCTCAGTGTAACAACTTTGGGGTGGAATCCCCTGAGATTGGTGGGGCGAGGGTTTATGGTCGGTGGTGATGCGGCTAGTCGAACGATGAAAGTCGTTGCTGATCGCGGTCGGGAAGTGGCAGCTCAGGCAATTGCGGATCAACGTGAGCGCGAGCTTGCGAACCAGGTCGTGCTTCCAGTGGAGGGGATGGAACCAGAGTGGGCAAAGGAGGAGGACAGCCCTGAAGATGTTACATGCTCCTTAGAGCAATCGACTGCTGATCCATTGTCCGAGCTGTCTGCGGACGTGGAGATTACCTGTGAAGACGAGCAGGACGACGATCCTGAAACTTCTGACATAGGCACTGGATACGAAGTAGCGTCTGATGAAGTCGGGGACGAGCCTGCTGAGGAGGTCACCTCAGAAAAAGACTCGAAGGGTGAAGGGTCAGATCCTTCAGGTATAGACGATCAGGCTGGATTGGATGACCCAAATGCGGGAGTCCTAGTGGAGCACGAGGTTCCGCCAGTAGATCTTCTAAGCGCTCCAGAGAGTGCGGACCGTGCGAGTATGGAGAGACAGCTTGATGCGCTCGGTCAGGTGCTCATTGAAAAACTTGCGACTTTCAACATCAAAAGCTCTCTCGGCGGGCGCACAACAGGTCCTGTTGTGACCCAGTTCGAAGTTGTACCAGCGCCAGGCGTGAAGGTGAACCGTATTGCGAATCTTGACGCGGATTTAGCATTAGCGATGAAAGCTCGAACGATCCGGATCGTGGCGCCTATTCCGGGCAAAGGAGCTGTCGGTGTTGAGATCCCGAACCCAAATGCCGAGATCGTCAACCTACGTGAGATCCTCGAAGCTCGAGAGTTTGGCGTGGCCAAAGGGGTGCTACCTCTCGCCCTAGGGAAAGACCTGAATGGCAAACCATATGTTTCGCCACTCGAGAAGATGCCTCATGTATTGATCGCCGGTGCGACTGGGGCTGGAAAATCGGTGTGTCTCAACACGATAGTGACGAGTTTGGTATACCGGCACACACCAGAAACGCTTCGCCTCCTCTTGATTGACCCCAAGATGGTTGAGCTCTCCGTCTATTCGCGATTGCCTCATCTCCGTCACAACGTGGTGACCGACCCTCGGGATGCTGCGGGGGTGTTGAAATGGGCAGTGATGGAGATGGAACGTCGCTATGAACTCCTCAAGGCGAACTACGTCCGTTCGATTGGCGAGTTCAACAATAAGGTGCGAGACGGCCAGACACTCCGTCGCAGCACTCCCAAAGGCCATGACGCAGACGAGGATAGGTGGATCTACTCGGAAGGCATCATGCCATATATAGTCGTTGTTGTAGACGAGCTCGCCGACCTAATGATGACTGTGCAGTCTGAAGTAGAGAAGCCTCTTACGCAGCTCGCTCAAAAAGCGCGAGCCATTGGCATTCATTTGATCGTAGCGACACAGCGTCCTTCTGTGAACGTTATTACTGGGCTGATAAAGGCCAATTTCCCAACTCGGATCGCGTTCCGGGTGGCATCTAAGACTGATTCACGAACTATTCTTGACCAGAACGGGGCCGACGCGCTACTGGGCAATGGTGACATGCTCTTTTTGCCACCGGGAGGTAGTGTGCCTGTTCGGATCCAAGGAGCGTTCCTTCCAACAGAGGATACAGAGCGTCTGATGGGGTGGTATGTGGAACTGCTCGATCGTCATGCGGAAGAGGTCGGTCATTCGATCGACGTGGCCAATGAGCCGGATATCCTGGAGGAAGTGCGGGGTGCGGAACTAGAGGAGTCAGAAGCGGGCCCTGACGAAATCAAGGGTGACTGGGACGGCCTTTTTGTGAAGGCAGCGGAGGTCTGCATCCAGAATGGGACGGGATCTACGTCGCTCTTGCAGCGTAAGCTGGGAATAGGATACGGACGAGCAGCCCGGATAGTGGACCAGCTTCACGATGCGGGAGTGCTCGGTCCGTCGGAAGGCTCGAAGGGCCGTGAGGTCCTAATGATGTTAGACGAGCTAAAAAAGTTTATGGCTGGAGACTGATCCGATGTCGGAGATAGGTGTGACCCGTTTTTCGGGGTCGGTCTCCTCGTGGGTGGCGTTGGGATTGGTACTGGTGATTGGATGGCATCCCAGTAACGCCAGCGCCCAAGACAAAGGTCTTGAAGTTCTTAACCAAGCGGCAGTTCGTTATGGGGCCGTCGAGACACTCTGTGCCGACTTCACACAGCACTTGTATGTGCCGCTTCTTGGCAGTGAGCGCACCGGAACCGGTCGCCTGTGTCAAGCTAAGCCGAACCTCTTTGCGATGCGCTTCGATAACCCGAAAGGGGATCTCATCGTGGTCGACGGGATGTTTGCATGGGTGTATTTCCCAAGTAACGATGAGAAAACCGTCCTTAAGACGTCGGCGGATCGGAGCGCGGGAGGAAGGGATTTTCATCGAGAATTTCTTGAGAACTCGGGTGCTAAATACGAGATCACGTACGAAAGTGCGGAGGATGTTGAGGAATGGTCGACTCATCGTCTACGAATGGTACCTAAGCGCAGCATGAGCTTCCGCTTTGCCACGATCTGGATCGATCGGGGTGCACCTGTGTTACGCCGCATCCAAATGGAGGAAGCCAACGGTAATGTTCGGACCATCACGATGGAAAATGTTGGATTCGACGCTGACCCCGGATCGGACTATTTCACATTTGCGCCTCCATCTGGAGCACTGGTGATGGTCCGCTGATGGGAGGCCTGGGATGAATCGGAGCAGGGATCTTCCTGTCTTTCCTCTGTCTCGAACTCCGGTCCGCTCTGACGTTTCGAATGACGTGGAAATCGTTCGTCACGAATTCGATGCTGTGGGTGAGTTAGATGGGCCGCGGATAGCACTGGTGACACTGGGGTGTGACAAGAACACGGTGGACTCAGAACGCACCATGGCAGCTCTTTTGGGGCATGGGGCTCGCGTCTCATCCGATATCCAAGACGCAGAAGTCATAATCGTGAACACATGTGGTTTTATCCGGTCGGCTAAGGAGCAATCGATCGAGACTATTTTGGACGCATGTGCGATGAAGGGCGAAGGGGACGTTCGAGCTGTAGTTGCTGTGGGGTGTTTGGTTCAACGACACGGCGATGAACTCGCCAAGGAGATCCCCGAAGTCGATCTTTTTCTGGGCCTCACCGAACTGCCGAGATTAGTAACGGAGCTTAGGGGCCTCGGATTCTTGCCGGATAAGTCGACAGCTGTCCCGCTAATGGAGAGGCCGCTCCGCCTGCTTTCAAGCGAGTCGCGTCACACGTCCTACCTGAAGGTTAGTGAGGGTTGTGACCATACGTGTGCGTTCTGCGCTATCCCGATGATGCGCGGATTACACCGATCACAGCCGATGCATGACTTGGTAAGAGAAGCATCCGGTCTACATGCCGCTGGTGTGCAAGAGATCAACATCATATCACAGGATACGACGTGGTACGGTCGTGATCTTCGGCGACATGACTCTGAGGCACCGCTTCTGCCAGACCTTTTACGAGCTCTGCTCGAGGGTACGGCTGTTCCTTGGTACCGGCTCTTTTACATGTATCCGTCAGGTATCACTCGGGAATTGGTGGATTTGTTAGCATCTGAGAATCGAATCCTTCCCTACTTAGACATGCCTATTCAGCATGGTAGTGATCGAATTCTGACTCTGATGCGCCGACCGGAGCGAAGGAAGACGATCATCGAACGTACAGGTTGGCTGAGGGAAGCGATCCCTGGACTGACGCTTCGAACGACTGTGATAGTTGGTTTTCCCGGTGAGTCCGAGGGCGATTTTAGTCAAATGTTGGAGCTTCTCGAGGAGATTCAATTTGAACGGGTTGGTGCATTTACCTACTCAGTAGAGGAGGGAACACGAGCCGAAAGGCTCCCTGGTCACGTTCCACAGGACGTGATGGATGACAGACTGGAGGAACTAATGGAACTTCAACGAGCGATCTCGTTCGAGAGAAATTCTATGTATGTCGGCCGGGAGACAGATGTTCTTGTGGATCAACCTCTAAAAGATGATCCGGAGTATGGGGCGGTCGGTAGAACAGCGGGCCAAGCCCTGGATGTGGATGGGGTGACCCATTTGATAGGCTCGGGCGTGTGGAACCCAGGAGAGTTTGTTCGAGCTCGTATAGTGGGCGCACATGACTACGATCTAGTTGCCGAAATTGTTGAGACAACTGATCAATCGGGATCCCCCTGATGACGGTTTGCAGGGAGCTCGTCGGTGCGGTTGTCTCGTTGGCGGTTCTTGGTTCCAGCGTCTGCGCCCAGGACACCTCGGCTGTCAGCAACGAGCATCTCTCGTTTCGTGGGGTTGCACTCGAGTATGGCTACCTGTGGGCGGACCGCGTAATCAATACGACATCGTACGGAGTGCGTTTTGATCTCGGGTATGCCGGCACTGGGGTGCGTGTTGTTCCTTCACTGATGTACTGGACCTCACCAATGAACCAGGGTGAGATAGTAGAGTTTCAGGATCGTGTTCAGGATCTTGTTGCGGAGCAGAATGATGGCGTGCGACCTACCCTAGACCTAGGGCGAATCGACTACACTGATATTGCTGTCGGTGCAGACGTACATGTCGTCTGGGAACTTCCGATGGACGTCCTGACGTTCGGAGGGTTGGGTGTTACTGCTCACATCATGGATGGAGATGGTGAGGTTATCAGAGGTACTTTCGTAGAAGACCTTCTGGACTCGGTGGAGGCAGGCTTCAACCTTCACGTCGGCACCGAGTACCCAATCACTGATGGTATGCGCTTCTATGCTAACGGGCGGTATGAGGTCATGCCTGATCTGCAGTACCTTCAGGTACGTTTGGGTTGGCAGTTTATGTGGGGTCCTAATGTGCCAGGCGAAGGTAGAGGTAGTAATTAACTCCCGTTCGCGTAGCTCTTGGAAGAGTGTGGGCACAGATCGTTCAAGGGTAGATCCGGCAAAAGAAATTTTCGAAAGATAGGGTGACTCGTGAGCGGAATCACTAGACCCTCGTGGGTCCCTCGTTTAGTTTTCTTCACTCTAGCCTGACCGAACTGTTGGAGCAGGATATGAAGCAGGGGATTCATCCCGAATATATGGCGGCCCAAGTCGTCTGTGCATGCGGGACCCGGTTCGAAACGATGGCGACACAAGATGAGGTGCACGTAGAGATCTGTTCGACGTGTCACCCCTTCTATACTGGCAAGCAGCGTCTGGTGGACACTGCCGGTCGTGTCGATCGATTCAAGAAGAAGTACGACAAGAACGCCGAGTAAAAAGGCGGGCTCTGTAGGCGCGTAATCGCGCGTACGGCCCTTCATACCATGAAGGCTTTCCTTATCGACCCACTGCTCGACGATCGACTTGCTGAAGTCAAACGTCGTTTCGAGGGGGTGGAAGAAGCGCTTTCCAGTCCCGAAGTCTTGGCGGACCCAAAAAGGATACGGGAGCTAAGTCAGGAGCGTTCTTGGCTTGAGCCGATCGTTATCTGTGGAACTGAGTTGCGAGCGGCATTGCAAGAGTGCGAGGGGGCGATTGAACTAATCGGGACGTCGGAGGATCCCGAAATGGCCGCACTCGCAGAAGAAGAAGCCCGAATTCTCGAGGGCAGGATTGAGATTCTGACTGGAAAAGCGAAAGAGCTTCTGATTCCCCCTGATCCCTTAGGCGATCGCCCAGCTGTGATCGAGATCCGGGCCGGTACAGGGGGCGACGAGGCCGGATTGTTCGCAGCGGACCTTATGAGAATGTATCGGCTATACGCGGAGCGGGCCGGTTGGGCGATCGAACTTGTCGATATTTCAGAGGGTATCCCTGGTGCGGTAAAAGAGGCTGTGTTCACTGTGAGAGGTAAGGGCGTCTACGGGCGCCTGCGTCGCGAGTCGGGCGTGCATCGTGTACAGAGAGTCCCTGCGACAGAGAGCCAAGGACGGATCCACACATCTGCTGCGACGGTGGCGGTACTTCCGGAGGCTGAGGACGTTGACGTTGACATCGATCCAAATGAATTGCGGATCGATACATTCCGCTCTTCAGGTCCAGGTGGCCAATCAGTGAATACTACTGATTCGGCGATCCGGATTACTCACATACCAACAGGTCTTGTGGTGTCGTGCCAGGATGAAAAGTCCCAACACAAGAACAAGGCAAAGGCTTTGAAGGTGCTTCGGAGCCGGCTATTGGACTTAAAGATTGCCGAATCGGAGGCTGAACGTGCTCGGGAGCGGAAGACCCAGATAGGGACGGGTGACCGTTCCGCAAAGATCCGCACCTACAACTTTCCTCAGAATCGGGTGACTGATCACCGAATTGGTCTGACATTATACTGTCTTAGCGAGATTTTAGACGGTGATCTCGAGGAGGTGACTACAGCACTCCGATTGGCCGAGCAGCAAGAGCGGATGGAGGAGCGTGAGGCATGAAGAGCAGGGGGGACAGTCACCGAGGCGCAGTTGTCTCATCTGCCTCAGCTGACCAGTGGTCGGACTCAGATCCATGGACTTTGCTCAGGCTCATTCTCTGGAGTTCAGAATATCTTGAGGGGAAGGGGCTGTCGTCGGGTCGCCTCGATGCAGAGCACCTCCTCGCTCATGTTCTAGGTACCGGGCGTCTCCAGCTTTACATGGATTTCGAGCGGCCTCTCAAGCAAGAAGAGCTGAATCAATTCCGGCCGCTTCTTAAGCGGAGGGCAAGCCGTGAGCCGCTCCAGTACATACTTGGGTGCCAGCCGTTTCGTGAGCTTGAGCTGAGCGTTTACCCAGGTGTCTTGATTCCGCGGCCTGAGACAGAGCAGCTAGTCGATGAAGTGCTTGCTTGGTTCCTAAGAGAAGAAGTTGATAGACCAACGGCACTGGATGTTGGAACTGGCAGTGGAGCCATCGCCCTCTCTCTTGCAGCCGAATCCGGTGCCAAAGTCGTAGCGACAGATATCAGCAGCGTGGCACTAGGCCTCGCTCGGTCTAATGCAGAGGCGGCTGGCCTAGAGGCCCTCATTGAGTTCCGAGAGGGCCGTATCTTCGAACCAATCCCAGCCACGGTTAGGTTCGATGCAATCGTTTCGAACCCGCCGTATGTGAGGGAGGTGGACGAACTGCTTTTGGAGCCCGAGGTACTCGATTGGGAACCGCGAGAAGCATTATTTTCTGGGAAAGACGGACTCGACGTCATTCGTGGTTTGGTTGCAGGTGCATTCCAATACCTTAGGCCCGGTGGTTTGTTAGCCTTAGAGGTTGGACTAGGCCAGGCACGGGAGGTGGCCCTTCTGCTTGAAGATTCGGGGCACTATACAGACGTCCGAATTAAGCGGGACCATGCAACATTGGAACGATTTGTCATCGCCCATGTGCAAATGGGCGATGAACACGCGCGGGCTGAACAGCCCCTCTCAAAAGGAGATGTATGAGATGGCGGGTATTTTCGATATGGCAAAAGATCTGGGTAATGCGCTGGCTCGTACGGACGAGTATCAGAATCTGAAGAGGGCATCTGATGCCGCGGAAGAGGATCGCGATTTAGTAGACTTGAAGAACCGCATCCAGTCGATTGAGTCAGAACTCCAGGCCAGTCTGCAGTCGGGTCAGGAACCGAGTGAAGAATTGAAGTCTTCCTATGCGAAGACAGCGGAGGAATTACAGGCTATGCCCGCGTTCCAGCGAGTGATTGCAGCGCAGACGAACTTTGAGAAGATCATGTATAAGGTGAACGAGACGGTGGCGAAGGGTATTGAAGAAGGCGCTCAGAGTCGCATCATTATCGCCTCGTGAGTGTATTGCTCTCCGCTGATCTGCGTTCAACAACGAACTGACTAGAGGACAACTTGAAAAAGCCCGAAGAGATCAAGCCGGCCGAGGGTAAGCTCGGCGTACTCCTGCCTGGATTTGGGGCGGTGGCGACGACATTTGTTGCTGGTATAGAGGCGGCCCGCGAGGGCCTAGCAAAGCCGATCGGATCACTTACGCAGATGAATACAATTCGACTCGGCAGGCGGAGCGATGACAACACTCCTCTGATAAAAGACTTCGTTCCTCTGGCTGGCCTCGAAGATCTGGTATTCGGAGCCTGGGACCCAATTCCGGACAATGGTTATGACAGCGCAGTCAATGCGGGTGTGCTCCACAAGGAGAACCATTTAGATCCGATCAAGGATTTCCTCTCGTCGATAAAGCCAATGAGGGCGGCATTCAGTCCGGAGTATGTCAAAAAACTGGATGGGACAAACAAGAAAACTGGGACTAAGAAAGAGCAGGCCGAAGAGATCCGGACCGATATCCGCACCTTCATGGAGAAGCATGGGTGTGACCGCGCGGTGATGGTATGGTGCGCGTCAACAGAGGTGTTTTTGCGTCCCGGTGCGGCTCACGAGACTATCGAGGCATTTGAGGCTGCCATGGAGCGTAATGATCCAGAGATCGCTCCGAGCATGCTATATGCTTATGCCGCGATAATGGAAGGGGTGCCATACGCCAACGGTGCCCCCAACCTTTCTGCTGACATTCCTGCACTAGAATCACTCGCGAAGGAAAAGGGAGTGCCAATCGCTGGAAAGGATTTTAAGACTGGCCAGACATTGATGAAGACTATCTTGGCTCCTGGGTTCAAGACCCGGATGCTTGGACTTTCGGGTTGGTTCAGCACCAATATCCTAGGAAACCGTGATGGTGAGGTTCTAGACGATCCGGAGTCATTCAAGACAAAGGAAGAGTCCAAGCTTGGGGCGCTTGAGCACATTCTCCAGCCTGAAAAATACCCTGATCTGTATGAAGACATGTATCACAAGGTGAGGATCAACTATTACCCTCCGCGAGGTGATAACAAAGAGGGGTGGGACAACATCGATATCTTTGGTTGGATGGGGTACCACATGCAGATTAAAGTTGACTTCCTTTGCCGAGATTCGATTCTTGCAGCCCCGATTGTGCTCGACTTGGCGCTCTTCCTAGATCTTGCGGGCCGAGCAGGCCTGAGCGGCATTCAGGAATGGCTTTCGTTCTACTTCAAAGCCCCTCAGACGGCGCCTGGGCTCTATCCTGAGCACGACATCTTCATCCAACATTGGAAACTGAAAAACACGTTGCGCTGGATGATGGGCGAGGAGATGGTTACGCACCTCGGGGTTGAGTATTACGACTGAGTTGACGAAGCGGCCCACGACTCCGTTGTTCATCGTACTCGAGGGGGGAGATGGAGCAGGTAAGACCACACAGGTCACCCTCTTATCCCTGTGGTTTGATGATCTAGGACTCTCGTACGTATCAACGCGTGAGCCCGGGGGCACCGCGGTTGGAGAGGCGATCCGAGAGATCGTACTAGCAGGTCCAGAGATGGATATGCCGGCAGAGACCGAACTGATGCTCATTCTCGGTGCAAGAGCCGCTTTCGTTCGTGATGTAGTGAGACCTGCGCTGGCCGACGGGAAGCTTGTGATTGCTGATCGATTCTCTTTGTCGACAATGGCTTACCAAGGCTATGGCCGTGGCCTTGATCTTGATCAGGTTAAAAGGACGGTCACGATAGCAACTAGAGGCCTGACTCCAGATCTCTACATTGTGCTCGACTTGCCCGCTGATGAGGGTGAGGATAGGCAGAGTAGGGAGGCAGAGAGTCCCGACCGAATTGAAGCGGAGGGTCGATCCTTCCGTGATACAGTGCGAGAGGCCTATCTTCATCTTGCGGCAACAGAGCCGGACGTCACTGTGGTTTCGGCTATGGGTACTCCGGAAGAAGTGCAAGGTAGGATTCGGGAAGAACTCGTCGCTCGATTCCCAGCTACCTTCACCGATTCAGAGATGATCGAACCCGGAGGTGCGGGGTAGATAAAGTTTCGGCTACGTCCGCGGTTTAAATCAGTTGAAAAGGCAAGGCGATGAAGCGTAGCGTGGTGTCTCCGGTGCTGGTAGCCTTCTTTTCGGTGGTCGCCGGTGGATGGTTACTGCAAGAGGGCGTCTCACGGGCGAACGAAGTATACGTGCACGCCCGCGTGCTTCAGGAAGTGGTTGACCGAGTTTTCAGTAGCTTTGTAGACGAGGTTGATCGGGATCTCCTCTACAATTCAGCAATTGAAGGATTGATTCGGGAACTGGGAGACCCTCATTCATCTTTCCTTCCCGCGTCCGAATACGAGAATCTTCGTATTCGAACCGAAGGAGAGTATGGTGGTGTTGGGCTTGAGGTAGTAGATCGCGGAGGGTACGTCACGGTTGTGAGTCCCATCCCCGGTGGACCAGGCAATCGCATTGGGATTCGCGCGGGGGATCAGTTTTACGAGATAGCAGGCGTTGCCGCCGATACAATGTTTACCGACCAAGCGGTGGAATTACTTCGGGGTCGTCCAGGCACTGATGTCACAGTTCGTATGCTGCGGCCTGGACTCGAAGATCCAATCGAATTCACGATTACCCGTGAAGAGATTGTCCTCAGGGCGGTGCCATTCTCGGTGATACTCGATGATCAGGTTGGGTACGTTCCTCTTACCTCATTCCGTGAGACGTCTGCGACAGAGCTTAGAACTGCGATCGACTCGCTTCGTGAGGAGGGTATGAGGTCGCTGGTGTTGGATCTCAGGGGTAATCCTGGTGGTCTCCTTGACCAAGGGATTGAGGTGACTGATCTGTTCCTGTCAGAGGGTCAGAACATTGTCGAAACCCGGGGTAGGGATGCCAGCCAGAATGAGCTGTACGCCGCAGAAAATCCGGATCAGTATCCGGAAATGCCCTTGGTCATCCTAGTGGATGAGGGCAGTGCGTCGGCCGCCGAAATAATAGCGGGTGCCTTGCAGGATCACGATCGTGCGATCCTCGTGGGTGAAACAACATTTGGGAAGGGCTCTGTCCAAAGCCTCTACCGGCTCACTGGAGGAGATGTGCTCCGACTGACTACGGCCAAATGGTATACACCAGTTGGGCGTTCAATACACTCAGATCAGGATTCCGGCCTAGCATCTTCGGTGCAATCAGAGGGGGAATGGGCGTATGCGATAACCGGGCAGATGGTGGAGCCGGTGAGCATAGAAGGGCGTCCAGAGTTCCTATCTGCTGGAGGTCGGACTCTCTATGGCGGCGGCGGAATCACTCCGGACGTTCATGAGTATCCGGAGACCCTTGGCCTCGTAGAGTCTGGGGGGGTGCTACGTTTGTTTCAGAGGGGTGGTGGCTTCTCAGAGGCACTCTTTGATTATGCAGTCGGCTATGTCGCGGATCGCCCGAATATTGAGGTTGGGTTTTCATTGACAAACGAGGATATCCAAGCGTTCTACAGCATATTGGAAGAGGCTGCGGGTGTCGTCGATTCGAAAGAGTTCCAGGCAGCTGAGCGATTCGTGCGTTACCATATGGAGCGAGAGATTGCTCTACAGGCTTGGGGCGCAGGTGGAGAATTTCATCAGCTGCAATCGCACGACCGTCAGCTCTCTCGCGCGTTGGGTTTACTTCGAGAGGTCCAAACGCCTGCCGAATTGGTCACTGCCGCCTTGGAAGTAAAACCGGACGAGATCCCGGACTGGCAGAATTAGCAAGCTGACAAAAGGCTTAGTGAGCGATTCCCATGATTGATGTGCTAACATGAGTACGATTGAGGTCGTCCGGGGGGGTATCGTCGAGTCACGCCATCAAGTTCACGTAGTTGTTGTAGACGGATCCGGTACTATTCTCGGTTCCGTAGGGGATGCAAATCGCTATACGTACTATCGCTCGGCTGCCAAGCCAATACAGGCCCTTCCTCTCGTAGAGGAAGGAGTGCTAGATGCTTTCGGACTGACCAGTGAGGAACTTTCCCTGTGCTGTGCCTCGCATGAAGGTGAAGATGTTCACGTAGATTGCGCACGTTCAATCTTGAGTAAGGTGGGGGCGGATGAATCTCTTCTCCGTTGCGGAGCGCAGATACCGTTCTCGCCCGAGGCCGCTCGTAAGTTGTCTGAAGCTAAGGAACAGCCGAGCCGAATCCACAACAACTGCTCAGGAAAGCACGCGGGTATGATCGCACTGGCAATTGCTATGGGTTGGGATCCGATTGATTACCATCGAGCTGATCACCCGGTTCAGCAACGTATGCTCGAAGAGGTGATACGCTTTTCCGAAGTTTCTGCCGGTCGGGTTGCCACGGGGGTGGATGGATGTGGCGTTTTGTGCTTTGCTGTGCCCCTTCGCGACATGGCTCGATCATTCGCAGGGTTTGCGGTTCAGTCTGACCGAGGCGATGCGGCGCATCGTATCGTGGATGCCATGACATCAGCACCATTTATGGTCGGTGGGACTGGACGTACTTGCACTGAAGTAATGGAGATCGCCGGAGACCGCGTCTTTGTAAAACTGGGTGCTGAGGGCGTATACGTAGCAGGACTTAGACGGTTGGGACTGGGGGTGGCGATAAAGGTGGAGGACGGAGGGCGTCGTGCTGTTGAAGCTGCGCTGGTCCACACACTGCAATCGCTAGGAGTTATTACGGATGGAGAGTCTCATAGCCTGAGAAGGCACGGTCGCCCTGTTTTGAGGAACACACGGAATGAGATCGTTGGTCAACTCAGGCCGTCCTTCGATCTTACGATGGCCGGTTTAGGTCCGAGCGGCTGATGTTCGTCGACCGGGCTATGGTAGAAGTCATAGCAGGAGATGGAGGGTCGGGGGCGGAGGCTTTTCGTCGTGAATCGGGCGTACCTCGCGGCGGTCCGGCGGGAGGGGATGGAGGGAAAGGGGGCGATGTAGTTGTCCGCGCCGATACTCAGCTTACCACACTTCTAGATTACAGCTATCGCAGGCACTACAAAGCGGAACGCGGCTTGCATGGGGAGGGAAGCAAGAGAACCGGGAAATCAGGTGAGGACCTAGTACTTCTTGTCCCCCCAGGCACTGTCGTGTATAACGCTGAAACAGAGGAGCTGATTGGAGAACTCCTTGAGGAAGGCCAAACAGTGGTCGTCGCTCGTGGAGGACGTGGAGGACGTGGCAATGCACGTTTCGCGACAGCAACTAACCAGGCACCGACAAAGTGGGAGTCCGGACAAGCAGGCGAAGAGAAGGTAGTGCGGCTCGAGCTGAAATTGATCGCGGACGTAGGACTCGTTGGGGAGCCGAATGCCGGAAAGTCGACGTTCCTTGCGACCGTGACTGCCGCTCAGCCCAAAGTTGCTGACTATCCGTTCACAACGCTTTCCCCGAATCTGGGTGTCGTCCAGCTCTCGGGGTTTCGCTCGTTCGTCATTGCCGATATTCCAGGCATCATTGAAGGAGCGCACGAGGGGAGGGGGCTAGGTCACCAGTTCCTTAGGCATATTGAGCGAACGCGGATCCTGCTTCTCATGATTCCTGTTGATTCTGTCGACCCGCAAGCGGAGTTAGACCGCTTGCGTTCAGAGCTGGAGGCCTATTCGGCGGATCTGGCGTCAACGCCGTATTTAGTTGCCCTTACCAAAGTCGATATGCTCTCCGAAGACGCAGAGTTGCCGAAGATCGAAACGGGAAATGCCATGGGCATCGTTTCCCTTTCATCAGTCACGCGTACACACCTAGAACTTGTTCTCGAGCGCTTGTGGAGTGAGAGTCAGAGGGTGGTGCAAGAGGAGCGAGGAAGCGGGAAGCAAGACCAGTGGTGGGCGCCCTGACAGCTTCTTTTGTTGGCGTTTCCAGGGATCCGATAGATACACGGGTCACTTCTCGCGATAGCCATTATCGGAATGGGTAAGCCTAGTGTGAGTGTGTCATGTTCGTCTGTATCTGCTACTGAGGCATTTTCGGTCTATGTGCACGCTCCATTCTGCGCTCGCCGCTGTGTGTATTGCGATTTTGCAGTCACTGTTAGAGCAGAGGGAGGCCTCGACGGATGGGTTCAGGGACTCCGCTCCGAAATCGCTCTGATTGAGGAGGAGAACCTCTTTGTGATGGCTGATCAACTGGACACACTTTATGTCGGAGGTGGTACACCGTCCCTTTTAGGTCCCAAAGCAATGTCAAAACTGGCACGGGTGATAGGGTCGCAGCGTCTTACGAGTCAGGATCTCGAGTGGACGGCAGAAGCGAATCCCGAAAGCTTTTCGTCCCAAGTTGCGGAAGAATGGAGAGCAGTGGGTGTGAATCGGATCAGCCTCGGTGCGCAGACCTTCGATGCCGAAGCGTTAAAATGGATGGGCCGCTTGCACGGGGCGGAAGGTCCACTTAAAGCGATTGAAGGAGCAAGGGGTTGTGGTATAGAAAACGTGAGCATCGATCTCATCTTCGGATTACCGATTCATATTGGTCGGTCGTGGGAGGATGATCTTCGACGTGTAATAGACTTAGATGTCCCACACATAAGTCTCTATGGACTGACCGTAGAGCCTGGGACACACCTCGGCCAAGAGGTGCGAAAGGGGAGAGAACCGGCGGTTGACGAAGATCAATACCGGAAAGAGTTCCTAATGGCTGCTGAGGCACTAACGGCGTCAGGATATCGTCATTACGAGGTATCAAATTTTGCCCGTCCCGGCTTCGAATCTCGGCATAACGCTGCGTACTGGTCTGGTGACCCCTATCTAGGCCTAGGTAATAGCGCTCACAGCTTCGCACCTCCGGTACGACGTTGGAATCTTCATTCTTGGGAACACTATCAGGCCGCGGTAGATGCTTCTAAATCACCAGAGGCTGATAGGGAGGTTCTAGACGAAGCGGCATCTCGACTAGAGCGAGTTTGGCTTGACCTCCGAACGATTGATGGAATACCGCGGCCTACGGCAGGAACACCACAGGATAGGCTGGCACGCGACTGGGTCGAACGAGGACTAGCGGCTTGGGTAGAGGACCGCTGTGTACTGACACCAGAGGGTTGGTTGATCTTGGATCAGTTGGCGGTTGAGTATGAAACGTCGGCATTGGGTTGACCCTTTACCTCCGGCCTCCCGAAATTCGATGATGACTTCACTCAATCATCGCGATACGGTAGGAACGGATCTCACAGACCGGGAACGTCAGGTCTTGGAGGCCGTAGTCCGCACATACGTGGATACCGCTGAACCAGCCGGTAGTAGAACCGTTTCTAGCGTTTTTGACCTTGGGGTGTCGGCCGCGACGATTCGCAACACCATGAGTGATCTCGAGGAGAAGGGGTATCTCTTCCACCCTCACACTTCGGCGGGCAGAGTCCCAACTGACCGGGCGTATCGTTTTTTCGTGGACCGGCTGATGGAACCTCATGAACCTTCAAGTCGTGAACGTATTCGTTTGGAGGAGGAGATTGAACGCTCGGGTTCGTTCGCGGTAGAACAGCTCGTGCGACATGCGACCCGCGCGATGAGTCTCATTTCCAATGAGTTAGGTGTAGCAGTCGCTCCTAGGATAAACGAAGCCAATCTCGAAAGGCTCGAACTCATCAAGGTTTCGAGTAGCAAAGTTCTGCTGGTCGCTACGATAAGGGGTGGCCTTGTGAGAACGGTTTATGCCGACCTTCCGGTCGAGATTGATGAAGAGACGCTACTTACTGTGACTCGGGCACTCAATGAACGACTCGCTGGCCTCTCGTTCTCAGAGATTCGTCGGTCGTTGCCCGATCGCTTACGTGATTCAGTATCGAGTAAAGTAGGCTCCGATCTTATGAACGTGTTCGTTCAGTCAGGCTCGGAACTTTTCGATATTCAGGCTCTCGATGACACAAGTCTTCATTTAGGTCCCACAAGTGTGCTAGCCGGTCAGC
Organism: Gemmatimonadales bacterium UBA7835; assembly: GCA_002500925.1. GTDB lineage: Bacteria > Gemmatimonadota > Gemmatimonadetes > Longimicrobiales > Gaopeijiaceae > UBA2589. Next base: position 30,196 of record DLTN01000027.1, on the reverse strand, counting down.
CGGAGTTCGAAAGTGGGGAGCAGTTGAAGGGGTTGATTCAGCTGACGGAGCAGAGAGATCTTTTAGCTCAAACGGTAGGGAGCCGAAGACATGGCGGAAGACTTCGGATCACCATCGGTGAAGAAAATGACTCCACCGCACTCTCAGATTTCACCCTCGTCACAGCGGAGTACCACGTCGGCGATCTTAAGGGGGTGATTGGTGTCATAGGTCCGACGCGAATGCCGTATGAAAAAGTCGTTACCATCGTCGATTACACCTCTACGTTGGTGACTCGCATTCTGGCACCATGACATTAAGCGGTCTCACGCTACGGAGACTGTTTTCGTCCACCAGGGAATAGATGTCTAATTATTATCAGCTGCTCGGAGTGTCTCACGAGGCAAGTTCTGAGGAGATCAAGAAAGCCTACCGAAAGCTTGCACTCGAGTACCACCCGGACCGAAATCAAGGTTCTCCGGACGCTGAAGAGCGCTTTAAGGAGGTGACGGAGGCCTACGAGGTACTTCGAGACTCAGAGAAGCGCGCTATCTATGACCGCTACGGTAAGGAGGGTCTGCGCGGAAGCAGTCAAGCATCTGGTGCGGCAGGATTCGATTTCAGTGACGCGATTGATGTCTTCATGCGCGATTTCGGCGGTTTCTCGGGGTTCGAAGATATGTTTGGGATGCGTGGAGCACGCAGTCAGCGTAATTCGAGGCGTCAGGCTCAGCCGGTGCGTATCCGTCTCCCACTAACGCTAGCAGAGGTTGCGACCGGGGTGACAAAGACTGTGAAGGTTGCTTTACTCGACGAGTGTGCGGCGTGCGACGGTAGTGGAGCGCAGGCGGGTACTCGTCCACAACCTTGCACTAATTGCGGTGGTGCCGGTGAGGAACGTCACGTGCAGCGATCGGCTTTTGGTCAGTTCGTAAGTGTGCAACCATGTCGGACCTGCGGAGGTGAAGGGCGGGTTATAGCCGAGCCGTGCTTGCAGTGTTCGGGGGATGGAAGGGTGCGCTCCGAAAGATCTATCGAAGTGGAAGTTCCGGCCGGAGTAACATCTGATAACTTCCTGACGATCAGAGGTCGTGGGAACATGGGTGATCAGGGAGCTGGTCGGGGAGACCTGGTTGTTCTCCTCGAAGTCCAAGATGACCCAAGGTTTGTGCGCAACGGTTCTGACCTCATTTATGAATTACCGATAACATACACCCAAGCTGCACTGGGCACTGAGATCGATGTTCCGTCTATCGATGGTGCCGCTCGGGTGAGGATCCCGGCGGGTATCCAGAGTGGAGAACGGCTAAGCCTTAAAGAGCTTGGTCTGCCAGACCTCAATGGGAACGTTCGCGGTGATCAGATTATCAACATCTGCGTTTGGACTCCTCATGACCTGACACCTGAGCAGGAAGACGTTCTTCGGCAGCTCGCTAGTGTCGAGTCGCCCGCACCGAAAATTGTGAAGCGTGGCATGCGCAAAGGGTTTTGGTCGAGGGTGAAAGAGGTTTTCACCGGAGGATGACAAAGAACGCGCGGCGCTGGCTCGAACTTCGAGTTCGTTGTCCTGTTGCGGGTGATGAGCGAGAGGTTCTGCTTGCTGATGGCTTGATACACCTCGGTGCCTGTGGGGTCGAGGAGCAAGGCGGCTGGTATATCTCTTACTTTGATGAACCTGATGATCCTTCAGGGTTCGTTAGTACTTCGCTCTCGGCGCTGAGTAACTCTACTGGGCTTTCATCTATCGAAGTGGAGCATCGATGGCAGTTGCACGAGGACTGGGAGGAAAACTGGAAGAGGGGGCTTGGGCCGCGCAGGGTTACGGACAGGATAGTGGTTTTTCCTTCTTGGGCTCATCCAGAGAACCTGAATCCTGAAGACATCGGTATTCGATTAGATCCTGGTATGGCATTCGGAACAGCTGAACACGGCACGACCCGGGGGTGCCTTCGTCTTCTCGATAATGTGGTCTCAGAGGGAGACCGGGTTATCGATGTTGGCTCTGGCTCGGGGATCCTTTCGATCGCAGCCGCCCGGCTAGGTGCCGTATCAGTGCAAGCTATAGAGGGAGACCGTTACGCCTGCGAAGCTGCCCGAGACAATGTCATAGCTAACGAGGTTGGAACTCAGGTGACCGTGACTGAGCTGTGGGCCACATCGGAGAGTCTCATAGAGCTCGGCCCGGTAGCAGGAATAGTCGCCAATATAGAGGCGGGTATACTGGAGCCGCTTCATGAGGGGTTTAGAGGAGCGCTAATCTCTGGCGGTTGGTTGATCTTGTCGGGTATTCTCGATCATGAGTGGATGAGGTCGAGAGAGAGAGCCGTGTCGAATGGATTCGCGCTTATCGCTCTAGACCAGGACGGAGAGTGGAGATCGGGACTCTTCAGGCGTATGACCTAGGTGGGTTCATGCGAGGATCTTTCCGGAACCCGTCTGTGAGGCTTGACGTTCATTGACTCCGAAGTGTCTTACACGATAAAGCTAAGACTAAATCCTTGCTCATATGATTCGCGAGCGTCTGTTTTGCCCCTTGCTAGCCCGCACAATAGATCTTGATTCATCCCAGCTGGTTTGCCTGAGTTCTAGGAGGACTTCCATGAAGGACCCCAGTTGTCTCTTCTGTCGCATAGTCAGTCGCGAGATCCCGGCGGATATTGTCCACGAGACTGAAAATACTATAGCATTCCGGGATATAGCCCCGCAGGCTCCGGTGCATGTACTTGTTATTCCTAAAGAGCATGTAACGTCATTAGCAACTATACCGGACAATAGCGAAGCCCTCTTGGGGCAGCTTATGGCAGCGGTGAGGGATGTAGCATCTATCGAGGGGCTGGAGGATTCCGGGTTTCGCACAGTTTTGAACACGGGGCCAGACGGCGGTCAAGAGGTAATGCATTTACATGCACACGTTCTGGGAGGCCGAGAACTAATGTGGCCTCCTGGATGATCTGCGTTGATGCCGTAGCGACACATAGATACCTTCTGCGTCTCCCGAACGAGAACCGAAGCCCCCATGGCAGGTGAAGCGTGTCCAGCTCACTAAGAGACCAAATCCAGACCGATCTAAATAAAGCAAGAAAGGGTCGTGATAAACTCCGGACTCTTGTTCTGTCGACGCTGTTGGCAGAGATCAAGAACAAGGAGATCGAATCCCGTGTTGAGCTAGACGATGAAGGCGTGGTGCAGGTAGTTAGCAAGGGCATAAAACAACGCCGCGACGCTTCGGAGCAGATGAGAGACGCTGGAAGGGGCGAGCTGGCGGATCAGGAGGATGCGCAGGAAAGAGTATTGGCGGACTACCTACCGGAAGGTCTCAGTGAGGATGAAGTTCGCGCTATCGTGAGGAAGATCATCGAGTCGGGAGTCGATCAGTTAGGACCCCTGATGGGTCAGGTCATCCCACTCATTCGAGGACGATTCGAGGGTAAGGAAGCCAACCGCATTGTCAGGGAGGAGCTAGGCTCCTGATGTCTGGCCTATGATTGAGCATGCGCTCGGGGTACTTGAGTTCGAGCGTGTTTTAGAACGTATCGCCGCGCGAGCGACGAGTGACGCTGGCCGCCGCCAGATACTCGCGCTCCGGCCGAGCTACGACGTCGATGAGATTGTGCTCGAGCTGGAGCGTGTCGCTTCCTCCATGAGAGTGGTAGACGCTTCACCACAATGGACGCCAGGACCGATCCCTGATCTCGAGGAGGTACTGACGCAACTTGGTACGCCTGGCGTCGTGCTCGAACCGATCGATTTATTCCGGGTGGGGGTTATCCTCAAGACCGGGATTGGGCTTGCACGACATCTAGACAGCGTAGCGGAAGATATCTCATCGCTAGCGATGATCCGTGATCAGATCATCGACGATAGAGAGGTACTTCAGGTAATCGAGCGCTCTTTCGACGATGAGGGAGGGGTGCTTTCGACGGCTTCTGACGATCTAGATCGGATTCGGCGGCGCCTGAAGGGTTCGAGGAGCCGTATCGTAAAGAGGTTGGAATCTCTTTTGTCTTCATTGCCCGACCGTTTCGTTGTTCCGGACGCATCCGTCACCATCAGAGATGGCCGCTTTGTCATACCCCTTAGGAGAGAAGGTAAAGGTAAAGTCGGTGGTATCGTACATGATGAATCCCAAACCGGAGCCACACTCTACGTTGAGCCGCCAATAGCGATCAAGGCAACCAATCATCTCCGGGATCTCGAGCGTGAAGAAGCGCGCGAGATCAGACGAATTCTCCGGATGCTTACCGATCTCCTCGTTCCCCATCAGAAAGAACTCGAGGGCCTCTTTGAAGCCTTAGTGGACTTTGATGCGTTATACGCGCGTGCTCAAACAGCTGTGTTTTGGGATGCCACGCCTCCGCGCATTAACGGTCTGGCACCAGGGACGCTTTCACTCCGGGATGCGCGCCACCCTCTCCTTGTCGAATCGAAGGAGGGTGCTGTCATTCCCTACGACCTCACCCTTGAGAATCAAGAGCGCTGCCTTGTCGTATCGGGTCCTAATACTGGTGGTAAGAGTGTCTTTCTCAAGGCCACGGGTCTCATCACGGTTCTAGCACAATCAGGGGTTGTTCCGCCTGTTGGGCCCGGTACATGCCTGCCTGTTTTCGAATCTTTTTTTGCGGATATAGGAGATGAGCAGTCGATAGCACGCAATCTTTCTACGTTTTCCGCCCATCTAGAAAATCTCCGTAGCCTTGTTTCCGTTGCGAGTGATCGATCGCTTGTGCTTATTGACGAGATGGGGACGGGCACTGATCCGGGAGAGGGGGCGGCATTGTCTCGCGCTGTCCTCGAAGAACTCGTCAACCGTGGCGTTACCACTATCATTTCATCTCACCTAGGGGAACTCAAGCGTCTCGACACCGAGGGAAGTCATATCGTAAATGCTTCCATGCATTTCGATACGGAGCGTATGGAGCCCACCTACCGTCTCGTGAAAGGACGCCCAGGTCGAAGCTACGGTTTGGCTATTGCGCGAAATCTGGGTTTTCCCGCTCAAATCCTTGATAGGGCGGAGTCCTACCGAGATAGTGGCGAGGCGAAGTTGGAGGATGTTCTTGAGAGGGTCGAGGAACAGGAGGAAGAGGTCGATAGGTTGTTACTTGAGCTAGGGGAAGAACGACGTCGGACTGACCGTCTTCGAGTGGATGTCGAGTTCAGAGAACAGACTTTATTGGAGTCGGAGCGCACCGCCGAAGGGCGGGCTCGAGCCGACGCGCGCCAATTTCTTATGGATGCGCGTGCCGAAGTGGAATCTGTAATCGCCGAACTTAGAGCTGTGGTCAAAGGAGGAAGCGACATAGAACAAGCTTCTAGAACTGCGAGACAGAAAGTCGAGAGATCTGCATCAAGTCATAAGGAGTTGGCAAGTCGAGTAACAGGCAAGCGGACTGATCATGATCAGTCCGGAGTGATTCATGAAAAAAACGAGCCAGAAGCGCTCGGAGCTGAGGAGGGGGCTCGTGTTCGTATTCATGCGACGGGGGCAAATGGCCGAGTTGTGGAGCGTCGAGGTGACCGGCTTCTCGTAGAGGTAGGAGCTATGCGCTTTGAGTTGCCGGATAAGGAGGTCGAGCCAATTGACTTCATAGATGAACCAGCGGCGAAGAGGGTGGGGGCTTGGAGGAAGCCAGAAGCATCTCATGGGAGACTGGAGGTAGACCTCCGTGGCCTGAGGGTCGATGAGATGGGTCTTGAGCTTCAGCGGGCCCTGGACGATGCAATCCTCAATGATCTGTCCCACCTTCGTATCATTCATGGGATGGGTACAGGTGCGCTCCGGAAGAGGGTTAGCGAGCTTCTTGAGGTAGACACCCGAGTTCAGAAATTCCGCATGGGTGGCCCAGGTGATGGAGGCGCGGGCGTGACGATAGCGACCTTCCGGGAAGGACAATGATTCCTGACCATATTATAGATGAGGTACGCGACCGGGCCGATATTGTAGAGATCATTGGTGAGTCTGTGTCGCTCAAGAAAGCGGGCCGGGAATTCAAAGCAAACTGCCCATTTCACGACGAAAAGACACCCAGTTTCTACGTGGTGCCTCACAAGGGCTTCTACAAGTGCTTCGGATGTGGGAAAGCAGGCAGCGTGTTTGATTTCCTTATGGAACGACAGGGGATGGACTTCGTAGAGGCCGTAAAGTATGTGGCGGCGCGGTCGGGTATCGAAATTCAAGAGGTCAGTGGCCGAAAGCCGGAGGAAGATCCTAATCGCCCCTATTACGAGATCACTGCTTTCGCACAGAATTGGTTCAGAAATCAACTTCTGGATGAACGGGTCGGTCAAGATGCGCGAACCTACCTAGAGAGTCGAGGAATTGATGCTGAAGTTGCTGAGCGCTTCGAACTCGGGTACGCCCCGGATGAATGGCGCGCGTTTCGTGAGGCTGCGGTCAAGCATGGTCTCGAAGAACAGTTAATGCTTGAGCTAGGACTCTTGAAGCAGTCTGAGCGGAGTAAGGAGCCTTATGATGGGTTTCGTGGCCGAGTGATGTTTCCCATCAAGGGTGTAAGTGGGCGGGTAGTCGCTTTCGGAGGACGGATCCTGGAGACCACTTCTGGCGACGGGCCGAAATACATCAATTCTCCTGAGACGCCCATCTACCACAAGGGTCGTAACTTGTACGGTTTGTCACGAGCTAAGAACCCGATACGCCGTGACGGACAAGCACTTATTGTCGAAGGGTATATGGATGCGGTCTCGATAGCAGCTGTGGGTTTTGAGAATGTTGTTGCGCCTCTTGGTACGGCACTTACGCCAGAGCAAGCTCAGCTTCTTTCACGCTACACAAAACGGGTGCTTTTGCTTTACGATTCTGATCGAGCGGGGCTCAAGGCTACGTTCAAGGCAGGCGACGTACTGCTCGAATCCGGTGTTCATCCATCCGTGGTGACCTTTCCCGAGGGAGAAGACCCGGACACATACGTCCGCGCTCATGGTCCAGATGGCCTTAGTGCGCTCCTTAAAGATTCGATGGACGTGATGGATAGAAAGCTCCAGATCCTAGGAGACAAGAGCTATTTCTCATCAATTGATCGCAGGCGTTCGGCTGTAGACCGTCTCCTACCTACTCTGCGCGCGGTGATCGATCCGACACTTCGGGATCTCTACGTGGACCGAGTTTCTAAGGCTACTGGAGTTCAGCCGGGGACGCTGCTTGAGGACATGAAGAAAGTCCCGCGACCGACAAGCAGGAGTCTGGGATCACGTCCTGACGAGTCATCGCGGGTTGGACACGCACCAAGTCTCAAGGGCGGGGCTGAGCGCCATCTCCTTAAGGTGATGGTCCGAGGAATTGAATGGGTAGAAAGAGCTGCGGAAGTCATTTCGTCCGAGGACTTTGAAGATCCGTACCACCGGGCCATCTTTCAGGCACTTCTTGATGACCCGGAGGCGCGAGTTCCATTGCCGTCAATGGATTCCGTTGCGGCCCAGAGGTTTCGTGAGATACTCGTTGATCCAGAGGAACTGGCGCACGGGAATGAGATCTTTTCGAAAGCGGTCAAGCGGATTCGGGTAGCGGCATTACATAGGCGTGCGAAGCACCTCCAGGCAAAAATCGAGAGGAGCAGGAGCGAGAAGGAGAAGCTCGAACTCGTGATCGAGAAGTCACACCTCGCCGCCGAGATTCGAGAGTTGGATGAGAATTACTGGGTTTCGGCTGCACGCCGAAGCCCCGACGACAAAAACCTGAACGAAGCGAAGACATGACGCAGCAAAGGCGGACCGGACTAAAGGAACTTCAGAAGCTCGACGGGAGCATCAACGACGCCCGCGATCGCATTGGAACCTTCGACCCGCTCTTCGAGGAAATCGAAGAGCCAGCTCTCATGCTAGAGAGTGAACTTGGGACCAGCAGAACTAGGTTGAAGGAGATGAAACTCGAGTCTCGAAGACTCGAAACCTCGTCCGATGAACGTCGAGAGCGAGTGAAGAAGCTCGAAGAGCGAATTGGCTCAGTTCGAAATCTCAGAGAAGAGTCGGCGGTCACGACAGAACTTGAGATGGTGAAGCGAGCACTAGAAAACGATGAGACCGAAGCCCTGACACTCATAGATCAGGTTCGCAAGGGTGAAGAGCGTGTGACAGAGCTCGAGGAAGCTTACAAGGAGGCATCCGATATCGTTGAGCCGAAGAAAGAGGCGCTGTTAGCCGAGCGGGAAGAGGTCCGCTCCGAACTTTCCCGTCTTGAGAAAGAGAGAGAGAGTTTCACTGCAGCTATGGACCCCGGCGAGCTTAGAATTTACGAAGCGATCCGAGGAGGTGGGCGTCGCCGCGCTATAGCCGAACTAACGGCCGACGGTGCGTGCGCTAACTGTTTCAGTGTGGTTCCGTTGCAGCTTCAAAACGTGATCCGTCACGGGGATAGGTTGATTAGGTGCGAAGCGTGTGGCGTGATTTTGGCGGCGGCAGAGCCCGTGGAGGAGTCGACTGAGGGGCCCGCAGACGATGAAGTGATTACTAACGAAGAGTCAGAAGTCGACGCCAACGAAGAGCTGTCATCTGAGGAGGTCACGGATGACATTGAAGAAGAAGCTTCGGGTGTTGACGGAGGCGACGAAGAGGGTTGAGTCCTGCCGGTTCAGGTCGGGCTGAGCCCCGCCTCCTCCGGCCACCTGCTCCAAAGTGGGAGCCCCCTCCCACCTCTGAGCCCGGGAAAGTCCGTGAACTCTTAGAGGCGCTGAGGCTTCCTGAACCGGTGTGCGCTCTCCTCTCTATCCGGGGAAGGTCCGAGGTAGACGAAGCGAAGCGGTTTCTTCGCCCTAAGATGGAACAGCTTTCAGATCCGATCCTCCTCGCTGACGGCTTGATCGCAGCCAATCGGATTACGCAGGCGATCCAGGATGATGAGAAAATTTTCATTCACGGTGACTATGATGTGGATGGGATCTGCGCTACAGCGCTACTGACTCAGTGGGTTAAGTCACTCGGTGGGTCCGTGACACCTTTCGTTCCGCATCGCGTCCGTGACGGATATGACTTTTCTGAGAATGGTTTGGCGGAGGCTCGTGCCGTAGGAGCCACGCTTCTGATAACAGTGGATTGTGGAACCATGGCTCATGAGACGATTGCGGAAGCTAGAGGCGTCGGAATAGACGTGATCGTTACCGACCATCATACCGTAGGAGGAGATCTGCCGGGTGCTTTCGCGGTAGTGAACCCGCAGAGACCCGACTGCGAATATCCTGACAAAGGGTTATGTGGAACCGCGGTGGCTTTCCGATTAGGGGAATTGGTTGGACGAGAGCTGGGTGTGGACCTCGTCGGTCTCTACGATATGCTTGACCTGGTGGCACTCGCGTCGGTCGCAGACTTGGTGCCGCTTTCTGGGGAGAACCGCATTCTGGTAGCCTTCGGACTGAAGCGACTCTCTAACACGAAAAGCGTGGGTCTTCGAGCTTTACTGGGAGTCGCAGGAGTGTCCCCGGGCAAAGTCACAGCAGGACGAATCGGATATCAGATAGCTCCTCGTATCAACGCGGTCGGACGGATCGGTGCGGCTTCTGACGCTCTAACACTTCTATTGAGCGACGACAGCGTTGAAGCTCATCAGCTCGCGACAGTACTCGACCAAGCGAATTGCGACCGACGTGACGAAGACCAGCGGACGCTAGATCAGGCTCTTGAAGATCTTGCGGTTAGCTTCGATCCAAATAAGGATTTCGGTGTGGTATTAGCTCAGCGAGGATGGCATCCGGGGGTAGTTGGCATCGTGGCGTCGAGGGTAGTCGAGCGTATACACCGTCCGGTCGTGGTGGTAGCAGTAGAAGGTGACAAAGGGAGGGGAAGCGCTCGGTCTATATCCGGGTTTAACCTCTATGACGCGATCGCAGAGTGCTCGAAACATTTAACCCGTTTCGGAGGCCACCAGCAGGCTGCGGGGATCGAGATTCCGGCTGGGGAACTCGAAGCTTTCCGTCTCGCCTTCAATGAAGCTGCTCGTTCAAGATTGACGCACCACTCACTCCAGCCTGTCCTGAGTCCAGACCTCGACATCAAGCTTGAAGATGTCGACCTGGAGCTGGTCCATTGGTTGTCTTACTTGGGTCCCCATGGAATCGGAAATCCCACGCCTGTCTTCCGCGTTCACGGTGTGGGTGTTCGCGCATCTCGCATTGTTGGTGAGAATCATCTGAAGGCTGAATTGACGACATCACGGACACGGCTTGATGCCATTGGATTCGGTCTTGCAGATCGCTTCGACTTAGACTCTTTAAGCTCGGGCAAGTGGGATGTACTATTTCGTCTAGAGCGCAATGAGTGGCAAGGAAAGGTTAGGGTCCAGGCGCTGCTTTCCGATCTCAGGCCCACCTCGTGAGGATCATCTCCGGAAGGTGGAAACGTCGCCAGCTCCGCTCTCCAAGAGGGCGAGATGTACGCCCAACGACCGATCGTGTGCGTGAAGCTTGGATGTCTGCTTTGGGAGGATCAGTGTCGGGTGCCACGGTTGTGGACCTGTTCGCTGGCTCTGGAGCACTTGGTCTAGAGTCGCTATCTCGAGGGGCCGAATCTGTGATCTTCGTGGATAGGGCTCGAAGTTCGGTAAACGTTATCCGGCATAACGTGAAACTGCTCGGTGCCCAAAAAGACACAGAGATAGTGTGCGATGACGTCTTCCGATATCTCCAACGTTTCGAAGGATTATTTGATATCGCGCTTGCGGATCCTCCCTACGAAGGGGGAGATGCTTCAGCTTTAGTCAAAAGATTTGAAGGAAGACCGTTTGCGAAGGAACTCTGGTTAGAGCATCCTGTCCGTGAATTACTGTCGCTACCAGAAGGTGCGAAGACTCGTCGCTATGGTGACACTGCACTGACTACACTGACTACCTGCTCGTGAATCGGATCCATGAATCGTCCTAATCCCGTCGTAGCTCTATATCCGGGGTCATTTGATCCCATCACACGTGGGCACGAAGATATCGCCCGACGAGCCTTGCGGGTGGCTGACCGAGTAATAGTGGCGGTGGCACAGACCAGTACCCATATGAAGGAGGGGCTATTCGAGGTCCAAGATCGTGTGGATTTGATCCGAGCGGTTTTCGAAGGGGAATCGCAGATCGAAGTGATGTCCTTCACCGGTTTACTAGTTGATCTGGCTAGAGATAAGGGCGCGCACTTGGTTATTCGCGGGCTTCGGGCAGTTTCTGATTTCGAATACGAACTTCAGATGGCGCAGATGAATCAGGAACTCAATTCCGCTTTGGAGACACTCTTTCTTGTTCCGGAGGTGAGCAACTCCTTCATCTCGTCATCGCTGGTCCGGCAAGTGGCAGCGTTGGGAGGTGATGTGTCAGCCTTCGTGTCGACGCCGGTTCTCGATCGGTTGACCGCGAAGTTTCGGGAGTAAGCCTGAGTTTGAAGGGTTTTTAATTGATTTTTGGTCACAGCTTACTACTGCAGACCAGCTCATTTGACTGCTACGAGTCGCGTGTCCCCGTTGCCCTTCGAATCCGTCCCTTTTTATCATTTGACTGTCGATCCGAACGCCGGAGAGAGACTCGCTGCGCGTAACGGACACAGGAACTGTTAGGAGCGCCGAACCTATGAGCTTTCAGGTGTCGAAGGTGAACGACGTCACTGTTATCGAAGTGGATGGTCAGCTGATCGTTGGAAACCGTAATGAGCTGAAGAAAGAGGTACTCGAAAAGATTGAACTCGGTGAGCAAACGTTCGTGATCGACTTTGCGAACACGGCGTACATAGACTCATCCGGATTAGGGGTCCTTGTGAGTTTATCGAAGAAGATTCGCGAGCACGGAGGTGAACTTCGCCTATCGAGCCTGAGTGAAGATTTGCGCACGCTTTTTGAACTGACCAAGCTCGATACGTTATTCAGGATTGCAGAAGACAGAGAGCAGGCCCTTGAGGGTTTTTGAGCGGTTGTTGGCGTGAGTGAATTAACGGGAGGGGACCTAGTCCTCGAGATTCCTACTGACATTCACTCTATCTCGGGTGCGGTTGACTATGTCCTGAGCCGGTGCAGTGCCTCTGAAGTCTCAGCCAGGAAATTGAACCTAAACTTCCGGGTTGGGCTTACCGAAGCACTTACGAATGCAATGATGTACGGTAACGATCATGACCCATCGAAGAGCGTAGTCATAGAGGTTGTGATGGGCCGAGATCATGTTCAGGCGACAGTTCGCGATCAGGGCTCGGGCTTTGACCCACGTTCGGTGCCTGACCCTACTCTTCCCGAGAATCTCACGCGTTCATATGGAAGAGGCCTGTTCCTTATGCGCGAGCTGCTAGATGAGCTTTGGTTTAACGACTGCGGTAACGAGGTGACTCTTATTCTGCGGGCTGAATCTTGCAGCACCTTTGAAGGTGGTGCATCCGCTTGAGTGAGCGCGACAGTCTCGTTTCGGTGAGGCTGCCGGGGCAGGTTCTTCAAACGCTTGAGCATTTCGAGAAAGCATTCGGAGCACTCCTGGTATTGACTGTTCCATCTACCGAATACGGTGAGCCGGAGCGTTTAGTCATATACGAGTCAACAGCCGGCCTTGGCGAAAGTGAGTCGATGGGTAGTGAGACTCCGGTCCCTTTCCTCGGCGATAAAATACAGCTGCAGGTCCGAGCGGCACGCGCCGCACCAGCCGAAGCGGTTTGTGCGGCGCTTGTCCCCACCCTGGCTAGCTTGTTTGAGTTAGAGCGGGAAATCGAATCCTTCACAAATGAAGTCAGTCAGCGGTATGAGGAGATAACCCTCCTTTACTCAATAAGTGAAACTTTAGGGGCCACGCTCGAACTAGAGAAAGCTGCCGAGTACATTCTTGATGCGGTCCGTGATGTGATGCGTGCCAAACGCGCCGCTTTGTGGGTTCAGAGTGCTGGAGTGGTGGATTTAAACCTCGCTGCCCAAGTAGGTGACCCTGGCAGATCAGGTCTCCTGAGTCCAGATGATCCCGATTCCTTGACTTCACGGGTATTTCGGAACAACGAATCGGAGATTGACAATAAGGATCTCGATTCGCGCTTGTCAGTTCCTGTCCGATTTTCGGTTAGGGCTGGGGGGTCCCGTAAAGTCGGAGTGATCACGTTGGTTGGCCGTGTGGACGATGGACAGTTCACACCCTCTGAGAGAAGGCAACTTGAAGCGATTGCATCACAGGTAGGAGCCGCTATTGAGAATCACCGGCTTGTGCAGGAATCGCTCTCCAAGGAGCGCATGTCACGTGAGATGGAACTGGCCCATGAAATGCAGATGAAGTTGCTTCCGGCTGTGGAAACCTTCGATTTCACGAATGCAGCCGCAAGAGTTCAACCAGCTGAGCAGGTGGGGGGTGATTTCTATCAACTCTTCGAGCTGCCAGAGGGACGCATCGGTGTGATGCTGGGAGATGTCTCCCTTCACGGTTTCCCTTCCGCCTTAATCATGATGCTGACGATGAGTGCGGCAGGGATCTTTGCACAGGAGGTTGAATCACCCTCATCAGTGCTTCGCAAGCTAGATGACGCTCTGTCGGATGAGTTGGCGACTACTGAGATGTTTCTAAGCCTTTTTTATGGGGTGATAGATCCGGCCCGAGGAATCCTCACCTACTCCAACGCAGGGCACCCGCATGCTTTTGTCATACGTTCGGATGGCGAAACTGAGCGACTTGTCGCGACCGACCCGCCCGTTGGTTTTGCGGGATCAGACTCATACGGAGAGGAGACCGTCAGCTGGAGCAGCGATAGGGACTTACTTCTCCTATTTACCGATGGCTTATCGGATACGCTGGCAACTAAAGGGTTAAAAAACGGTGAGGCTCAGATCCTCGAAACCGCGATTGAGACTCGGTCCCGCGGTGCTTCCCATGTCATCGACGCACTCTTCCAACTCTCGTCTAACACTTCGATGTCAGCACTCGCCGACGATCGGGCAGCTCTCGTCGTCCAAGGCTGAAGTGCAAGACAGCGCGCCCTCGCGAGCGAAGAGGTCACTGGGACAGAACTTTCTCGTTGATCACAATATCCAGCGCAAGATTGTAGACGCGTTGGGCGCATCCGACATGGACGAAGTTCTCGAGATTGGCCCTGGGAAAGGTGCGCTGACCCGGCACCTCGCGGGGACTGTAAGACGGCTGACACTTGTCGAACTAGATGACATCCTTGCCGCGAACCTTCAGGAGCGGTTTGCAGAGCACTCTGATATACGCGTGTTACATGCTGACGTACTCGACGTAGATCTCGGAGGCCTATTCGATGATCTGGGTGACGTGCTCGTAATAGGGAATATCCCCTACAACATAACGACCCCAATCATTTTCAGGCTGCTCCAACGCCCACGTCCCCGGGATGTTGTTCTGATGGTCCAAGCGGAGGTCGCTGAACGAATGACCGCAGCGGTAGGGACTAAAGGGTACGGTGCCCTCTCAGTGGGAATTAGAACGGTGGCGCGTGTCCAGCGCCTTTTCAAAGTCGGTAGAGGAGCGTTCCGACCTGTGCCTAAAGTGGAGTCTGCACTCGTGCGCATCACTCCTAGGCTCCCTGAACCATTGTGCCCAGAGGAGGAAGTGCGCGTTCGGAAACTTGTAAGAGCGACGTTTCAGTGGCGCCGGAAGCAGCTTAGGAAAATTCTTCGAGATCACCCTAGTCTTAGCCTAGATGTCGGACGGGTTGACGCGATACTGGAAGATTTAGGGATACCGCCTGAAGTGCGTCCTGAGAACTTGACTCCCGAGAGTTTTGTGGCCCTTTCAGAGGCCCTTGGATAAGCTTTCGTTGCAGTCGTGATCAGAGAACCTTACTATGTGCAGGTTATCACAATGATGTTAAATACGTTATGATCATTAGGGTTTCAGCGCATTCGTGAACAGAAAAATTCCTCAGAGTACGGTGCGTCGACTGTCGCACTATCTTCGGTCCCTCGAAGGTTTTCCGAAGAGCGGTGGCACAGTGTCCAGCGAAGAACTAGCAGCCTGGGGGCAGACTACAGCCGCGCAGGTTCGTAAAGATCTCTCGCATTTTGGATCTTTCGGAAAACGTGGTCTTGGGTATCAGGCTGGAGAGCTTCGCGAGAGCCTTCGCACTCTTTTGGGTATCGACCGCTCGTGGAAAGTTGCATTGGTAGGCGCGGGCCGGATTGGGCTTGCTCTATACGAGTACCCCGCATTCCGTTCCCGCGGCTACGATTGTGTGGCCATCTTTGATTCCGACCCTAGCAAGATAGGAACGGCGTGGGGTGACCAGTCGATCTGTGCCTTGGAAGTCTTCGAAGAAGTGATTAAAGAGCGGGATGTAGAGCTCGTGATTTTGGCGATACCAGCTGATTCGGCTCAGGAGGTGGCGTCTAGGGCTGTTGAAGCGGGTGTGAATGGAATCCTGAATTTTGCGCCGATTCGTTTAAACGTTCCACCCGAAGTTCCAGTCGAAGACGTCAACCTTGTGATAGAGCTTGAAGCTCTCTCCTTTCAGATCACACAGAGGACATAGGATGTGTGACAAGGGGACAGCGCGCTAATGGACGAGAGCCTTCCACTCAGTCGATCTATACAGGTCGGATCGATTCGGATCCATGGAATTGAGGCTGGTGTTCAGCAGCTGGACGGGGGCGCGATGTTCGGTGTAGTCCCCAAGCCACTCTGGGAGCGGCGCATCCCTTCGGATGTGAGGAATCGGATTCCTTTGGCTCTGAGATGCTTACTCATTGAAGCCCCGAATGCACTCGTGCTAGTCGATACGGGTATCGGAAACAAGTACAGTGAAAAGTTCGCTGAAATATACGGTGTGGTGAATGCAGGTGACCCCACGAGGCTCGAAGACGGAATCCGTCATGCTGGTTTCGACCCTGAGGCCATCGACATCGTTCTCAATACGCATCTGCACTTTGACCACGCGGGGGGGAACACTGTGCTTGACGAGCTGGGGCAAATACGGCCTTCGTTTCCAAACGCTAGACACGTTGTGCAGAAGGGTGAGTTAGAGTTTGCGCAGAGTCAGAACGAACGGATTAGAGCGAGCTATCTGCTCGAGAACTTCGAGCCGATCACGAAGTTGGGGCTTTGGGAGGTGGTGGAGGGCGTCACCGAGGTAACAGAAGGGGTCGAGGTCCTGCCGACACCTGGCCACACACCACATCATCAATCCGTCTTGATAAAGAGCGACGGAGACACTGCATGTTTTCTAGCGGATGTGTGTCCGACATCTGCGCACCTGCCTTTGCCGTGGATCATGGGGTATGACTTAGAGCCACTGGTGACACTGGAATCCAAAAGGAGACTTTGGATGAAAGCTCGCGAAGAAAACTGGCTTCTGATATTCGAGCATGACCCGAAAGTGCCCTGGGGGCGCTTCGATCTGACGCAAGACAGGCCCTTGTTGATAGAGGACTGAATGAATTAAAGAATCCGTTTGGGAATTCAGGACCGGAAGATTTTTCGGTATCTTGAAAGGCTGACGGACCCCGTTTCTGAGAAAGTTTCGATACATGAGTGACGCTTCCAGAATTCCGGTTCTCCTGAAAGGGGGAGCCCGGACCCCGATTGGCCGATTCCTGGGTGGCTTGAGCCATTTCTCTGCGCCAGAGCTCGGAGCCATAGCAGTTCGCGCTTCGGTAGAACGCTCTGGCATCGATGTCAGCGACGTGGAAGAAGTGATCATGGGAAACGTGGTCACTGCGGGAGCAGGACAAGCTCCGGCTCGGCAGGCAGCAGTCGGTGGTGGTGTTCCAGAGACAGTGCCCGCGTTGACCATCAACAAAGTGTGCGGTTCCGGCTTGAAAGCCGTTATGCTCGCAGCCCAGGCGGTCCGCGCTGGCGACGCTCGACTGATAGTGGCCGGAGGAATGGAATCTATGTCGATGGTGCCCCACTACCTTCGCGGAATGCGCAATGGGATAAAGTTTGGCGATCAGGGCATGGATGATGGACTTATCTTCGATGGCCTATGGTGCTCGTTCGGAAACTGCCATATGGGTGGTTACGCTGAGTACACTGCCAACAAGGCCGGTGTCTCTCGGGACGCTGCGGACGAGTTTTCGTTGCGTTCGCATCAGAAAGCAGTAGCCGCGGCCGAAGCTGGATTTTTCGAGAACGAGATTGTTCCTGTAGAGGTAAAGAAGCGAAAGAGTGTGTCTGTGATTGATGTTGATGAGAGTCCGAGAGGTGATACTTCGCTAGATGCACTCGGAAAACTCCGCCCAGCGTTTGTGCGCGACGCACCCGACGATATAGAGGAGCACGTAGTAACCGCTGGGAATGCTCCGGGCCTAAATGATGGAGCGGCATCAGTGGTAGTCGCTTCACTGGAGTATGCGGAAGCTCATGGCCTCGAGGTGGAAGCTCTAATCTCTGGTTATGCGACAGCGGCGACAGCACCTCAGGACCTTTTCTTCGCACCAATAGCAGCAGTTCAGAATCTTATGCGGCGAGAGGGTAAGCTGATCGGCGATTACGACCTCTTTGAAGTGAATGAGGCTTTCGCCGTTCAGGCAATCGCAGATATGCGAGCACTTGAGATGGATGAGTCTCGGGTGAATGTGAATGGTGGAGCTGTCGCGCTCGGTCATCCAATAGGCGCATCCGGGACCCGAATCCTGGTGACTCTTCTCAATGCGATGGCGCAAAACTCCTCTGCCTCCGGTATGGCCACTCTTTGTCTGGGTGGCGGAAATGCCGTTGCGCTATCGGTAGAAAAGGTATGAAGCTCAACAACGGAGCATATGCATGACGAATTTTACGGAATCACTCAAAGGTTACGCTTTTCAAGGGGTCGGGGCCGACATGCGAGGGAGGCATGCCGTGGGTATTGTGGCCTTCGCTGTAGCGGCTGCGTTCTCGGCGCAAATAGCGGTACCACTTCCTTGGACACCTGTGCCGGTAACGCTTCAGCCGATGATAGTGATCCTAGCGGGTGCGATGCTCGGTCCGCGCTTAGGGGCGCTAGCCATGGCCTCGTACGTCACCGTTGGTGGAATGGGAGCGCCTGTCTTTTCGAACGGAGGCGCAGGTCTGGGGTGGCTATTCGGACCGACAGGAGGATATCTGCTCGCTGCGCCTGCTGCGGCGTTCCTGGTGGGAATGATTGCGGGCCGTTCAGGGCAGGCTTGGCGCCTGATCGCGGGCCTCGTGGGTGGCGTGGGGACCATGTACGTTGGAGGTGTCCTCCAGTTGATGGCCTACACGGGCCTAGATTTCGGAACTGCTCTAATGGCCGGGGTAGTCCCTTTTGTTATTGGAGACGTCACTAAGATTGGTTTCGCGTTCTTTGCCGTCCTCGCCTTGAGGGCTGGGGCCAAGGGTAGCGACTGACACATCAGGCCTCCCTAAAGCTTACGATGCGGCAATGCTTGTGATGTCGACGTTCCTGAGCCCAAAGGGTCGAGTTCGAATTCTTTGGCGCATGCTGGGGTTTTTTGGCATCACCCTGTTTATCGCAACAGCTACCGCAGCTGCTTTGAACTCTACGGGTGTGATAGGCGGTTCCCTAGGGCTTTTGGCGGGTTCAGTGGTAGCGGGTTGGGTTTTGCTTTCACTGGATGGAAGAAAGCCAGCTGCACTTGGTTTTTACCTGACGAAAGACAGCTTGCCAGAATCTTTTCACGGTCTCGTGTTTGGGTCTCTGATTTCCATGATGGTTGTTGGTACCATGGCAATGTTCGGCGGCATCACATGGGTGACTGAAGATGGGACAGTGACTGCTTGGATAGTTGGCGCTGGCAGTGCACTTGCTTGGTTTGCTATTCCTGCGGCCGCCGAGGAAGCATTACTAAGAGGATACCCGCTGCAAGCTCTAACTGAGGCTTATGGACCTGAGGTTAGCGTCGTGACTACAGCAGTCGCTTTTGGTGCGCTCCACCTTTGGAACCCCGGTGTTGGAGTTCTTGAAATCGTCAATGTTACAGTGGCCGGACTTTTGTTTGGTATTGTGTACGTTAAGACACTGAGTCTTTGGTGTGTGACCGCTATGCACTTGGGTTGGAACTGGGTGCTCGGTTATGCAGCCGATGTTTCAGTAAGCGGGCTAGACCTAATAGATGCTCCTCTCTACGAGGGTAGTACCTCTGGGGGTGAGTGGCTCGGGGGTGGAAATTTTGGGCCAGAAGGAAGCGTGGTGGCTACGGCGGTGTTGCTAGGAGCGACGGTGTGGACTTTACGATCGGTGAGGCTGGTGCCGAATGCAGCGGCACTAAGGGCGGGATCTCTGGTAGCCTCGCTAAGCGAAACAGATAAGAGTGGAGACTGAAGCAGATATGAGCATCGAAAGGATCGCGGTCGTGGGTGGAGGAACAATGGGAAACGGGATAGCCCACGTCGCAGCCCAGGCGGGCAAAGAGGTTCGCTTGATCGATCTGTCTGGAGAGGTCCTAGAAAGGGCGGTCGAGACAATCAATAGGAACCTGGACCGGCAGCTTGAGAAACAGCTCATAGATGAGATGCAGCGCGACTCGACGTTAGCTCGAATTCAGACGTATGAGAGCTTGGAGGCGGGGGTTGAAGATGTGGAATTAGTCGTTGAGGCTGTGCCAGAGGTGACGACCCTTAAGTATTCAATCTTCGAGGAACTCGATCGGGTGACCGGAAGCAGGACAATCCTGGCCTCAAACACGTCATCGATCTCAATCACTGAGATTGCGGCGAGGACTCAGCGTCCTGAGCAGGTGATTGGTATGCACTTCATGAACCCCGTTCCGGTCATGACGCTCGTAGAAGTTATTCGTGGGCTCGCTACGAGTGACGAGACGATCAAGGTGACCCTAGGCTTGACGCAGGAACTTGGCAAAACCCCTGTGGAGGTTAGCGATTTTCCGGGTTTCGTTTCGAATCGAGTCCTCATGCCGATGATAAACGAAGCTATTTTCGCCCTGATGGAGGGAGTGGCTACTCCCGAAGCTATCGATGCAGTCATGAAGCTAGGTATGAACCACCCGATGGGACCGCTTGAGCTAGCTGACCTAATAGGGCTTGATACCTGCCTCAACATACTAGAGGTGCTTAACTCAGGGCTGGGTAGCGATCGATACCGTCCTTGTCCGCTGCTTCGGAAGTACGTGGCGGCGGGATGGTTGGGAAGGAAGACATCCCGCGGATTCTATGAGTACCCTTGAGATCTCGATGCCAATCGACCGGAGTAGGCTAGGGTCCGATACGATCCGCCTGCTCTCGGACGAGCCGGTTCAGGATCTGCGGGGTATAGCACAGCCGAGCACCGATCATCAGGGTGCTTTTTTCGGGTTGTAAAAACACGAGATGCACGCGCTAACAAGTGCAGGTGCGAGAAAGGTTAATGGCTAGGCTGAAACTTGAAAAAGTAAGAACGCGATGAAAATCTTCGACTTGATGTCCGAAGGTGGGCACGAGCAGCTCACCTATTGGAGCGAGCCCGAATTTGGTTACCGAGGCGTTATCGCGATTCATGACACTACCTTAGGTCCAGCTCTCGGGGGAACCCGGTTCTGGTCATATCTGGATGACCGCGAGGCTACGGTGGACGCTTTGCGTCTCTCTCGAGGAATGACCTACAAGGCTTCGATCACTGGACTGAACCTTGGCGGTGGTAAGTCGGTAATATGGGGAGACAACAAGAGCGCCAATCGTGAGACTATTTTCCGGGCCCACGGCCGCGCTGTGGACGCGCTGGGTGGTAGGTATATAACTGCTGAAGACGTTGGGACCTCGCCAGCAGACATGGAGCATGTAGCGATGGAGACTGAGCACGTCGTCGGTCTGCTGGGAGGTTCGGGCGATCCATCCCCGGTCACTGCGTATGGAGTTTATCAGGGGATAAAGGCGTCTGCAGCCCATCGCTACGGTGACGATTCTCTAGCAGGTCGTCATATTGCCGTTCAGGGGCTGGGTCACGTCGGGTATCACCTCAGCAGGCATCTAGCCTCAGAAGGAGCCAAGCTCACCGTCACGGACATTGATGAAGAGGCTGTGCAGCGAGCAGTAGATGAGTTCGGCGCGAGCTATGTCGGACCTAACGCAATCTACGAGGTAGATGCTGACGTCTTTGCGCCCTGTGCTTTGGGTGGTGTGGTTAACGATGCTACGCTTGAGCAATTTTCTTTCGATATCGTAGCGGGCGCAGCCAATAACGTCTTGGGTGAGAGCGCAGTGCACGGGGCAGCGTTGGATGAGAGGGGGATTCTTTATGCTCCTGACTATGTAATCAACGCAGGCGGTCTAGTGAGTGTTTACGGTGAGCTTAATGGCTGGGATGCAGCCCAGGCGACGACCAAAACTGAAGAAATTTACCAGGCGCTTATGAGCATCTACGAAGTTGCTGAGAATGAGGGTATCGGCACGCACAGTGCGGCCGATAGGGTCGCAGAGCATCGTATTTTCGAGGCTCGGCACATGGAGCGAACTTAAAGGTGTTTGACCATCTAGAGAAAAAAGACGCAGCCGTATTCGGTGCGATTGTGTCCGAGATCGAGCGCCAACAGTTCGGTCTCGAGATGATAGCGTCTGAGAACTTCCCGTCGATGGCTGTGCTAGAGACCACTGGGTCGGTCATGACAAACAAGTATGCTGAGGGTCTACCCGGTAGACGTTACTACGCCGGATGTGAATTTGTTGATCTGGTAGAAGACCTAGCCCGTGATCGCGCCAAGGAGATCTTCGGAGCAGAACACGCCAATGTGCAGCCCCATTCGGGAGCTCAGGCGAACATGGCAGCGTACTTTACGCTTTTGGAGCCAGGAGATTCTATCCTTGGAATGGACCTGAGCCACGGTGGTCATCTGACGCATGGAGCTCAGGTGAACTTTAGCGGCAAAGTGTTTTCTGCGTCGGCATATGGGGTTCGTTCAGACGACGGACTCATAGATTACGATGCGTTGCGAGAGCAAGCACGGTCTCAAAAACCAAGGCTGATTGTTGCGGGTGCGAGTGCTTATCCTAGGGTCATCGACTTCGAGGCGTTTGGTGATATAGCAAAGGAGGTCGGTGCTTATTTACTAGTCGACATGGCTCATATCGCCGGGCTAGTGGCGACGGGTCACCATCCGTCTCCGGTCCCATATGCAGATGTTGTGACCACAACGACTCATAAGACGCTCCGTGGCCCTCGTGGTGGATTGATCCTGTGTACATCGGAGCATGCTGCTGGGATCGACAAGGCAGTGTTCCCGTTCATGCAGGGAGGCCCGCTCATGCATGTGATTGCGGCTAAAGCAGTCGCATTCGGAGAAGCTTTAGATGAGGATTTTTCTAGGTATTCTAGGCAAGTGATCCTAAATGCGGCTGCGCTAGGTGAGAGATTGGTTGAGCGTGGTTTCGAACTTGTTTCAAGCGGGACGGATAACCATCTAATCCTGGTTGACCTGCGTAACACTCACCAAGATCTCTCAGGAAAAGACGCTGAGCAGGCTCTGGAGGCAGCGGCGATCACGGTTAACAAGAACACAGTGCCACAGGAGACCCGATCTCCTTTCGTTACATCAGGGTTGAGGATCGGAACACCGGCGCTAACAACTCGGGGAATGGGAGTGAAGGAGATGATAACTATCGCGGACTGGATTGCTGAGATCCTCGACTCTCCGAGTAAAGAACAGGCCAGAACTCGCGTTAAGACGTCGGTCCGAGAGCTTTGTGAGGACTTTCCTCTATATCCTGAGTTGACACTAACATAACTGTCCTGCGCTCGGATCAGAGATTCTCGTTAAGGACGCACTCACATCTCATCTGGCGCGAGAGAGAGCGGTTTCCCAGATTTCTGCTCATGACCGAATTGCAATTCGCTGACGAGATTCTTGATCAACTCCAGGAGCGGAATCCACGTTTTCACTCTCGCTCTTATGAGTTTGTCTTGCAGGCACTGCATTCTGTGATTCGAGCCCTTGAGGAGCCACGCCACATTTCAGGGCGAGAGCTGGCTCATGGGGTCCGAGACTTAGCTTTAGGTCGGTACGGACCTCTCGCTAGAACCGTATTGGAGCACTGGGGCATTCATGAGACAGAGGATGTAGGATGTGTAGTGTTCGCGATGGTGGAGCAAGGTATCCTCGTAAAAGAGGATGAAGACGAGCAGCAGGATTTCACAGATCTGTTTGACTTTGAGAAAGTTTTTGAGCGGGATTACCCTTGGAGTGCTGGCCTCTGATCTGATAAGACGATGGGAGCTATAGGCGGATAAGTTCATGTACACACTCCCGGTTGAGCCGGGAAAATCGACGACTACGGTCGTCAAGACGCCCTAGGGAGGGGATGGATATGGTTGAAGAAGGCGGATTTCCGCGGTGTCAGAAGTGTGACGGTGAGGGTGGGGGACTATTACTCCCGCTCTCGGACTACGGTAGAGATGGAGCAGCGATTCGTTACAAGGCTTGGGTCTGCTCGAATCCGGAGTGTGGTTTCAATATCCGGATTGACAACGGTGAGGTCTCGATCGGTCGGCAGGTCGGACAGAGCTACAAGTAACAGTTCCGCTTGAGTAGCGCCGTCTCTCCGTCGCTGCCGCCAGTGGCATAATGGCTTCAGGTAACGCGCCGCTAAATCCGTTCTCGCGAGGAGATGTCTTAGCGCAGACCGGAGCAGAGGCGTCAATGTTTGACGCACTTGCGATCGATTCGTTAGGTGTGCCCGAGTCGGTTCTAATGGAGAATGCTGGTCGGTCGGCAGCACTAGTCGTTCAATATCTTTACAGACCCAATCACGTCGTTGCTTTTGTTGGGGCTGGCAACAACGGGGGAGACGCGCTCGTACTTCTGCGAGCGATGGCATCCTGGGGTGTAGATGTGACCGCTGTGTTGGTCGCCGATCGCTCCGCTAGCGACCCACTTTTACACGGCTGGCCCATGCAATCACTTATTCAGGATGTAGGTGTGAACGATGACGTGATTGCGAGGGCTCTCAGGGAAGCTGATGTGATAGCTGACGGTATTCTCGGAACTGGGGCTCGCGGAGCTCCGCGGCAGCGAGAGGCGGCCGCGATCAGGCTGATTAACGCTTCGGATACTCCGGTGGTGTCACTTGATATTCCGTCGGGCGCGGATGCCACTTCAGGTGCCATACCGGGTGAGGTCATTAAAGCCGAGCTAACCATTTCGTTCGGTGCGCCAAAGACAGGAACTCTACTTCATCCTGCTAGGGGATATGTCGGGCGCCATGTCACGTTGGAGATTGGCCTGCCTCCATTGTCCGAGTCTGATGCCGTAGGCAGGATCGTCACCCCCCAGTGGGCACGCGGCCAGCTACCAGTTCGCGAGACAGACACGCACAAGAACCGAGTTGGTCGCCTACTAATCGTAGGTGGAGCTATGGGTATGGCCGGTGCGGGGATTCTCTCTGCTCGTGGCGCGTTTCATGCGGGAGCCGGGTTTGTGCAGGTCTGTACTTCCGCTGCGAATCGTGATCTGGTCCAGGCCGCGATCCCTGAGGCGATCTTCATTCCCGCGGAAGATCGTGAGGCTTTACAAGAGGCGGCAGCGCAGGCGGATGCCCTTGTGGTGGGTCCCGGACTAGGAACAGGACTCGAGAGCGAAATCATGCTGGCCGAGGCCCTGGGTCAAGGAAGCCAGCCAGTACTTCTCGATGCCGACGCGCTCAATTTGGCTGCTCAAGGATCCATATCGTTGAGCCAGATAGGATCTATGCGGCCGGTGTTGATAACACCGCACTACGGTGAAATGACCCGGCTCGCGCCCGAATTGGTATCAGCGGATTCACGACTTGATTTAGCACGTGCGTTTGCCTCTGAGTGCTCAATTTCGGTGCTTTTAAAGGGGGCCCCTTCGATAGTTACGTCTCCTGCTCAGCCGATTCTGTTTGACACCCAGGGCTCATCAGATCTGGCTGTTGCCGGTATGGGAGATATGCTCTCTGGCGTGTGCGGTGCACTGATGGCTCAGGGGCTAGAGCCAACTGTCGCTGGTGCCGTTGGACTCTACCTTTCTGGAAGGGCAGCACGAATTTGCGAAAGAGGGGCAGGGCTGATGCCGTCAGATGTATCCGAGAGGATCCCTGACGTACTTAAAGAGAAGACGGATTTACGGAGTAACCTCCCATTTCCATTTGTAGTTTTTGACGCCGAGGCCGATCAATGAATAATAGGGGCTCGCGTTTCGGTCCTGGCGCCGAGTTTGATCTGATTACCCGATTGCATGACTTCGACAGTTCCTTGCCCCCCGGAGTGAGTCTCGGTCCTGGAGACGATGCAGCAGTGCTGGAAGGCGGGTGGGTTGTCAGTACTGACCTTTGTGTCGAAGACGTGCACTTCAGGCGTGAGTGGATTACTGATCAAGAAGTTGGTTACCGTGCTGCTACTGCCGCACTCTCCGACATGGCCGCAATGGCTGCCGTCCCCGTTGGCCTTCTAGTGTCGATTGCTGGGCAGCGTGAAGGAGCTTTTGACCTCGAGCAGGTCCAGGCAGGGATCGCAGATGCGGCGGTCAAGGTTGGCGCATCTGTGATCGGTGGAGATATATCGGCATCACCTGGCCCTTTGATGGTCGATGTCGTGGCTCTAGGGAAGAGCACCTCTCCCGTTAGGAGAGATGGGGCAAAGTCAGGAGGCGAGGTCTGGGTCACAGGCTCACTAGGGTCGAGTGCGGCGGCAGTCAGGGTATGGCGAGATGGGGGGACACCAACAGAGGCTCTCCGCTCAGCATTTGCGACGCCTGCAGCACGAGTGAACGAAGCACTGTATATCGCGAAGGATTTATTTGCCCATGCGATGATCGACATATCAGATGGACTCATTGGGGATGCTGGGCACATTGCGGCGTCATCTGGTGTGAAGATTACACTTAGCGCACTGGACATTCCGGTCGGGAGGGCTGCGATCGATCACTTCGGTAGAACTGAGGCTCTTCGGGATGCCTTGGCCGGCGGCGAAGATTACGAGTTATGCTTCGTAACCGCTCCAGGCATCGTCGATCCCCTTCACTTTTTAGATCGCTATGGAGTGACTGTGACGAAAGTTGGCTCCGTGTCTGAGGGAGAAGGGGTCTGGCTTAAGGAGGAGGACGGAACCCTTTCGGGGGTTGTTAGGGGTGGGTTCGATCACTGGGCGGTTGAGGACAGAGTAACTGAGAGGGAAGGATGATCCGACTGATCGGGGTTTTGATCTGGATTGGTCCGGCGACGATCTGGTACGGTGGTCGTATGATTTGGGCTGTTTTGACGGGTTCATCGGATAAGACATGCATCTGTCAGAAAAGTCCCAAGCGGTGGGCTAGTCAGCTGCTATGGATCTCCGGAGTGAAGATCTGTTTTGAGAATATCGAACTGATCAATCCGAGTAAGCCCCAGATTCTCGTGGCGAACCATTCCTCTTGGTATGACGTTCTTGCACTCGTTTTGATTCCCGGCACGTTCGTGTTCGTGGCGAAGAGAGAACTGGCAAGCATCCCAATTTTTGGCCGAGCGATTGGCTCATGTGGACATATTTTTGTTGATCGGCAGGACCGAAGCGCTGCAGTTCGGTCTTTGGACGTTGCGAAAGACCTGTTGGAAAATGAGAGCCCTACCATCATCATGTTCCCTGAAGGCACGCGCACAAAAACTGGTGAGCTTCAGAAGTTTAAGAAGGGTGCCTTTGTTTTGGCGATACAGACCGGGGTCGATGTCTTGCCGGCGGCGGTCGTGGGATCACGCGAAGTAATGAAGAAGGGCTCCCTAAGAATAAAGCCGGGAACTATAACCGTGAGGGTTGGGATGCCGATCGAGGTTGACGGACTCAACATGGAAGACCGAAATGAACTGACGGAAGGAGCCAGAAACGCTGTGATGCAGTTGCAGGCGCAAGGGGCTCAGACAGAGATAGAACCCATCGGAGGAGGATAAATGTCGACAATCGTCGATGTTCGAGGGCGCGAGATCATAGATTCTCGGGGTAATCCCACTGTCGAAGCTGAGGTTACCCTTGAGTCCGGCGTGCTTGGTCGTGCTGCCGTTCCATCGGGAGCCTCTACAGGGGCGCATGAAGCTGTGGAACTGCGGGACAGTGACCACGAGCGTTTCTTGGGTAGAGGTGTTCTCAAGGCTGTTAGCAACGTCAACGAGAGGATCGCGGACGTGGTAAGAGGATTCGAGGTTCGAGAGCAGGTGGATATTGATCAGGCGATGATCGACTTGGATGGCACGCCGAACAAGCAGGAGCTTGGGGCCAACTCTATACTTGCGGTTTCGATGGCGGTGGCGCGAGCGGCGGCGGCGGAGAGCCAACTACCACTTTGGCGCTACCTCGCGACTTCAAAAGACGTGGGCACGTTGCCTGTACCGATGATGAATATTCTGAACGGGGGCTCGCATGCACCCAACAATGTCGACATCCAAGAATTCATGGTTATGCCCGTTGGAGCGGCAACCTTTTCGGAAGGTCTGCGCATGGGTGTCGAGATTTTTCATCACCTGAAAAACGTTCTCAGCGCTCAGGGAAGAAACACAGCTGTTGGCGATGAAGGGGGCTTCGCCCCTGACTTGGCGAACAACGAAGAGGCAATTGAGGTTGTCCTTGAGGCGATTGAGAAAGCTGGTTACACAACAGGGAGAGACGTTGTCTTAACTCTTGATGCCGCCGCCGCTGAGTTCTTTCAGGATGGCCAGTATGTCTTCCACTGGTCAGGAGGTGAGCGGCGCGATTCTAACGAAATGGTTGAATTTTGGAGTCAATGGGTTGCAAAATACCCTATCAGTTCGATTGAAGACCCTCTCGACGAGAACGACTGGGATGGTTGGACGGCTTTGACTGAGGCCATTGGAAGTGATGTACAGATTGTGGGGGATGACCTTTTCGTTACTGACGCGGACCGTCTAGAGAAGGGGATTCGTGGTCGTGCGGCTAATGCTATTCTGATCAAGGTGAACCAGATCGGTACCCTAACTGAGACATTAGAAACAATGCGTATCGCAAGAGAATCTGGTTACAAAAGTGTCGTTTCCCATCGGTCTGGTGAGACAGAAGACACGTTCATCGCAGACCTTGCCGTAGCGACAGGCGCTGGTCAGATCAAAACGGGCAGCGCTAGCCGTACTGACCGCGTAGCAAAATACAACCAGCTACTTCGTATTGAGGAGCAGCTCGGTTCAATGGCCCGGTATCCCGGCCGCGGGCTCTGGGGCTGATCAATGGCACCACGTACCAATAAGAGGCGGTCAGCAAGATTCACACTGAAACGGTCGGTGGTGCCGATGCTACTCGTTGCCGCGGGTTACTACGCGGTCTTTGGCGGAGGATCTTCGGTTCGGGATCTTTTAGAGGCTCGGGCTAACGTGGTCGTTGAAGGGAGGCGCTTGGAAGAGGCCAGGGTTAAAATAGACTCACTGAAAGTTGAGCTTCAACAACTAGAGCAGGATCCAGCAATCATTGAGCGGATTGCCCGGGAGGAGTACGGAATGATTCGGGAGGGCGAGGTCCTTTACCGCTTCACCCCGACGACCCCCGATGGGCACCGCCCCCCCCCGCGCTGACAACGCTCGTCAATCTTGTTGGGTATCGTCGGGTTCGATCGTCTCAGAGTCTTCCGCTGATCCTTCGAGAAGCACACGCTCCGATTTGGTGATTTTTGGTGCGCTGGTGTCAGCTAGGGTGCCCGATGCCGCTGCACTATCAGGAAGACTCGCCAGTGCTGCCTCCTTCGCAAGCTTGAGGGCCCTCGCTTTCCCCTCCGAGGTCACAGCACTTGGTTCCTTGACGAACTGAGAGAACAGGTCGATTGGGATAGGGAAGAGAGTGGTCGAATTGTTCTCCACAGCGACCTCGGCCACCGTCTGCAGGAATCGGAGCTGAATCGCGACCGGGAACTGCTCAATCACCTCCGCCGCCTGAATCAGCTTTGTCGACGCCTGATACTCCCCCTCAGCATTGATCACTTTGGCTCTGCGCTCTCGCTCTGCCTCGGCCTGCTTTGCCATGGCCCGTTTCATTTCTTGAGGAAGGTCGATGTCTTTAATCTCGACACCTGTGACCTCGATACCCCAAGGATCGGTCCCTTCATCAATGATCACTCGCACGACCTCATTAATACGTTCACGTTCGGCGAGGAGTTCATCTAGTTCGGATTGTCCAATCACCGAACGGAGAGTCGTCTGGGCAAGCTGACTCGTTGCAAAATAGTAATCCTCAATCTCAATCATCGCCTTAGTTGGATCTGCGACCCGGAAATACACCACCGCATTTACTCGAACAGATACGTTGTCCTTTGTAATGGTGTCCTGCGGCGCGATGTCGAGGGCTACTATTCTAAGGTCCATCTTCCGCATACGATCGATACCGAAAGGAATGAGGAAGATCAGGCCCGGTCCCTTAGCGCGGGTAAGCTTACCAAGTCGGAAGACTACTCCTCTCTCATATTCAAAGAGCACTCGGATGCTCGTGAATAAGGCTCCTACCCCCAGAACAGTGGCCGAAATCAGAGGTACACTGAGTTCCATTGTGGATATTCTCCAATTTTGGAAAAAGAATCCTTTAATAGCCAAAGCCATCAACTCGATTGAATCTAGTTCTTCTTCCTAATAGATGCTCGCAATAAGCAGTTGACACGGCCGGAGGCCCCCATGACCTTTTTCCGCTTCGCCGGAGTAGCTCAGCTGGTTAGAGCAACGGAATCATAATCCGTGTGTCGGGGGTTCAAGTCCCTCCTCCGGCATCCCTTGAGCTGTAAGGCTTTTAGGGATTGGCCCCTCCACTCGGAGGGGCCTTTTTCGTGCCAGATTGTTGCCGAATTGTTGCCGCATGTCGGAGAGAGGTTTTTTCGAGTTCGTCTGTGGTGCCACTGGTAGCGAGCTCTATTGGCGTAGATTCGGATATTCTTGCTCAAGCGCAGCGACAAAAGTGGGATGATACCGATACCGTTCGTTGGACCAGAACGCCGCGAAGTTATCGGATGAGAACACAGGTGATCGAGCGAAGTGATACAGGTTACTCAACTCATCAGGAAGAAGGCCTATTTCTCGCTGCAGAAATGCGTTCTCCATATTGATAACCAAAGCCTGCTGAAGCCCAGTTAACCGAGCTTGATCCCGTCTGTTGAACGATTCTGCGGGAACTGCGTTGAACAAGTATTCACTCCAAATGCTTGAGAGCTCAGCGTCGGTTACAACGTCAAGCAGCCAGTTTCTCTGATTCGCTGCGAGTTCGTTAATCGCTGAAGCACGCGCAATGATATTGTTTTGTCGCATTTCCATGCCAACGAATATGAGACTGAGAAAAATAGCTAGCAGTCCCACAGATTCGCGCAGCTCTTTCTTACCCATCGCTAACCTCCTGTATTGAAGTCCTTAAGCAGGCTGTGGGGGAGCGGTGCAATCACGCAATGTCTGACATCTCTTTGACAGCCTAGATCCCCG
>DLTN01000029.1:33336-39254 GCA_002500925.1 Gemmatimonadales bacterium UBA7835 | reverse complement strand
GAGGACCCGAGGTCCGAAGCTTTGGCGACCCGCTTTGCAGCGCAGTGGCTTAGGCTAGACGACCTAGACAAGGTACATCCTGATAGACTGCTCTATCCTGATTTTCACCAACGCTTAGCTGACGAACTTCGCCGTGAGACGGAATTATTCTTCTCAAATCTTGTTCATCAAGATGGCAGCGTTCTTGATCTGTTCACTGCCGATTACTCGTTCATGAATGAGCGGGTTGCTCGGCATTATGGTATCGACGGAGTGATTGGAGAGGATTTCCGTCGCGTTGAGTACGCGGATGAAAATCGGAGAGGGCTGCTTGGCCATGCCAGCATCCTTACTCTGACGTCCGTGGCTGGCCGAACTTCCCCGGTGTTGCGCGGGAAATACGTCATGGAGGTGATTATGGGGACGCCCCCTCCTCCTCCTCCTCCGGGGATTCCGACACTGGAAGAAACTGAGGGCGCCGCAGACGGACGCATGCTTACGACAAGAGAACGGATGGAACAGCACAGTCGTAACCCTACGTGTAACGCTTGTCATTCGTTCATGGATCCGATTGGTTTGGCGCTTGATAATTATGATGTCACCGGGCGGTGGCGTATCCGTGAGAACGGTATGGCACTAGACACTCGGGGAGAGCTTTATGATGGCACCCCGGTCACAAGTCCTGGGTCATTGAACGACGCATTGATGGAGCGCCCCACAGTTTTAGTGCGAAACTTCACTCAAAATCTTATGGCGTATGCCCTAGGGCGTAGGGTAGAGCATTACGATCAGCCCACGGTTCGGTCGATCGTTCGGAACGCGAGGGACGATGACTGGCGTCTGTCGTCGTTTGTGATGGGTGTCGTGAATAGCGACGCATTCCAGCAGCAGAGAGCGGGAGCTCTAGCTGATGGAGCAGACAGAGAATAAGAGAATCATGCGGTCGCTCTAAGCGGTTGCTTTAGGAGATAAGACATGCACTTCATAAGTGGAAAGCACATGGAGCGCCGGACCTTCGTCCGGGGGATGGGCGCATCTATCGCTCTGCCTTTTCTCGATGCCATGGTGCCGGCCGGGCGACTCAGCGCCGCGAAAGCAGCCGAAGTTGACCCGACACGGCTTGTTGCGATCGAAATGGTCCACGGTGCGGCTGGCTGCAACGAGTGGGGAGCCAGTCAGAACTTGTGGGCTCCAGCCTCTGCAGGTCGTGGCTTTGACTTGTCTCCTAGCGCACTCATGCCGCTGGACCCTTGGCGCGACTATCTGACGATTATCAGCAATACCGATGTCAGGATGGCTGAAGCCTTCCAGGCACCTGAGATCGGTGGAGATCACTTCCGTTCAAGTGCCGTGTTCCTCACCCAGCAGCATCCGAAGCAGACTGAAGGCTCCGACGTGTTCGTAGGAACTTCATTGGACCAGATGCATGCGAACCGCTTCGGTCAGGATACGCCGATCCCTTCGATGCAGCTCTGTATTGAGAACATCAATCAGTCGGGGGGATGCGCCTATGGGTACACGTGCGTATACACAGATTCGATCTCATGGGCGTCACCTACCGAACCCCTCCCCGTCATCCGTGACCCCCGCGTCGCATTTGAGCAGCTATTTGGAGCTGGTGGCACAGCTGGCGAGCGGGCACTTCGCCGTCGGACATCGGCTTCGATTCTCGACTGGGTCACGGGTAGGATAAATCAACTTCAGCGTGAACTGGGGCCGAACGACCGAGAACGGCTTGAGCGTTATTTGCAGAACGTTCGGGAACTTGAGCGTCGTATCCAGATGATTGAGGCACAGAACTCCACGGGCGAAGAGAGAGCGCTTCCGTCTGCTCCGGCAGGAGTCCCCGACTCCTTCGAAGAGCATGTCCAGCTCATGTTTGACCTCCAAGCGCTCGCTTTTGCTTCGGATACAACACGGGTCTTTTCTTTCAAGATGGGTCGTGATTCTTCAGCCCGCGTCTTCCCGGAAAGTGGCACGGACAAGCCGTTCCATCCGGCGTCACACCACGGTGGACGTGAGGAAGCAATCCTCGATTTCCACCTGATCAATAAATACCACGTCGGGATGCTGCCTTATTTCTTGGAGAAGCTTGCGGCGATTCAAGAGGGTGACTCCCACCTGCTAGACAAGACGATGATCATTTACGGCTCGCCTATGGCCGACGGAAACCTCCACAACCATCGGAGGGCGCCCCTCATCGCGTTAGGTGGAGCTAATGGTGGGCTAGAGGGGAACATGCATCTCAAGGCCCCGGATGGGACTCCTATGGCTAATGCGATGCTTAGCTTCATGCACACCCTTGGGCACACGGATATGGATAGTTTCGGGGACAGCACCGGAGAGCTTTCGCTTTCGATGCCGATGTCGACCGCTCGAGCTCAGGGGCTAGGGGACTAGGATGGCTCGATCGGGTTATGCGCCTGGATTCCGTGTGCGGGCGCAGGCGCCGCTGGCACTAGGTCTGACACTCTTGCTCTGGGCAGGTGCTACAGACCAGTCCCCGGTTGCTGATGCCGCCATGAGGGGTGAGGTGGACCATGTGCGGGAGCTGCTCCGCTCGGGGGAGGATGTTAATGCCGCCCAAGGGGATGGGATGACAGCTCTCCACTGGGCAGCTGAGAGTGGCAACGCGGAACTCGCTAGTATGGTTATCTACGCTGGTGCGAATGTCGGTGCCGTGACGCGGTTGGGAGACTACACGCCACTGCACATAGCGAGTCGCTCAGGACGCGACGCGGTTGTGTCTGTTTTGTTGGATGCTGGTGCTGACGTGGATGCGATCACATCGACGGGCTCTGTCACATCTTTGCACTTCGGAGCTGCCTCCGGGAGCGTTGAAGTAGTGGAGGCGTTGATCGAGGCAGGTGCGAATGTGAATGCTGCCGAGACCCGTCGTGGGCAGACGGCGCTCATGTTTGCAGCCTCTGCGGGAAGGACCGATGTCCTGAGGGCATTGCTGGCGTCTGGGGCAGAGATCTCTATTCCAAGCTACGTGGTAGATATCCCCAAGATCGCTGCGGAGGACCGGGCTGCCGGTAGCGTCCGCGACGAGGTTCTTGCCGCATTCCGTGGTGACCAGCCTCAGGGGACATCATGGCAGCCTTCTCCTGCTGAAGTGCAGGCAGCGGTGCGTGCGGCGAACGCAGCGCGTGTCGATGCTTCAGACGCGGGCCCTATCCAGCGACGCGATGAGCCATTGCCCGACCCTGACCTCGGTGAAGTATCAGTTAGCTCGAACGGGCAGCGGGGAGACCAGTATAGCAATTCCTACACAGACTTGGTCTATAGGCAGGGCGGATTAACTGCCTTGCATCATGCAGTGCGAGAGGGTGAGCCTGACGCGGTCTTCGCGCTCTTAGAGGCTGGTGCGAATATCGATCAGCAGACGGCCGGAGACCTGACTAGTCCGATGCTAATGGCGATAGTGAACGGACATTACGATCTTGCCCTCGAATTGCTGGAGCGCGGTGCGGATCCAAACGTGGGGAGCCACGCAAACCTGACTCCGTTGTATGCGGTTATTAACAGCTACTGGGCTCCCAAGGCGAGGTACCCGCAGCAGCAGGCATATCAGCAACAGGAAGCGACGCACCTGGATGTGATGCGGGCTATGCTTGATGCGGGCGCGGATCCAAATGTGCGCCTCTCTAAGCACCTTTGGTTCATGGAGTACACGTTCAGTCAGTTGGACGTAGACACGAGAGGAGCAACGCCTTTTTGGCGCGCGGCGTACGCCCTGGACCTTCCTGCGATGCAGATGCTAATCGAGGCTGGCTCTGACGCCAACATTCCAACGATGAAGGCGCCGTCCCGTCGATTCGCGTTCGAGCCCCCAGGGGCAGAGACGGATCCGTCAGGCCTTCCGCCGGTACCGGTCGGGGGACCTGATGTATATCCAATTCACGCTGCCACTGGTCATGCGTATGGCACTGGGTTTGCCGGTGTCTCTCATCGTCACGCGCCAGAGGCGTGGCTTCCTGCCCTTCAATATCTAGTTGAGGAGCTGGGTGCTGACGTGAACGCTCGAGATGCCAACGGGTTTTCACCGTTGCACTGGGCAGCTTCTCGCGGTGACAATGAAGTGATCTTGTACCTGGTAGACAAGGGAGCTGAGGCGACCTTCGTTAGTCGCCGGGGCCACACGACTGCAGATATGGCGAACGGTCCGGTTCAGAGGATTTCTCCGTTTCCTTCAACAATCGCACTGCTCGAAAGTCTTGGGTCTGGAAACAACAACAACTGTGTGAGTTGCGAGTGATTTTCTGAGGTTGTTCGCACATTAGATGTGCGGGTTCCTTCTGTCTGGCCTTTCTGGTTTGTTTTCGGCGCGCTGCTCGAAGCGCCTCAAAAAGGCTAAGGTCCCCCTCGGCGGCGACGGAATCGGACCGAGTCAGGCTGCCGTCCTAACGTATCTA
The DNA here is from genome assembly GCA_002500925.1 of Gemmatimonadales bacterium UBA7835. Taxonomy (GTDB): domain Bacteria; phylum Gemmatimonadota; class Gemmatimonadetes; order Longimicrobiales; family Gaopeijiaceae; genus UBA2589. The sequence goes on along the minus strand of DLTN01000029.1, from coordinate 34,857 downwards.
GTCCGAGAGACTCCACTAACTCCCACGGCCGGATCGAGGGCATCTCTGCTCCAGCCATCCGATAGACTAGTGAAAGATGGTACGCCGCCTGAGCCAGGCCGACTTCGGTCTCGTTTCGACCGATGCGCCCATCATTGTCGACATCTTCTCCATACATCATTGCTCGGACTGCTTCAGCAAGTCTCTTGATCAAGGGCAGTGCGCTGGTTACGTCTTGAGCCGACTGTACTTGACGAGCCAGGGTAATGACATCATCAGCGCGAGCTTGAGCGATATACGCAGCATAGCTAACAAATGGCGCGTGGAACGCTATGGCCGGCGATAGCGTGTCTGGCACAGCTATCTGCAGCATCTCTGCTTGTGTTTGGACGTCCTCTGCAGCGCGTCGAAATCCGTAACCCATGCCGTTACCTGATCTCACTTCGGCGGGATCAATAGCGTGAATCACATGAGTCATGGCCTCGATCATGCGAGTGACATCGAGTGTGTCGACTCCCGCTACGCGAACCCAGGCGGCCGCGATCTCACCCTCAAGCATGGCGATCTTGAGCAGACTCTCTCCACCAGGTGTATCTGGGAAGCTCTCGGCTAGGTGTGCTAGGTGAAGTTGCGCTTCTGGTGGAATAGCGGTCTCAGGTAGCACCGAGGATCGCCACGAGGCTTCTAGACCTGCTGGTATCACAAGAACCGTATCGGGTGGCCCTACGGTTGTGTCGCTCGCTATAAGGACAGAGTCGGGGCTTTGGCCAACCGCTTGCATGGGTCCTATGAGAGCAGCTGTAAGGTAGAACGCACCCCAGCGGGTGCCGCGGCGGATCCTCAAAAGATTACCCGCCTATCCCTTCAGCCCGTTTGATCAGTCCCATGTGGGTGACTGCCTGAGAAAGGCCACCCTCACCTTCCTGCCATCCGATGCGCCCGTTACCGTCTGCGTCTATCCCATTAAGGATTGCGTCTGTCAGCTTCGTAAGTTCCGCGAGCATCTCGGCCGCTACCTCGGCGCTCTCTGCATTCTGGATGTTTTCAGCCAATTCGACCGCTTTATCAGCATAGCTCATTGCACTTCTAGCTGCAGTCGCTACGTGGACTGCGTGTGCCTCGATTGCGTCTGATGCTCCTTCCGATGCTGCAGCCAACTCTGTGTGGCGAGCAGCACCATTCGCCGCTGCGATGACACCGTATCCGAGGCCAGGCCCATCCTCGACTTTCGTAGGATCGATGGCGTGAATCACATGTGGCATGTGGCGCTGCATCCCTTCCAAACTTAGTGGGTCCCGACCTGCTAAGGTTGCGTGTTGGTGGGCGATTTCGGCCTCCGCGTTTGCGGTAGGTAGCAAGCCGGCACCGTCAGGCGTGCCACGAAATTCATCGGCAGCGTGTCGAAGGTGGGCGTGTGCTGGAGTCGATTGCTGCGCATTCGCGGGCGCCGCTAACAACGGTGAGATGATGGCGCATGCTGCGAGGAGTGAGGTGGCGTAGTGGGCAAGCCTCATTTGTTAGGTCTCCTTGGATTAAATCGAC
>DLTN01000029.1:0-32951 GCA_002500925.1 Gemmatimonadales bacterium UBA7835 | reverse complement strand
ATGGCACCGACCCCGATTGTCGTTCCGGAACCTACTACCGGATCATCCCGAGATATTCGGGTTGGTGTCGATTTCTGATTCCGGAATTGGGAAGCAGAAACTACGTGTCGACAAGTGTGCACCTGTCGATGTTGATCCATCACCGATCTGTTCGAGCGCCTGCAGGTGAGTCTCCGGATCGCCAGCATCATTCCAACGACGCATGGCAGGGAGTCTACGACCTTCTAGCCACATCTCAATCGCGTGCTCCCGCTTGTAGTACGTCCACGCGGCAGCCATGTCGGCTGGCGATTCGGTAGCTACACCGGCTGCGGTCCGCAGCGCATCGATGATTGCGACGGCGCCTGCCATATCACTGCCGTTACGCAGTTTGTCCTCTGCGATAAGCAGCTGCATTTCCTCATATGAAGAAAGCTCGATAGGCGAGTCGTCATTGTTGTGCTTTTGCTGTGGATTCCAAGCGATCAGTCCACAGCACGCTGACGCCGCGTCACCATTTTCACCACCAACCTTCCATGGCACACGCGGGTCGTCGTCGTAAATACCGTTACCGTCTGCGTCGGCGCTGTTGTATTCGGCTATCCAAGTGAAGATCTGGGAGTGTGCCTTATACGGGATGGCCTTGGTGGCAACGTGAATACGGTTCGACTGGTTGTCGTCACCGATGTCGTAGTAATTCTGCGAGTAGCTGAAACCCGCCGGGACCGTAGCTGCGTCCGCAACAGCGCTAGACCAGTTGCCTAGTTGCGCATATGCGGATGCACGACCCGCGACGGCAGCAGTTGCAACATCACCGGAGCCGAGGCTAGCAGCTTGGTTGAAATAAGCTATAGCATCGTTGAGGTGCACGTCGGATGAGCCTGCGGCTCCACCGTCGATAACAGAATTGCACATATTCTCGCCCATCATGCGGCTTATATACCCGGCGTACAGATTGAGTCGGGCTAGGATCGACTGATCCTGGTCAGCTGCATCCAGACCTTGGATACGCGCGATACCCTCTTTAGCGAGGACGCGCGCACGGTGAGCTTGGCTCCAATGTGAGCCCACTTCATCAAACCGAAGCGAGCCTTCCTGCTGAAACGGCGTGATGCCGAAACTACCCGTCGAGCCAGAGGGATGTACTTCTCTGGAGATAGCCGCACCCGTATACGCGATATAGTTCAGAGCGTCAGAAAGTCCTCGGCCTGCTCCGTTCGTGATCGCGGCCTGGGCCGCAGGAACGTCGAGGAACTCTGAGCTGATCGGCCCGGGGTTCGTGACTGTCGTGTCGCAGGCTGCCACAGCGAAAAGCATTCCGAGCGCGAGACCGCGCGTCAGATTCCGCTTGGCGCCTTCTGTTGTCTTGTTGTTCATGTTGATCAACTCCTAGAAGACGACGCGGAGAGCGACTGTCCAAATCGCCGGCGCCGGAATGTGCTCGCTGATGGAGGTTACCAGGAAGCTTCCTGACGACGCTCCATTGCGACTGATCGGGTTGTTGTCGTTGTTACCACCCATCTCTGGGTCGAAGTGGGTCCACTCGGAGTTCGTCCAGCGGAAGATGTTCCGGCCGGCGAGCGTGAGCGTGGCTCCGGACGAGCCGGGTACCAACGATGTGGGAAGCGGGAACTGTGCTGAAACTTCACGGATCTTGAAGAAGTCCGCCTTCTCAGCCCAGAAGTTGCTGTCCGTTCCCCTGCGGTCACAGCGTGCCCGCTCAAGCGCGGTCAACTGTCCGTAGCCTGGAGCCGCTGAAGTGACCGGGGCCGCTCCTGCGGTCTGGTAAGCTTCAAAGCACCCAGCCCAGATAACGTTACGGCTGACCGCAGAGTTGGCGATCGTGGCCGTTACATAATGACCGGCTTGATATTCTCCACGAGCCGAGAGCCTAACGCCACCAGGTAATGTGAACACGGAGTTGATCCCCATGATCTCGGTGGGTTGGTTCGGACCGTAAATCTGGTCGTCCTCGATGATCGGATCCGCGATGGCGTCGGGGTTCATGACCATTTCGCCACGGATGACCGGTGCTGCCTGGCCATCAATGATCCACCCGTTTCCGCCAACCGAAAACTCGGTGACTTCACCCGGGAGGCCGACCTCACTGGCGTTCGTTGAGAACGAGCCACCGAGATCCCATGAGAATGCATCGGTGTTGATCATCAACATGTTCATCGTGACCTCTAGGCCCTTGTTGAAGATCTCTCCAACATTCTCCAGCTGAGAGCCCCAGGCACCGTTCGACGGGATCTGGCGCACTGCGAACAGTGCATCCGTCGTGTGCTGGTTGTAGTACGTCACGTCGAGGGCGAGGCGATCACCGATGAAGCTTCCGTCGAAGCCGAGCTCCCATTCGGATGTCCGCTCCGGACCGAGGTCCGGGTTACCAAGAACACGCGGATAGAAGGCGGGTTGCCCACCCCAGCCGATACCATCGTAGGTCCGGACCGCGTCAAAGGCGCCCGGAGCCCGTCCGGACTGTCCCCATGCTGCACGCAGTTTCAGCTGACTGTCGGAGCCCCAGAAGTCCTCGTCGGACATAACCCAGGAGCCGCTGAGCTTCGGATAGAACTGAAGACCGAAGTCGGAACCGAAGGCAGAGTTTCCGTCAATCCGGAAACCGGCCGTAATAAAGTACTTGTCCGCGATGTCGAATACGTTCTGAGCGAAGAAGCCAGCGTTAACTACGCGCTCGCGCTGCTCAAATCCAAGCTTCGTACCCGCAGTCGTGACCGTTGGGTCACCTGGGCCAGGGAAGTCCTCACCGTATGCGGTTGTCCGCTGAATGTCCGAGGTCGTGCTCTGACCACCGAACGAAAGGGCGGAGTTGATACCGCCTGGCAGTCCGAAGCTGTACGAGCCCACGTAGTCGAACGTGAGCGTTTCGAACCGGGAACGTCCGTTGTTGAGGATTCCATCCGGTGCACGGACAAACCCAAAGGGACGAAGGTTACGGTTGTCCTGTTGTGCCAAGTCGTAACCAACCGTCAGCCGGTTGGTGAAGTTCGCACTGGGGCTGTACGTGGCTGTACCGCCTGTGACGAACTGGTCGATCCCCGTGGCGATCTCCTGACCTAGCAGCTTATCGAGATTCTCTTTCTTCTCGTTACCGAAGTAGTTCCGTGAGCGACGGTAGACGTTCAGCGTCAGGCCGTGCGCATTATTTCCGGCAGCTGTGTTGGTGAAGTTCTGCTTCGTAAACGACGTGTTCCACTGAAGCTGAAGATTCTCAGCTGGAGTGAAGGTGAAGTTTCCTCGGACGTTCGTCTTCTTTTCGTTGTCGTTCGGAAGCGTGCCGTCATCGTCTTCCATAGCTGCAGAGACGAAGTACTGAAGGTCCTCGGCACCACCACCGACTGACAGAGAGTAGCGCTGCTGATGCGCGCTACGCAGCCATGGGTCGATGAACATGAACTCCGGAGTACCGCCCGCTTCACTCTCTGGGGCTTCGAAGTCTGGTGTTAGGTCGCTCGAGATTCCAAAGGCACCCATCTGGGCCACACCTTGCTCGATCGAGGCTGTCCACTGAGGAGCACCCTGGTGACCACGCTTGGTGAAGACCTGGATAACACCGGCAGCAGCTTCCGTCCCGTATAGGGTTGTCGCTGCCGCACCCTTGATGACCTCGATTCGCTCGATGTCGGCCGGGTTGATGTTGTTTAGCGGGCTCGCGACGTCATTTCCGGAGCGTCCTGGATAACCAGTCGCCGGAACGTTCTTGTCGAAAGCCTCCGAGCGCATGCGCACTCCATCCACGTAAATCAGTGGCTGGTTGCTCTGCGCGATTGACACGTTACCGCGGAGTCGAATCCTAGCGCCTGAGCCAGCGTTACCCGAGGCGTTCATCACAGTCATACCTGCGACTCGGCCTTGGAGGATGGCATCCACGCTCTGCGGAGGTTCCGCGATGTCAGCCACCTCTAGCTGCGCGATTGTGTTACCAATCTCACGCCGCCTGGCTGCGCCGGCCGTCCCTGTGACGACCAGTTCATCGAGCCCTAGGGCTTCCGTTTGAAGCTGCACGTCCTGCGCGACGGTGCCGCCCGAAGTCACGCTGACTTGCATCTCTTGGGTCCCGTATCCGAGCCGTTCTGCGCGCAGAGTGTAGCTGCCCGCTGGAACGTTCAGAATGAGGAATCGACCACTTGCGTTGGTCAAGGTGCCAAGCCCTGTATCTGCTAGGTACACCTGCACGGACTGAATGCCCGCGCCAGTCGCGGCGTCTGTTATCGAGCCCGTGACCGTACCGGTCTGGGCAGCGACGGGGGACACCGCCAGAACAGAAACAACCGCTACTGCAGCGGCTAATCTGCTCATGGCTGTAATGAAGGTTTTCATCCTTCTCCCTGTTGTTGTAAGGGTGTGATTCGCGCGTGGTCGAGGACGGGCCAGACATCATGCGCTTCGAAATGCTGTTAGGTGAAAAAATCACCAGCTAATAAGATCCTTAGTACTGGCTTTTTGGGCAAGCGCTGGAATGCGAAAAAGTATGTATCTAAGTCATTTGATTATGACTTGATTTATGGCGTTATCGTCACTGAAAGCTCCGAAACGGTGCTCCCTTGGTACTGATCAACCGCGGTAGCTCGGATGGTATAGGTACCTTCCGCATCGTAGAGATGGGGACGCCGGCCTCCGGCGGTTTGGGAACCCAAAAAGGCCACAGAGTCGATTTGACCGTCCCCCCACAGGACCTGCATCCCGGCAAGGGTTTGACCCGTCACGTCATACTGAAGAACGAGACTGTCAGAGACACTGACCGGCGCATTGCTAGATATCGTAAGGCTCAGTGGGCCACCTAGGGTGATTTGGTTTCGGGTGCAGGCAAGACCGATCACGATCAGGGCGAAACAAGCGGCTGAACGAAACACTGCTGAATTGATTGATTTCACGTCGCCATTCCTGGAGGGGTGATACGGGTTACCGAATCTCTATCTGTCTGCCCTAAGCCCTTCAAACCTAACAGTCTCACCAGAGGCCCCGAATCCACGATAGAGCGTCGCTGATACTGAGTGATGGGGTGGCGACCATGTAGTCTACGGGTCCCGGGACTCCGGGGGGTGAGCCCCCGCCTTTGTCGCCACTGAGTTGACCAATAACGATTGCGCTCGCAATGGCCACGACCGTTCCGACGGCAATTCCCGTTCGGTTACCCGACAGTTGCTTCCACTCTATGTCGAGGAGTTCACCTGCGGGGATCTCTATCCGCTGGCTCAGTGTCTGGAGGCGCATCCCTTCGTATTCGGATGTCACTGGCACGTCGACGAATACGGATGTTTCCGTGGATTCAACAAACGCTCCCTCCATAGATCGTGAGTCACCGGGTAAGATTGAGCTGAGCGAGTCGGAAAATGCACCTGAAACTCGAACTCGAATATCTTGACCTGGGGTCAGCTCAGCGATCGATGTCGGCTGGAAGGTGTGGCATCCCGACACGGTCATACCTATGAGAATGACTAAGATTGTTCTTCGCATTGGGATTGAGTGTCTCGTTATGGGTCACATCAAAGGCGACCGAAAGCGTTCATGGCTCTATAATCACCGTAGCCATGGATTTGTGCCGAGTCGGTCGATGTTTGCTTATGGCTGGAGATGTTATGACGGGTAAGGCTTCCAGGAAACAACAAGACTGGTATCGAACGAGAGTGGCTCTAGTCTCTCTGGGTACGTTCGTCTTAGTCGTGCTGGTTTGGTTGAGCAGCTCGGTTGAGGGTGAAGATCAGGAGGCCATTCCGGATCTGGTCACTTGGTCATCTGATATCGCACCGATCATTGTTGGTGAGTGTCTCGATTGTCATGGGGAGAATCCGTCGGCTCCGTTTCAACTGCTGTCTTATGAAGACGCGGCGGAGCGCGCTGATCAGATCGCTAGGATGACCTCTTTGCGAAGGATGCCACCGTGGCTTCCGGGGGATGATCATGGGACGTTCGAGGGCGAGCGTATCCTTACAGATCGCCAGATAGAGCTCTTCACCAAGTGGTGGGAGAACGGCGCACCGGCTGGGACCGGGACCCTCAGCCAAGAAACACTCGCACTAGATGATGAAGCTGGGTGGGAGCCTGGAGTTCCTGATCTAACGCTGACATTGCCAGTCTACAATCTGCCGGCGGAGGGTCGCGATGTGTATCGGAACCTAGTGGTAGACATCCCCGTGGAGGCGACACGATGGGTCGAGCATGTCGAACTGCGCCCGGGCAGTAGGACAGCTGTTCACCATGCGCGTGTGATGGTCGATGAGACTCAGTCGTCTCATCAGCTTGATCTGCAAGATCCTGAGCCAGGCTTTGATGGCATGGACCTCTTGAGTGGCGCTGGGAACCCCGATGGTCACTTCATCGGGTGGACGCCTGGAAAGACGAGGCTTCCTCCTCTAGACGGGATGGCTTGGCGGTTGGAGCCGGGGACGGACTTGGTTGTTCAGTTGCACATGCAGACCTCTGGGACACCGCAGGAGGTTACGGCTGAGGTTGATTTCTATTTTACAGACCGAGCGCCAACACGACACCCTGCAGTAGTGGTCGTTAGCTCACTCCAGATCGACATCCCAGCAGGTATGCCCAACCATGCGGTGTCCAACAGTTTCACGCTTCCGGTTGATGTTGATGTGTTAAGTGTATATCCGCACGCTCACTACCTCGGGAAGGATCTTCGCGCCACGGCTGTGCTGCCAAGTGGCGAGGAGGTTTCCCTGATCCACATTCCCGACTGGGATTTTAATTGGCAGGACGATTATCGGTTTCTAGAGCCGGTCTACCTACCTGCTGGGACAACGATTCTAAAGGAGTTTTCTTTCGATAACTCTTCCGGAAACCCTAGAAACCCTAACAACCCGCCAGAACGTGTCGTTTACGGGTCGAATTCGGATGATGAGATGGCGGATTTAATTCTCCAGGTTTTGCCTCGGAGCGAGGCTGATCGGGACGAGCTCTTGCAGGCTCAGGCTTGGCAGCATGACGCGGAAGACATGGCCTATATGGCTGCACTAGAGTTCTCGCAGGGGGAGCAGGCGTACAGTTCTGGTCAACTGGCTGCGGCGACGATGCATTTCCAACAGGCACTGCAGTATAGGGCCGACCATCTCCCGTCCTTGGTCCGTATGTCAGAAATCTATATTGAGGAGAGAGACGGACAGTCGGCGTTGATTATCGCCCGCCAAGGGGTGGTGATGTCAAATCGTCAAGACGCTCGAGCTCTCGCGGTACTTGCCGTAGCGCAGGCTCTCACTGGCTCGATGGCCGATGCAAGGGCTACTGCGTCCGAAGCTCTTGCGAAAGCGCGCGAGACCGGTGACGTCAGCCTGATCGACATGGTAGAAGCTCGTGTGAGTATGCTTTTTCGCTAGAGCCTCCCGTGCCGATGTATCCCCGGTCGTCTCTAGTTCGGGGTGGCAAAATCGATACGAGGCGAGTCTCAGGCTTCGGCAGTGTCCCGCTCTTGGCGAGCCCGGTACCGGGCGGCTTTTGCACGATTCCCGCATGTGGCCATTGAGCACCATCCGCGCCGCCCTCCCTTACTCGTGTCGACGAACCATCTTAGGCACAGATGCGCCGCGCAGCGCCGAAGTCGGGCTGGGTCTACCGACTGGATCAGCTCTACTGCGTTTTGGGCGATCGGCCCGAGGGCTGCAGCTGCATGAAGAGGGGCATATCGGTTCTCAACGAGAAGGGTGCCACGCTCGCTGTGTCCTAGTCGACTGGATGCGAGCGTCCATGAGATTGGTCGTCCCAGGGCATGCTCGGTCGTCGTTTTTGGGTTATGGCCGGCCACATGCGCAGTGAAAAGCTGGTCAAGGACGACACGAAGGTTCAGCGCTTCGATGTGAAGTGTTCGTTGCGCTGAAATGTCAGCGGGTTTCAAAGAAGTCCATCCGGGAGGCTCTGCGTGCTCCATCCACTGGAACAAGAGAGCGGGGGATCGTAATGCATCGACTGGTCCTGATCTTGTAACCACGCATGTGTTTACGAAGTCCAGAGAGATCCATCCGAAGCGCTCTTCTAGGCAGGAATCGATTACACTGTCTGTCATAGTTGTATTTTAACAGTTATTTTTAATAATAACCAGTAAAAATGTGTTATACAGTTATATGGCTTGGAGATTTTTGCAGCGAGGGGTCTTAGGAGGTTGCTAGTCACATCGGGTCTGTATGTCTGGCCATGCCGCACATACCATGTCTAGCCGGCCATGTTCGTCGAAAACGAGCCCTTCGTGTTCGAGCAGCAAGCGCTGAATCTTCTCGCTCGCACTGCCACCCTTCCTGGCACTCACTTCGCCTCGGGCGTTCACAACTCGGTGCCATGGCACGTCGCTCGCGTGCGGCAGGGCTCCCAAAGCGTATCCGACCTGACGCGCTTGCCCGGGGAGCCCGGCCAGGCGCGCTATGACCCCATACGAAGAAACCCGTCCTTCGGGGATTGATCTCACGATGTTATAAAAGTCTTCATAGGAAGCCATAGCTGCATCCTGACACAGTAATGGAGTGCCCGCAAACCAGACCTGCGACATCGAACGTAGCGTCCATCACGAGCAAGCGGCTTGCACTCTTCACTTGACCTTACGGTTTGGGCGGGTACCGTTCACCTTCATGATGAACCTTCTGGATGAATACCGTGAGCGCGACCTCCTGCAGGACGCGACTGAGGGTGTCTCCGAACACCTGCTAGAAGAGTCGCGCCGGATCTATATTGGATTTGATCCGACCGCCCGAAGTCTGCACCTCGGTAGCCTTGTCCCAATCATGGGGCTCGTGCACGCACAGAGAGCAGGGCACACCCCGATTGCTCTAATTGGTGGCGGGACTGGTCTGATAGGTGACCCTTCGGGCAAGAGCAGCGAAAGACAACTCCTCACTAAGGAACTCGCGGCAGAGAACGCCGCGAGCATTCGTGACCAGCTGGAGCATTTTTTGGATTTCGAAGTGAAATCCAATCCGGCACTCGTCCGCAACAATCTTGACTGGTTAGGCGACCTAAGGATTGTCGACTTCCTTAGAGACGTGGGCAAGCATTTTTCGGTCAATCAGATGATGGCCAAGGAATCGGTTAAGCGTCGCATTCAGGACCAAGAGTCCGGTATCTCGTTCACCGAGTTTTCGTATGCCCTTCTCCAGTCATACGACTTCCTGGAGCTCTATCGCCGAGACGGATGTACTGTCCAGATGGGTGGCAGTGACCAGTGGGGCAACATTACCACTGGGATTGATCTCGTTCGCCGTATGGAGAAAGCGAGAGCCTTCGGCGTCACTTATCCATTGGTAACAAACTCGTCGGGCACCAAGTTCGGAAAATCGGAAGCAGGTAACGTTTGGCTCGATCAGGAGTTGACGTCGGCATTTCGATTCTACCAATACTGGATCAACGTAGAGGATGCTGACGCTCTGCGATATTTGAACTTCTTCACACTGTTTGGACAGAGTGAGATTCGTGAACTAGCGGATGCGATCGAGAAAGAGCCTCACCGAAGGGCGGCCCAGCGGGCACTTGCTGAAGATGTGACTCGTCGCCTGCATGGAGAAACCGGTTTAGCGGCTGCAGTTAGAGCGACTCAGGCCTTGTTCAGCGGTGATATCGAAGGTCTAACGGGAGACGAGATTAAAGACGTATTTGCGGACGTTCCCTCCACTCAGCTCCCTCGGATCCAATTCGAGGGGCAAGGGAAACCAGTTATCGATCTCATGGTAGAATCAGGTCTTGCATCTTCCCGCGGCGATGCTCGACGTTCCGTCGAGGGGGGCGGTGTCTACGTAAATAATCGGCGCGTAGAGACTGTCGATGCAGGCGTTACCGCTGATAGTGCGATCGAGGGCCGTTTCCTTCTACTGCGGAAAGGGAAGAAGAGCTACCACCTGGTGGCGCTCCTTGGGTAAAGAGCCTCCGGAGTCCCCATTCTACTGAGAAGACCTCAGCCTCCAGGCTTAGCTATGGTCCGAGAGAAGTGCTGAGCACTTGACCCCATCTCCCGGCGCTGACAACGTCACCGGCAACGCAACATAAACCGTCAACAGTACGAAATAAGGCAGGGGATAAGATGGCGCCGACCGTCGGTGTGGTAATGGGATCGAAGTCGGACTGGGGGATCATGCAGCATGCAGTCTCCACGCTCGAAGAGCTTGGGATCAAGACTGAAGCACGAGTGATGTCTGCTCACCGGACCCCGGATGTCGCTATAGAGTTTTCGAAGACCGCTGAGGAGCGCGGTCTCGAGGTGATCATTGCCGCCGCTGGTGGTGCCGCGCACTTGGCCGGGGTCATGGCAGCTAAAACAACGATCCCCGTGCTCGGGGTACCAATTCAGGCGTGGTCACTTGATGGGCTTGATTCACTGCTTTCAACAGTTCAGATGCCGCGGGGGATACCCGTGGGTACGCTAGCGATAGGTAAGGCAGGAGCTGTGAACGCTGCTTTGTTAGCCGGCCAAATCCTCGGACTGAAATACCCAGAGGTCGCCGATGCCGTGAAGGCAGATCGTGCTAGGCGCAGGGATGCAGTGCTCGCTGACTCCGATCCGCGAGTCTGAGATAACAAGCGGGTTCAAATGATCTGAGCTGTCGCAAACAAGCTCAAGTGTGGTGTGAGCCAGTTTCCCAACAGGCCGGTCTTCGGTATCGTATCCGCTCTTGATTCGCCGCCCCAATCGTTGGGGCGGCGGGTTTTTATTAGATCAAAACGAGTCTGACAGGGCTCGAAGACGTGTCCGGCTAGCAGTCGAGGAACATGATGCTGGAAGAAATCCGCGAAAAAATTGAATCAGAGATCGTGAATCTCACTCACGAATTGAATGTCGACCTGCCCCAGCGCATCAAGACGGCGATGGAGCACGGTGACCTCCGAGAGAATGCTGAGTTCAAGGCCGCTAAAGAACGCCAAGCCTTCGTAGAGGCGCGACTGAATCACCTCACGTCGAGGATGACCGAACTTTCGAAAATCGACGTGAACCAAATGGCGTATGACCGGGTAGGCTTCGGCTCGAAAGTGAAGATCCGCGACATCGGCATGGGCGAGGACTTCACATTTATGATCACGGCCGGTGACTTCATCGACCTAGATGCGGGTCAGGTTTCTCTCGCTTCGCCGATCGGGCAAGGTTTGCTGGGTGCGGCCGAAGGGGAGGAAGTTGAGGTGCAGCTACCCGCGGGTGAACGCCGGTATAAGGTTCTTGAGCTTTCGACCCTTCCTCAGCAGCTGGAGGGTAAAGACTGAGCGGGAACCGGGGAATGGCTCCCGGATGGAGGGTAAAGGACCGTCGATCGAATTGATTGACGTAAGTAAGAGTTACAGAGAAGGGAACAGGACACACGGTGTCCTGGTGGATGCCTCGACGACCATCCTTCCGGGTGAGCGTGTGGCGATCCTCGGGCCATCTGGTTCGGGAAAGTCGACGCTCCTGAACTTGGTTAGCGGTATCGACCAACCGGATAAGGGAAATGTTATCGTGGGTGGCGTCGATATCGGGACGCTCTCGGAGAAGGATCGAACACTCTTCCGTCGCGAGACGATCGGTTTCGTATTCCAGTTTTTCAACCTGCTCCCCACGCTCACGGCACTGGAAAACCTCCTGCTGCCGCTCGAACTTACCAACGAGCAAGGAAAGTTGGCTGAAGCGAAAGCGAGGCGCTTGTTAGAGGCGGTCGAGCTTGGAGACCGAGCAGACACCTTTCCCGACCGTCTTTCGGGCGGTGAGCAGCAGCGGATTGCAATTGCGAGGGCGTTGATTCACGGGCCTGGGCTCCTTCTCGCCGATGAGCCGACGGGGAATCTCGACGAAGATACCGGTAAGTTGGTCGTTAGCCTGCTGGAGGAACTCGTAAGTTCGGCGGGCGCTACACTGATTGTTGTCACACATGCACGTGCGCTTGCCGAACGAATGGATCGAGTCCTTAGAGTGGACCGCGGTCGCCTAGTCGAGGCATGAAGTGAGCCTCCTTTCCCGGTCAAGTGTCCGGTACCTGTTACAGCACCGACTCCAACTGATTTTATCTGTGCTCGGTGTCTCTCTCGGCGTTGCGGTTGTTTTGTCTATTGACCTAGCGATCCAGAGTGCCCAAGCAGGTTTTCGTGTTTCTGCAGAGTCGGTTTCTGGCAGAGCTACGCATGTGATTGTTAGTGACGGAGGCTATGTCGACGAGTCTCTGGTGGCATCTTTGCGTATCGACTACGACCTAGCTGCTGTAGCGCCGGTAGTGGAGGGGTTCGGTTCGTCTCCGTCCATACCTGGTCGAGCGATCAGAATACTAGGAGTTGACCCGTTTCTAGAGGGTCCGTTTCGACCGTACGTCGCTGGTGGAGCATCTGGGTTAGATGTCTCGCGGATACTGACCACAAGGACGGGTGTCATTCTTGGAGAACGCTTAGCAAGTACAGCGGGCGTCGCAGAGGGGGATACACTTTCCGTTCTGGTTGAGGGGGAATCGTGGGATCTGCCGGTAGTTGATCTCATCAAACCAACTGACGAACTGACCCGGTCGGGCCTCTCAGATGTGCTTTTAATGGACATTTCTGGGGCCCAAGAGATTCTCCGAGTGTCCGGGAAGCTGAGTCGTATCGACCTTCGTATAGAAGACGGAGTAAACTCTTTAGCAGAGGTCCGCGAGGCGCTCCCCGCTTCGGTGTCGCTCCAGAGAGCTGGGACTCGAACAGAGACGATGAGCGGCATGATAGCTGCTTTTGACGTGAACCTCACGGCGCTAAGTCTTTTGGCGCTCGTATATGGGATGTTCCTGATCTATAACTCAGTAACATTTTCGGTCGTGCAGCGGAGGGGGATTCTGGGTCGACTGCGGGCACTGGGAGTTACGCGTCACGAAATCCTCAGGATGATTTTGGTGGAGGCCTTGTGGATTGGCTTGGCTGGTGTGGTGATCGGGCTAACTCTTGGCTTTTTCCTTGCACAGGGTTTGGTAGGGATGGTCACGGCAACGATTAACGATCTCTACTTCTCGGTTGCGGTAGAAAGAGTAGAACTAGAGCCGCTTATTGTTATTAAGTCGGTCTTATTGGGGGTGGGCGCGACTTTACTCGCGGCTCTTCCTCCGGCGTTAGAAGCGTCTGGAGCGAATCCGAGGATGGCTGCGCTGCGCTCAGAGGTTGAGGCAAGAGCTCGTGTGCTCGTCCCGGTTGCGGCTGGAATAGGTGCTGTGCTTTGCGTCATTGGGGCGGCTGTCCTATTGATCCCGACTCGGAGCCTGTCAGTTAGCTTCACGGCTTTGTTTCTTGTAATTACCGGGCTGGCCCTGCTTACTCCCGCCGGCACGCTGATGATCACTAGAGCTATTGGTCCGGTGGTCCGGATGTTAGGGGGCACACTAGGAGTGATGGCGGTTCGAGGGGTAGGGAATAGCCTTAGCCGCACAGCCCCAGCCGTTGCGGCACTGGTCGTTGCAGTCTCTGTTACCGTCGGGCTTGGGGTAATGATTCAGAGCTTCAGGGGTACTCTTAGCCAGTGGCTAGACGGAACGCTTCAAGCGGACATATACGTATCGCTGCCGGGTCCTTCGGCATCCCGAGCGACCGGAACGTTATGGCCGGATTTGGTCGACGACTTCGTATCACATCCAGAAGTAGCTGGACATAGCACATACCGCGGGTTCGACCTCATACGAGGAGAGGATGCGTTTCGGCTTATCGCACTCGAACTCGATCCTAGAGGAGAGAGCTCCTTTGATTTCATCGAGGGACGAGCTGAGGATGTCATGGCCGGATTTAGAGCCGGATCTGGTGTGATTGTCTCCGAACCATATGCGTATCGACGGGGTGTCGGGGTTGGTGATATGGTTGAACTAACCGCAACATCGGGTGTGGTCGAGGTGCCTGTGCTCGGTGTCTTCTATGATTACGGGTCGGAGCAGGGTGCGGTCATGATGGGGCGCGCACTTTACGACCTGTACTTTGATGATCCAGGGATCACCTCACTTGGCCTCTTTCTTGTAGACGGCGCCGACTCTGACGCGGTTGTCGAGGAGCTGCTCGCTGGTGTGGCTGATGGTCGTGCGGTAATTGCCCGGACAAATGACAATCTTCGCTCCGCATCACTCGAAGTTTTCGACAGAACCTTCCGTGTGACAGCAGTCCTTCGTCTTCTAGCGTTCATCGTTGCGTTCGTAGGTGTGCTCAGCGCACTTGCTGCGCTTCAACTGGAGCGGGCGCGTGAACTCGGTCTTCTGCGTGCCACGGGTCTCACCCCTGGGCAACTAGGCCGTCTGGTAGTGACACAAACAACGCTGATAGGGCTGGCTGCTGGAGTCCTTGCTGTGCCTATGGGTCTGATTCTTTCCGTAGTCATGATCTATGTGGTGAATAAGCGGTCTTTTGGTTGGACGTTGAACATGGAGATAGGTCCTGAGGTGCTTGGTCAAGCCGTGGCTCTCGCTGTCATCGGAGCACTATTAGCGGGACTCTACCCCGCTTGGCGTATGTCGAGGACATCGCCTGCACTAGCGTTGAGAGGGGAGTGATGGATCAAGGAAAGTCGCTGTATGTCCTCCGTCCGCTGGTTTTCATCCTAGCTTTAGCCGGATGTGGAAATCCGCCCTCGCCCAGTGTAGTAGTTGAAGATGAGACCTTCCTGTCTTTGGTCGAGACGCTGGGGGGAGCGGACACAGTCGGGTATGCCCGTGCCATGGAAACTCGGGACTTCGACTTTCCGGAAGACCATGGTCCACATGAGGATTTTCGGACCGAGTGGTGGTATGTGACCGGTAATCTCGATTCACAAGATGGCCGAGAACTCGGGTTTCAATTCACTATTTTTCGGAGTTCGCTCGCTCCGACACCGCCTGGAGGGCCGTCAATTTGGTCGACCAATCAGGCGTACATGGGACACTTCGCCTTGACCGACATTACGAATGAAGATTTTCGGGCGGTGGAGCTTTTCTCTAGGGGAGGGGGAGGACTGGCGGGAGCTATAGCTGAACCCTTTGAAGTATGGCTCGAGGACTGGCGTCTAGAGGGGCTATCAAAGGACGCAGCGTTTCCCATGCGCCTGACTGCAGATGGTGATGGCGTGAACCTCGATCTCATTCTCGAATCTGGGAAACCGTATGTCCTCCAAGGTGATTCGGGACTGAGTCAAAAAGGTAGAGAACCAGGGAACGCGTCGTACTATTACGCACATACGCGTATGCCGACCCGAGGACGCGTTCAGATCGACGAAGACTACCTAGAGGTTTCTGGTTTAGCGTGGCTTGATCGCGAGTGGTCGACGTCGGCACTCTCTGACGGGCAGGTTGGTTGGGACTGGTTCGCTCTTCAGTTGAGTGATGGGTGGGATTTAATGGTTTACCAACTTCGGCGTGAAGATGGTTCTCCTGACCCACTCAGCGATGGAGTGCTGATAAGTCCCGAGGGGCGAAGGGTACCGCTTGAATGGGGCCGAGGTGTCTTGGTGGAACCGACCCAGACTTGGTTTTCTCCGGTGGATGATGCGGAGTACCCATCAGGTTGGCGCATTCGAGTCCCAGAACAGGACTTAGATCTGACAGTAACCCCTGCTTTACCCGATCAGGAATTGCGTGTGGCCTTCAGGTACTGGGAGGGATCTGTCCGTGTCAGCGGAAAAGGACCAGGTGGAAACGAAGTTAGTGGGCGTGGTTATGTCGAACTCACTGGATATGCGGGTCCCAGTCTTCAGGATGGAGCGAAATGAAAGAGATCACTTGGGAAGACTTTGAGAAGGTTGAGCTGCGCGTCGGGACGATTCGTTCGGCGGCGGTCTTTCCGGAGGCACGAAAGCCGGCTTATAAGCTTGAGATAGACTTCGGTGAGGCTGTTGGCCCTCGACGATCGAGTGCCCAGATCACCGATCTGTATACTCCAGACGAGCTGATCGGAAAGCAGGTTCTAGCGGTAGTGAACTTCCCGCCGAAGCAGATTGGCCCGTTTCTTTCTGAGTGCTTGGTCACCGGTATGCCTGATGACATCGGACGAGTGGTTCTTGTATCTCCGGACGCCACGGTGCCTGACGGGGCAAAGCTCTTTTAGTTGCGAGCTAGGCTCTTGATTGGTCGACATCTAGGTCATTAGACACCGAGGGTTGGGCTAAGACTAATGCGAGCGCCCTTTTTACCTCGTCATCTACTATCCAGTGGCCGATGTCGTAGTCGGCCTGAGTGAATGAGACTCCTGCTTCGGTGAGAGCTTTTTGTCCTGATACCGCGATCGAGTGTGGGATCACTCTGTCTTGGCGCCCGTGACCCCAAAAGATCGGAGTCGCAGTTTTTGCTCTTTCTCCTGACGGCAGATTGAGCCCGGAGTGCACGAATCCGGAAAAATTCCAGACGGCGTCCACCACACCAGGACGTGTCATCGCGTAGGATAAGCTGGTCGTCCCACCTTGCGAGAATCCACCTAGGATGAGGGACCCCGGAGTGATCTCGAACAACTCGGGGAGTGCGCGGAGGAAATCGTCTAGCGAGGCCATGCTTGCGTTCAGGGTATCTTCAATCAGTCGGTTCTCTCCGGCGTGCCGGTACCACGCCCATCCCGGCCCGTAACCCCAGGGCGCTCCAACGAAGGGAGCCTGTGGTGTCACTAGCGCCCAGTTGGAAGGAAGGAGGGCTGCGAGGCTCTGCAGGTCACCTTTGTGGCTTCCGCGTCCATGAAGGAGAACAGCTACGGTGTCGGCCGCCCTGGTACCCCCGGGGAGGCTCATGTCGTATTCGAGTCCACCGGTGAGTCCGCTTGTCAGCACTCGGTTCATTTTGACTTCACTATTCTTGAAACGCGTTTCTGACGAGGTTCGCTCCACGAGGGAGGAGTCCTCACAGTGTTGAGCAATTTCGCCTCATCACCTCCGCAAGCTCATTTACTGGCTCGAGCGATTTTTCGGGCTGCACAAAAGGACTGGACTGATCGGTCGATGTCCTCGGAGGTTGTGGCCCACGAGCAGACGCTGACTCGGATGACAGAACGTCCATGCCAGGTAGAAGCCCCACACCAGCAGTCACCCATGTCTTGAATCGCTCCAAGAGTACTCTGCGTTTCTTTGTCAGAATCACAGGAGACTAGTACCTGGTTGAAGACGATTTCATTGTGGATGACGAAGCCTCGCTCATGGAGCTGACTGGCGAAGTTTTGTGCATGGGAGCAGAGCTGTTCTATGAGTGCGACGACTCCCTCGCGACCCAGTGTCTTAAGAATGGCCCAAAGCTCGATGGACCTGGCTCGCTTCGACATCGAGGGGGTGTAACGCATCGGTTCCCGTTCGTCACTCCACTGGAAATACTCCGCAGAAGCTCTAAACGCTCTTTCAAGTGCCGCTCGATCCCTGCACAGAACGATACCGCAGTCGTATGGGACGTTCAGTGTCTTGTGAGCGTCAACGGCCCATGAGTCTGCCCGATCTATGCCTTTGACATGTTCCTTGAATGAGGGAAGTGCGGCGGCCCAAAGCCCAAAGGCACCGTCTACGTGCACCCAGCCACTATTAGCGTGCACGCGATCGCAAATCTCGCCTACCGGATCGAACGCACCTGAGTTCACGTTGCCCGCCTGAGCGACGACGAGGGTTCCTTCCTCTAGCTCTGGTATTTGACTGGCTATCATGCGCCCTTGGTCGTCGACAGGAATCACTTGAGTGTGGGTATCCCCCATCCCTAAAAGCGCCAGTGATTTTCGGACTGCCGCGTGAGCGCCTTGTCCTACGATGACAGGAATGGGCGGGGCACCATAGAGGCCTGATTCTGAGACGTTCCAACCTTTCCGCCTTAGGATCTCATTTCGTCCTGCAGCCAAGCCCGAGACGTTTGCGAGGGTCGTTCCAGTTACAAAACCGGCAGCAGTCTCTTGAGGAAAACCTAGAAGTTCGACCATCCACCGCTCGCATACGGCCTCGAGCCTAGCTGCGACGGGTGACATGATGAAATGGGCTGTGTTCTGATCCCAGACATCAGCAAGTACTCGAGCGGCTGTTCCCACAGGTAGTGCGCCACCGTTTACAAACCCGAAATACCGCCCCCCCATCTGGGCAACGGTCGCGGGACCGCCAACACCATGGAGCATGGCTAATGTGTCCGAGGGCTGGGAGGGTCCTGCCGGCAACGGCTCATCGAATTCATCTAGAGCATCTAGCGCCTCAGAATCTGGGTAGACGTTCCTCTGGTCTAGTGTACCCAAGTAATTCTCGGCGTACCGAAGCGCATCCCGGAGGAGTTCTATCTGGTGATCAGGGTTTGCAGACATCTGCGCCGGCAAAAGGTTCGAGGGGTGGGACTATTGGGATCAGAGGCCTCTTTGCAAGTAGCCCTTTATAGCTGCTACAGCTCGTTCGATATCATCCTCAGTGTTGTAGAAGTGAGGTGAGAACCGTATGCCCGGTCTATCGCTCCCCCCGCGGGCGGCGGCGACGATACCGTCATGCTCGAGTGCAGCCAGGACCTCCTGACTTCGAAGAGTTCCGGGCTGGAAAGTTACGACGGCACCCCGTCGTTCTATTTGGTGCGGAGTCCACATGTGCACCCCATCGAGGGCGGACAGCTCTTCTACTAGCATCGTAGCCAGTTCTCGACTTCGCATTTCGATTTCGTGCTGCCCTATGGTCTGCAGGAATTCGATTTGTGCACCGAACGCTTGAAGAGCAGGTGTGTCTCGCTGGCCCATCCCCTCATGTGTGCGGGACAAACCTCGGCTTCCAGAGTAAGCGCTGTAAATCGACGGCCAGAAGTTTTCCTGCATATCCCGGCTTACGAAGAGCACTCCTGTCTCCTTTGGTCCGCATGGCCATTTATGCGCGCTTCCAGAAAAGAAATCTGGCCTCCAGTCAGCAAGGTCCACATCCATTAGCCCAAATGACTGCGCTCCGTCGACCAGTGTGACGATGCCCCGCTCCTTCGCCATCCAACATAGCTCTCGGGCGGGAAGGACGTCTCCCGACGTGTTGGTGTGTTGCATGAAGGCGAGGACCCGGGTGTTACTGGTGATCGCCTCTTCGAAGGCTCGCATGTAGTACTCATGTCCCGGATGTGGGTCCACATGAGGGACCTCGGTCACTGTGTAGCCGAACCGCTCAGCTTTCTTTTTCCACGCTGTGTTATTACTGGGATGGTTGTCGGAGAAGATCAGCACCTCATCTCCGGGACCGAGTGCGAGACCTGTCGAGACCCAGTTATTTGCCTCGCTGGTGTTTCTTGTGATGAGAATTTCTTCCGGAGTCGCTCTCAAGTGTGAAGCGAGCAGGTCCCGGGTCCGTTCCTTGGAAGCTTGCACTTCGCTGCGATAGGATGGAAAGGGTTCTGAGTCGAGACGCGCTGTATGGGCCTGGACTGTCTCTAGTACCTGACGAGGCGCTGGACACAGGTTAGCCGCGTTGAGAACGGTGACTTCTTCAGGGATCAAGAACTGTTCGCGTACTGATGCCCAGTCCACAGCGCCGGACCGGACACGGTCAGGTGTGAGTGGCGGTGCTGCAACACCTTTGAAGCGCGGGTGGCTGAGCAGCGCGGCTGAGCCGCCGAATGCGAAGAGGCGTGTGAACTCGCGGCGGTCCATCGATCCGTTCATGGGTTCCTCAGACTGCTTGGGGTCGGTCTTAGGCACCCTATGTCCCTAATCGCCGATGCGCCAGTTGAGGACTGTCGTCAAGTGAAATTTGGCTGTCCGCGAACGGATTCTACGACTTCCCGCATTGATCGAAGGCCTTCTAATAAGCGCGGTCCAGGGCGGCCTAGGAATGGTTCTCCGATGCAGAAGACCCTGTTACGCATAACGAAATCAAGATCTTGCCAAGCGGGGTTATCCAGCACGACATCGGGTCGGTACTTGTCTGGATGAACCCCGCACCAAGAAAGAACTATTGCATCTGGGTTGGCGCTGGCGACCTCTTCGTCCGTCATCGGCCGGCTTTTGTGTTTCTCGTCGCCGAGAATTGCACGTCCCCCGGCAGCATTGATTACGTCTGTGGCCCATGAGTCACGACCCGGCGTAATCACTGGTTTCGGCCACCACTGCACTAGGATGCTGGGACGATCGGCAAGGACCCCAGTGTCGTCGTTGGGTCCGTATGTCTGCGAGAACTCGGCCCTCATCTCCTCAATTAGAGCTTGGGCGTGGCTCTGTATACCACGGACCGACGCAGACAGAAGCTCAGCAATCTGAGTAATGTCTCGGTATACGTCATTGAGGGATGTCGGCTCAGGCGCGATAAATGGAAGCCCCGCAGCCTTCAGTCCCTCTACCACGCGTTCGTGCCCGGGTACGGTTAGCGTCGCTAGAACAAGGTCGGGTTTGAGGGCGGCCACGCGCGTGATGTCGATGTTGAGATCTGGGCCGACGCGAGGGAGGTTGGAGACGACGTCTTCAGGGAAATCTGAATGGTCGTCGACTCCGACGAGAAGTTCTGCACCTCCCAGAGCGCAGACGATCTCCGTATTTGAACAGGCAAGTGAGACAATTCGCATGGCGCCCCTAACCCGGCAGACCGGGCTGAAGTTCCTCTTATGGCACGGTGGCTTGGCTGTGGGGTCTGAAATAAAGTAAGCCATTCACGGTTGCCTCAACGGAGTACACACCTTGGCCGAGACGCCATCTACCATGCTTCCTCTCGGGACTGGGGCACCTGATTTCTCACTTTTAGAGCCAGCCACTGGGATCATGCGATCGCTCTCAGATTTTGCTGAGAGCGACGCTTTTCTCGTTATGGTGCTCTCTAACCATTGTCCATTCGTGAAGCATATAGCAGGTGGGTTAGCTGAATTCGCTAGAGAATACGAGCAGCGGGGTTTAGGGATAGTTGCGATTAACGCCAATGATGTGATGGCTTATCCTGAGGACAGTCCAGAAAAAATGGCGGACGAGGTCCAGGCGAGGGGCTATGTCTTTCCTTATCTGTTTGACGGGTCGCAGGAGGTCGTCAAAGCCTATCAGGCGGCGTGCACCCCTGACTTCTTTTTATTTGATGCAGATCGGAAACTGGTGTATCGGGGACAGTTCGATGCCAGTCGCCCATCCCTTCCGATTTCAGTTACGGGACAGGACTTGCGTGATGCGTGCGAAGCAGTGCTCGCAGGTAGGTGTCCTGACGAGGAGCAAGTTCCGAGCGTAGGGTGTAACATCAAGTGGAAGCCCGGCAATGAGCCGAGATGGTTCCGACAGTGACTTTTATACTCCTATCAGCTTTGACACTCGAAAAAAAAAGGACGCCACCGGATGACTTCTCCGATGGCGTCCTGCCCGTCGCAGCCCAGCGCGAAGCCGGGATACGGCGCGAACAAAACCTACAGTGCGTGACGGTTCGGCTTAAAAGCCGCTCCGGCGATCGCTTGCCCGTGCCGGGCTGGACAGGGTACAGGAACTAGACAAGGGATCACCTCCATTTTCGGGTTAGTAGTAGGGCGAGAATGCCAGCGGGCTCTAGGCCCACAGTTCTCAACCAGTTCCTTTTTTGAGGCTCTGGAAGAGACCTAGAACGGACGACTAGATCCGTTCATCGGCATACTAATTGAAGCGGACACTCGGATGCAAGACCTGCACACTACCAATTGTGTGAAACAGTGATGAGAACACCGTATATGGCAGGGTCACTTCTTTTTTTGGGGGCTTGTTTTATCTCGCTAGGATCCTTCGCCGAAGCTCAAGATGTTGACAGTTGGCGCATCCCATTTGCATCAGGAGAGGAAGCCAGGCGGCTCGGTGACATTACGGGATATGCATTGAAGATGTCTGCCGCCGCAGAACTTATCCCCCAAAGTCATCCAAGCCGTCCACTAGTCCAGTATCATGCGGCGCGCGCTGCAGCACTGGATGGTCGACAATCAGATGCTGTTAACTGGCTCCGGGCCGTCTGGGACGAGGGCCTTCAGTCTTTGATGATCTCGTTCGCGCAAGAGGATCACGCATTCGCCAATATCACTGGGGCGGAATCCTTCCGTTCGTTGATCGGCTTGGTCGGAGAGATGGAGCTTACGACTAGGTGGCTAGGCGGCGATGTGCACTTGATCAACGGTGTAGGCTCGAATGTCCTGGTTAAGGTTTCCACCGGGGGCGTGCTGATGGTTGATACGGGTTATGGACCAGCTCTTCCAGCCCTTCGTTGTGCGATCAATGAGCTAGGGGGTGGACCGATCCGTGCCATAATCATCACGCACCCGCATGAAGACCACATGGGGTCTGCTGCTGATCTCGGTGGTGAGGCGGATCTGTACGCGCACATTGGAACCGCGGATGCAATGATGGAGCCGTATTTTTTTATGGAGGGCTTGTCGATCCCTCCAAAGCCTGCTTCCGCTATTCCGGATATGCCGATCGACGAGGCCGTCTCGATAGAGTTTGGAGGCGAGACGATCCGAATCTTGCCGACAGTGGCCCACAGCTCGGGCGACATTTCAGTTTACTTCACTGAGTCTAGGGTAGCTCATCTTGGAGACACGTTTCTCCCCAGCAATCCAATGATGTATCCTGGAACGGTCGATCCGGATGCTTTCCTGGAAAGACTAGAGAAATTTCTGGATGGAATGCATCCAGAAACCGTGGTTGTGCCCGGTCATGAGGGGGTTACCGGACTAAAGGCTGTTCGCGAGCAGATTAGGGTTACCCGCGAAGCGATAGCGTTTGTCAGTGACGCGATAAGTTCAGGGATGTCTATTGAAGAGACTGCGCGGGCTGGACAGGATCGGTTCCCCTTCCAGTGGACCACTTTTTTCTATCAGGTTCTGATGCAGTTGGAGCTTTAGTCAGGCCTCTTCAAAGGCTCGCATCATCAGCCGTGCGCTTACGAAGATCGCTATGGAAATCCAGAGCATGCCCCACATCGTTGCGGTTCCGATGCCAGTGGCTTCCGCGAGCATGTGTGCGTCTGACTGTATTTCAGGGCGGTCGAGTATGTCGTCTTTGATGTCTAGGATTGCATAAAGAGCGCTGGTGAGGCCGAGCGCTAGGAGTACGCGCTTGTTCCAGAGTTCACCGATGCCTCGGGATACCGTGATCATCACAGCACCGAAGAAAATCCCAAACACAACCCCAAAACCGCTTCGCACGAAGAAGATAGTTAGCAGTATTACCGCTAGGCCGATCGTGCTGTTAACCCAGTCCTTTCGGATACGTGGCTGGTTGGCCGCAAGAAACATGACCGCGCCCCAAAACAAGCTGCCCAAGTACCCGGCACTCAGGGCGAGAATCTCGTTGCCTCCGGTAAAGTAGGTTGCTCCGCCTTGGTAGGGGTCTAGCGTGATCCGACTCACCGTCCCACCAGTTAGCCAAACTGCAATCGCATGGCTTAGCTCGTGAAGCAGAACCACAAAGATCTTGAGTGGGTATACAACCGGCGTGTTCCAAAGAAACCACAGTCCGGTGAAGAATAGACCGAAGCCAAGAATGAAGCGCAGCTTTCCGGTCACTCTACTAGGCCTTTTGGGATGAATCACGGGTCACTGCCTCTGGTGTGATCGAACACCGGCAATGAGGATCTCCGTTGGGTATTCGCGCTGAGTTCTCAAAGATTCCTGCCGCTCCTTTATCTAGCGTTCTGACAGAAACTCAATCGTATACCGTTCGTCTATGAGCGGTCGGTAAGTTGATAGCTCTGTCCTCGACAGGTTTACGTTCTGTGCGGGATTCGACAGTGCAGCCAACGCAGCGTTCGCTACTTCTTCCGGCCCCCAGCCGTATCTGAAGCCAAAGGTTGAGGAGAGCCGGTAGGCGATGTCCTCCCATTCGCGTTTCAGCTCCATTCTCTCGCTCGCAGGGACGATCAATCCGCGTCGTTCTGCCTCTGAAAGCGCAGCGGCCCGACTTGATGAGGCCTCTGAGTCAGCGTTCTGCTCAATCCAGGAGGTGAGCACATCACCAGGTTTTTCAAGTTGAGCTGCGACAACTCGGGCGATGATACTTCTCGCTTCAGTAAATGGAACCACGATGCGGTTTTCTAGCCTTAGGATGTGGTAGCCGTACTGGGTTTCGGTAACCGGACTTATCTGTCCTTGCTCAAGCGCCAGCGCAGCGGCCCAGAACTCTGGAACCCATGAGCTTTCCCGTCCCGGGGTTAGTAAGCCTTGTCTTCCTTCTGCCCCTGGCTCCTCAGACAGTTCAGCTGCTGTCCCAGCGAAGTCAGCTCCTTCCAGTAACGAGACTAGTGCCCTCCCTGCTTTCGCCTGGGCTTCAGCCCGGTGACCGGAAGAGCGCCATCGTTCACTAAAGAAGAGGATATGGCGAACCGTCAACTCCCACTCCGGGTTCGTCAGGTATTTTGCCTCCAGTACGTCGTCGCCGACGGCGTACTTCTCGAGTGTCAGCTCAGCTCCTAGGATCTCAAGTAGCCGATTCTCTTCCCATCCGCTGACGAGCGGCGCCCCGAGGGCAATAGTCGACGAATCTGCCACGGATAGCGCGAATGCGGTTAGATCGGCGAGCGACTGACGGCGAGAATCTGTTAGCCCGAGTAGTTGGTCTTGGGAGTAGGTTATTTCACCTACGGTTAGTGCTACGGAATGCGTTTCTGCACATGCGCTCAGACATGAGCTTCCTACTCCGAGCAGGAATACCGCACGCATACGGCGAAATGTGTTCTTTTGCTCAGCCTTGTTCATAGTGAGAAGGTGGCGTCGATTCGCAGCCGCGTCACCCCATTTCCCGTCTCGGTTTTTAATCCTATCGAAAGAGAAGGTGATGGTCCCTAGATTGAGTTGAGCTTTTACGAATGAAGCGGCTTCCCGTTCATTAGTTGGACGGTCCAGAACTGAACGCGGTACCTTGTTTCGTCATGTAGCTACTCTGAAGCAATCGTCAGGACCTCATCAAACATGCTTTTTCACCTCCTACAGATTGAGCCTCCCGGTGGCTTGTCTGAGGCTTTGTCTAATAGCCCGGTCCTAGCGTTGGGCGTGATGTTCGGGGCAGGTGTCTTGACGAGCTTGACGCCATGCGTCTACCCGATGATCCCGATCACCAGTGCGGTTATTGCGGGCACGGCGCGTGAGGACCAACCTAAGTCTCGTACGATCGGGTTGACGCTGACGTACGCCGTTGGCCTTGCGATGCTTTACGCTACGCTAGGAGCGATTGCGGGGATGACAGGTCAGCTGTTTGGCACTGTGAGCGCAAGTCCGTGGGCCCTCTTTGCGATAGGTAACCTTTTGGTTCTTTTCGCACTTTCTATGCTCGATGTGCTACCTGTACCCGTTCCGCGCAAACTACTGGAGAGAGCATCCCAGACTGAGGGTGGTTCCTACGGTGCAGTGTTTCTCATGGGTTCGATGTCTGGTGTGGTTGCTGCACCTTGTGGAGCTCCCGCGTTTGCCGTAGTGCTAACGTGGGTGGCCGCTACACAGGCAGGTCTGATGGGCTTCGTCTATTTGTTTGTCTTTTCTCTGGGTATGACTTCACTGCTGATCGCGGTCGGTCTTTTTTCTGGTGCGGTTACGATGCTACCTAAATCGGGTCGGTGGATGATTTGGGTTAAACGTGTGGCTGCCCTGATCATGCTAGGCATGGCCGAGTACTACTTTCTTACGGCTGGATATAACCTCTGAGGGTTCAGGTAATGAGCACGCAGAAAATGGAGATCTTTCGCGGGCTAAGCCCGATAGCTCTGATGGCTGTCCTTGCACTCCCGTCAGTGCTCGAGGCCCAGAGTGGAGGTGTCTCTCTAGCTCTCGGAACAGAGGGGCCGACGGCCGAGCTTGAGGATCTTGAGGGGAATGCGGTTTCTCTCTTGGATTACGTAGAAGCTGGTAAACCCGCAGTTCTCGAGTTCTGGGCTACTTGGTGCGAGCAGTGCGAGGCTCTTCAGCCTCAGTTCGACGAGCTTCAGGCGCGGTATGGAGAACAGGTCAGCGTGGTAGCCGTTGCTGTTGGAGTTTCTCAGAGTGTACGCCGTGTTAAGCGACATATCGCTGATCATGATCCTGGCTATCCATATCTGTTCGACAAGCGTGGCGCTGCTGTTCGGGCATACAATGCGACCACTACATCCATTGTTGTGGTGCTCGACTCAGACGGGAAGGTGGCTTACACGGGCGTTGGAACCGATCAGGATGTCATTGGTGCGGTCGAGTTGCTCCTTGACGGCTAGGTCTTAAAAAAGGGGCCGGCAGGATTACTGATCCGCCGACCCCTTTTTTTGTTCTTATTTGCAGGACGAAGGCACGGTGCTTCGTCATCTTGGTCATTACTCTTGAGCTAGCCGTCCTCAGGCTCTGGCGTCACGCGGTCGACCACCTCGGCGAGTTCCTCATACGCCATCGGATCGTTCTGATTGAATGATGGGATCACGTGCGCGATGCGCCCGTCTGGCCCCACCACGATCACAGCCCGACTGTCGACCATGTTGTTTAGACGGAGACCTCCACCAAAAGCCGCATAGGTCTCGCCATCATTTTCGGCATCGCTCAGGAAAAGGTACGGGAAATCCTCGTCCTTGAGCCACGATGCACCCTCCGCTGGAGAGTCGTTCGAGATACCCATGACGATGACGTTCCGACCTTCGTTAAACAGACTTGCGTACTGATCACGGTACGCTCTCATCTGAACTGTTCAGCCACGCGTTCGAACGCGGAAAAAGAACGCGAGGACGACCGTTTCGCCGCGGTAATCGCTCAGAGATACGGGTCCTTCGAGAACTCCATGACGTGTCGCGCCGGGAAGCGCGAAGTCGGGAGCCATCTCACCCACGGCCAAAAGGCCGTCATCCTGAGCACCAGCGTCGACCGGGTCGCCCATCACGAACGCTCCCGCGAGCAGCATGACACAGATTGCTTGGCGCATCTGGTCAAATCTCCTGAGTGTTCTGAAGGGTGCACATCCGCAATATCGGGGAGGACTTGTCCTTAGGCCAGATGGACCTGCCCTCACCCCACTGACTGCCCCAGACTAAAAGACTGTCGCCGGCATGGTCATGAGTTGCGCGTAGAGGTCGATTGCGTACCAAAGGTTGGCAATACGGAGATTCTCATCGGGTGCATGTTGATTATTGTCGTGGTTTGCTACCGGTACGACGATCGCGGGCTTACCAGCCACCTCAGTGAACAGATAGAGGGGAAGTGTACCACCCATACCTGGGGCGACAACGAGTGAGCCTAGACCGAATGCACGATCGGCAGCGGCGGAGGCCGCAGCCTGAATAGTCTGAGCAAATGGATTCGCCATGGTCGTTCGTGACGCTACGGAGCCGCTCATACCCCCAGTCACTTTCGCAATGCGCGGATATCGGAGACGGGTCTCCATATCGGGATCTTCCTCAACGATGTGGAAGCCCTGCTGCTCAATATGATTGACTATCAATTCACGGAGTTGGGGCGCAGTGTTGCCTTTGACCATCCGGATGCCGAGCGAGGCCACGGCAGTGTTCGGAATCACGTTTCTCGCTAGCGAGCCGGTGTTTCCACTCGTGATGCCTCGTACATTGAGAGCTGGTACCAAGAGTCGTTCTGGAAGTGATTCTGGTTCAACTTCTGTCCGCACCAATCCCAGCTCTTCTTTGAGCTGGTCGTCCCAATCCGGCATGGCATCGAGTGCGGCTTGTTCCTCTGGGCCAATAGGATCGAAGGTGTCGTACCAGCCCTCGACCAGAACATTTCCGTCTTCGTCCTTCATCGAAGCGAGAAGATGGGCAAGAACGTTGCCTGTGTCGGGCGCCCAGTTCCCATAGTGACCCGAGTGCAGGTTTCGCAGTGCACCATACACCGTTACTTCCATCCCGGATGCCCCCCGCACTCCGTATACGAGTTGAGGACGGCCGCTGGCGTGCGCGGGCCCATCAAAAAAGAGCCAGATATCGATTTCTTCTAGCACATCCGAGGCCATTTCCATGTACTGGGCGAGGTTTCTGGAGCCAGCCTCCTCTTCGCCGTCGAACATGAAGATCAGGTTAGATGTCGGGGTGATACCTGACTCTGCGAAGGATCGGAGGACCGGCAGGATCGCTGCGATCGGCGCTTTGTCGTCTCCGGCCGAACGCGCATAGATCCGCCATTCAGGATCAACTTCTTCCCCGTCTTCGGGAAGAGAGATTTCCTCTCCTCCGGCCTCCATGGCACGCGTGTAAAGAGTCGGATTAAACGGATTATGGGTCCAGTTCCTTATGTCCACTGGCTGACCGTCGTAATGCACGTATATGCCGAGAGTTCGGGTCGCACCTGGGACTCGGAGTTCTCCCAAGATCAACGGAGACGCGCCTTCGATCTCGAGTAACTCTGTATCCACTCCCACAGCTCGCATCTCATCACGGATATAGATCGCAGCCTCTCTGATCTGGGGCGTGAACGCCCAGTTTGGGTAGCTCAGAAGCTCAGCAAAATCTCTTACAAGCCCGGGTTCGTTGGCTTCACGGTAGGCTCGCGCCGCGTCTGGGCCGGATTGCGCCTGGACCACTACGGGCAGCACCGTAGCTAACGCTACAAAGAAGATGATATTGGGATTGGCCCGTCGCGTTGAGTTAGACCGAGTCATTGTCGAGCTTTGAAAAAGATGAATGGAAGCTGAGGTGCTATGATGTCCTCAATGATCTAGGAGACCACAAGCCACTGTAGCATCGGCACCTCAATGAAACAGAGCTGGACAGGTCTCTATTCCGATAATTTTTCGTAGACAAGTCCGCTGGCCCACCAAAAGACGAGATTCAAACCCGCTGTTATCAGAGCGTAGGGCAATACCGCGCCCGCAAACATGACCTGTAGCACTTCAGTGGCCATGATCTCAGCGAAAGCCAGGACCATTGCAGCAGTCATTGCGGACGCGCCCGTGACTTGGATCACTGTATCGTAAAACAGGGTCAGGATCACGACATAGACAGGCATGGTGATCTGACCCAACAGATCCAAGCTGCCGTCACCCCCGAACCCGAGCTCTACTAACCAATCACCGGCTAGGAACACTAGGCCATACCAGATCACAAGGTTGACCACTATGACACCGACGATGGGCTTCAGTCTGTTTGTCATAAAACGTACTCCTTGAAAATGAACTGCTTCGGTTGTCTCAAGTCTTCAGAATGGGTCAAGCCTGAACAGGTCCGCAAGCGGACAAATGGAAACGTGCACGTGGCGTTAACGTTTGCCGATTGCGCTACCAGTCAAAGTCCGCCTCGGCTATCTTCGTTTCCCTGGGGCCATAGCTCAGTTGGGAGAGCACCGGCTTTGCAAGCCGGGGGTCGCCGGTTCGAGCCCGGCTGGCTCCACTTTAGTAGGCAGAAAACCCCTGCTTGAGGTGATTACCTTGAGCAGGGGTTTTTGCGTGTCTCAGTCATAGAGCTCGAGACGTTCTAATTTGCCCGCTCTCTTCTCGAAGTTTTGTTGTTGCGGATTATTTGCGATTAGTGAACCATAGCAAGCACCGAACATCAGCGTTTCGAGTCGTTTAGCTATGGGAGCCGAAATGAAAGGCAAGAGATTTGCATTACTCGCGGTCTTTGCACTACTAGCAGGAGGCTGTACGGAGGAAGTCGAGGTTGTTGAGATGGGTGATGGCCTGCACGCTGGGTTGTACGGCGGTTGGGTCGTTTCTGAAGCTGAGGGGCTGGGGATAGCGGCTGCCCACGGACTATTCATTTTCTCAGAGTCGGGTCATTACTCTCAGATGTGGGTCCCTAGCTGGGATCGAGCTTTTTTGCCGGAAAATCAGGAGGACGCAACCGAAGCTCAGATGGCAGAAGCATACATGGGCTTCGTCGCCAACTCTGGTCGGTACGTAGTCGAGGGTAATTCAATCATGTACGAGGCCTATATGGCGAGAGACCCTCAGTACATGGCGAGGTTTGAGCCTATGGGTGGTGAAGGGAACGCTCGGACCATGAATTACCAGCTGAATGACGATGGCACCCTGACCCTTGAGTGGGTTGCTGACGACTGGTTCACAGCAGAATCGAGAGTAGTTCTAAGACGTCCCGGAGCTGCTTCAGAAGATTAAGTCACGCCAAGCCGAAGGTGAAAACGTCGGCTCTTGTCCCCCTGCTAATCTGAGAGTTAGCAGGGGGACTTTTCATCTGCTCTGACCCGCATCACGTGTCAGTTGCGATTTAAAGGGATCGCCTGAATGATTGGGCAGAGCGTTTCGCGTATATCAGCTCCAGCGGACTAGATCATCGATGTGCAGTGCCGGAAAGGATCCTTCCGGAGTTGTGCTACAGGGAGGGCTACATGGATCGGCTTCTCAGATTCCTTAAAGAGATTCGCCGTCGCACCGTTTGGCAGGTGCTGGGCGTGTACATCGTGGCATCATGGGGTGTTTTGTCGGGAGTGGGCACCCTGTCAGGGATCCTTGGGTTGCCGGACTGGTTCCCTTCACTCGCTTTGGGACTATTGCTGGTCGGACTTCCTATCGTACTGGCTACCGCCTTGGTGCAAGAGAAAGAAGTAAGCGAAACGCCAACATTGGATCCTGTCGCAAAGAGTAAGACGGCGCCTAAAGCTGCCACGGTGCTCACCTGGTCCAAGGTTGGTGGAGGTGGCGTTCTGGCATTTGCACTGTGGGGTGTGATCGCGTTGGCGTGGATCTTGTTTGCTGGAGCTCGCAGCACTGGAACGGCGACTGAGATATTGGCGGCTGTCGCAACCGTTGAAGAGGCTGTCGAAAGAACTGACTGGTTAGGAGCTTTCAATGCAGCAGAGCAGCTGCCCAGCAGAGTCCCTGATTCGCTGCGGAGCGAAATCTTCACACGGGTGTCACGGTCGATCGAGTTGACTTCAGAGCCGAGTGGGGCCGTTGTAGGGTGGCGGCCGTATGCAGATCCGACCGCCGAGTTCGAAATTTTAGGCACGACCCCTTTCGCGTGGGAGGCTCCCCGGACTGGGACTCAGTACCGTTTCGAGCACGACGGATACGTACAGCAGATCGTTGGTGACGGCGGAGGTGCTGGCCCGCGTACTGTAATCCTGCGTCAGGTTGACCAGCCATTAGCCGATGCTGTGCTAATACCTGCTCGGAACCTAAGTCCGGCGATTGTAGAGGCGCGGTTGGCGACGACAGTGCCTCCAACTCTGGATGAGTATCTGATAGACAGGTACGAAGTGACGAATCAAGAGTTCAAGGAGTTCGTTGATGCTGGTGGATACGAACGCCAGCGCTACTGGGAGTACCCATTCGAGAGGAATGGTGTCGAGTCCCCTTGGGCCGAAGCCATGGACGAGTTCATTGATAGCACTGGGCGGCCCGGACCGAGTGGCTGGGTTGGGGGAATATTCCCGGAAGGAGAAGAGGATTACCCGGTCACGGGCGTTAGCTGGTACGAAGCAGCAGCCTACGCAAATTTCCAAGGAAGATCGCTGCCGACAGTCTATCACTGGTCAGTAGCTGCTGGGCTGTTCCAGGCTCAGTACATCGTTCCGTTTAGCAACATCAATGGTACTGGGTTAGCCCCAGTAGGAGATTTCGCCGGCGTAACCCCCGCTGGGTTATATGATATGGCGGGTAATGCTCGCGAATGGTTGATGAACTCTACAGGGGGCGCGAGATACACAGCTGGAGGAGGCTGGAATGATCCGGCTTGGTTGTTTGCGTTAACTCAGCCGCAGCAACCATTCGATCGCTCTGAATCGAATGGGTTCAGGCTCATTACCAACCTCGGTGACGCTGAAGAGTTTCGGAGGATAAGCGGACCTGTCGAGCCTGCGGTTCGTGATTTCTACGCGGATGAACCGGCGTCCGAACAACTCTATGCTCAATTGAAAACCTTTTACGAGTATGAAGATGCGCCGTTGAATGCAGAGGTGCTATCTGTCGATACGTTGGCAGGTGCGATACGAGAAAAGATCGTATTTGATTCGGGCTACGACGAAAATCAGATGGTGCTGTACCTGTTTCGTCCTATAGTTGCGTCTGGTCCTCTGCAGACGGTCCTTAACTTTCCGGGTTCGGGAGCCCTGAATGGCGGTCCATTCGGAGACTTCGGCGGATCGCCTGATCCCATCATCACTTTGGTCCGAAGTGGGCGGGTAGTCGCGTATCCGGTATATGAGAGCACGTTCGAACGCGATGACGATTATGTCTACCGGCTCCAAGATATGAGTAATGCCCACCGTGATCACGTTCTTCACTGGCGTCAGGATTTAGGGCGCTCGCTAGACTATTTAGAGACCAGGCCAGACGTAGATCCCTCACGATTCGCATACCAAGGGACGAGTTGGGGGGGGAGAATGGCGGCAATCATGCTTGCTGTTGAGTCACGCTTTAAGGCGGCTGTGCTCAATGTGCCGGGTCTGAGTCCCCTACCTACCCAGCCAGTTGTGGACCCTTTCAATTTTCTTCCTCGAGTAACGGTCCCGGTCCTCATGTTGAGTGGAGAATACGACCAGACTTATCCACTGGAGACCTCTGCACGGCCGTTTTTCGATTTCCTTGGGACAGAAGAAGCCAACAAGAGGCAGTTCGTCGCTCAGGGGGGTCACATGATTCCACGGATAGACGTTACGCGTGAGACTTTGGACTGGTTCGACCGATACCTAGGTGAGGTCCGGAGGCGATAAACTTCCAACTGTGGCAGTGGGGAAGGCCGTCAGTTTGACTCCGGCTGGGCTGGAGGCAACTGGTAGATATCCATGGAAGGGTTCGTTTCGCGCGCCATTAAGTCGTCCACGTATTCGCCAAAAGTGGGATTCAGATAGCTCTTTCTTTGGCGCCAATAGCGCTGCGTTCCCGGCGCGTCCTTGACCCCAAGGATCGCTGCGGTGAGCCCACTCAAGAGGTCGCGGTCGAGCGTCCCTTCCTCAGTCAGCCAATAGCTGTTTTGAAAAGACAGAAAGATGCCATGCATCATCATCAGGAACTGGAATTCTTCTTCTGCGGCCAGGGCTTCGGAACTCATCAGCCCTCGGTAGAAGAGTTCACTAGCCTGTTGGCTTGAGCCTACTGTGTGGTACCAGTCCTGTAGAGCAACAGTGGCATCATTAACAGCAACAGATCTGGAGGCGTCGACGCTATGGTTTACTTGGAGGCCCACGTATACGAGAGAGATGACGACTGCGACTGCGCCGATGATTTCGGCGATATGCGCTAATTCAGACAGGCGAACTTTCATGGCGACCCCGTGAAACTCAAAATGGACAGCTGATCAATTGCTA
>DLTN01000087.1:36165-53055 GCA_002500925.1 Gemmatimonadales bacterium UBA7835 | reverse complement strand
GCGGTCCAGATGTCATTGGGATAGTTAAGTCGCGCTCCGTGAGCACTGAGGTCGTCAACGCCGAGATCGATGCGCTGAGGGTCAGCCAGGCCGCGGGGGTTGGAATTCCAAACAAAGAACGCTTCAAGCTCGAGATTTTTGTTACCGAAAAAGTTTCGGGTCTTAAAGTCGAGGTCGATACCTGCTGTGTGTTGGTCGACCCCGTCGAGGGCCCCCGCGTCTTGGGTGGTTCTCCGCAGGGTGTAGATGCCCCCGATAGCTGATTGTTCCCAAAGCTTTCTCCGAATCCGGGCGACAGTGAAGGCCTCACTGGGAACGGTGACATCCTGTTCGATAAACGTGTTGTAGTAATCCTGCTTTGCTGTGCCGAGTTGATAAAAACCAATCTCGAATGCTCCCGCCTGCCCTGTGAGGCGGGTTCCATAATTGATTGGGATTTGTTGGCCTTGAGTTAGCCCTATACGCCGAGAGAAGAACGGGGAGGGGCCGCTTCTGGGGGCGAAGCTGAAGACGCCTGAACCCTCAAGGAAGAAATCGCGCCGCTCGGGCAGGCGAATGGGGAAGCGTGTCAGGTTCACACGCCTTTGGTCACTTTCTACTTCTGCGAAGTCTGTGTTGACGCTTACTGAGGCGCGGAGGCTTGAGGTGAGACTGTAGTTGACATCTAAAGAGATATCGCTTGGGTATGTCGTAGCATCGGGCGCAGTAGGATCGACAGGGTCTGCCGGAGTTACGTAACGGTAGTTTCCGATCGCTGATGGCACCGCCTCGAGCCCAAGCCCTTGTGACATGTTGCGCAGGCCCTGAATGCGGCCTGCGAAGACTGGCTTGAATAGCCCTTCGTTTCTTCGCCATCCTCTCCATAGAATCTCCTCGTTCTTCCGTCGGATCGTTCTCTGGAAATTGATGCCCCACTCCGATTCGTCCGGGTCGAAGTTGAGTGTTCGGAATGGGATCTGGATTTCTGCAGACCAACCATCTGGGCGCGTGGCGGTCCGGGCTTCCCAGATACCGTCCCACGCTTTGTTGATGCCTCCTCCGCGACCGGCTCCACCACGTCCGCCGCCTCCGGTGATGACCCCATCACCCATCAGGCCGGCGGCATTGATCTCGAAGAAGTAGCCAGTACGTCCATCTAGAAACGTGTCCAGGATCCACATGAAACGGTCATCGGTTCCCAGCGACGCGTCACGTTCACGCTGGAATGCTAGGATCTGATCCGGGTCGTCGTAGACGATTGCCCCTATGTACAGGTGGTCTTCGTCGAATACGACACGGATTTCAGTCGGCTCCGATGGTTCATTGCCTTGAACTGGTTCCTGCTGTGTAAAGTCACTTATGGGCGTAGCACGCAGCCACGCGGCTTCGTCTATCCGTCCGTCGAGGTTGATTTCGAGGTTTTCAGATAATTCGAACGCCCGCAGGGGGACACCTTCATCACTAGTCCTTGCAGAAACGCTTGATTGCTCTTGCGCCTCAATTGTGGCTGGAAGAGAGATCCCGACCACTAGCAGTGTTAGGAAACCTGTATGACGGACAGGCCGAGTCATGCGGGGCTCCGGTTCTTGACCATTTATATAAGATGATTGTGCAGCAACACGATGACACCGTTGAGGTCGTCGATGTTGGCTCTCAAGTCTAGTTTTCTGGTATGTCGAAAGAATGGGAGTTGCTCGCCGGGCGCCTAGAGGGCTGCTTAATGGGTGTGTCAGGGGGTGTTGATGGGTTGGAACCCTGGAAAGAAAAAGCTTTTCAAGGAGTTGCCCAAGAGGTTTTCGGATGGCAGTTCGAACTATGTGACCCTTACCGCTCTTTTTGCGAGCGACGCGGCGTTACGCCGTCGTCGGTGTCTGATTGGCGTGAGATTCCTGCGGTTCCGACCACGGCATTCAAATACTTCGACCTAGTATCGTCGCCCTATACCAGTATTTCTCGAAAGCCAGACGCAGCATTTTACACGAGTGGAACTACGCTTGGTTCAGAGCGCAGGGGGTGCCACTTTGTGCCACGCGAAAGTCTATACCGGGCGGCGTTTCATGAACCGTTCAGGCAGGCTCTCTTGCCCGACGTCAATAAAATCAGGGTCATCTCGCTGATCCCCTCACCGGTCGCAGCCTCGCACTCCTCCCTGTCTTGGATGGTTGGTATGGCTGTAGACGCGTTTGCGGACGAAGTAGATTGGCTAATCCAGGCGAATGGCGAATGGGCCAGAGACGCCTTCGATGTGTTGCGTGCCGCCAGTGAGGAAGAGGCGCCAGTTCTTGTCCTTGGGACGGCTCTCGCTTTCTTACACCTCAAAGAGGCAGGTGATGAGCCGAGTGTTACTCTTCCGGCTAATTCCCGGGCTATGGTGACAGGAGGATTCAAGGGAGTTCGCCGGGCTATCGGACGTTCTGAGCTATACTCGACAATCACCGATTGCACCGGAATAGATAGGAACATGATAGTGAATGAGTACGGTATGACCGAACTTCTCTCACAGATGTATGAGCCTGTACTGACTGAAGGAATAAAAGCAGCGAGAAGACTGGCAGCGCCGCCGTGGCTCGGTGTTCGCGTTCTTGATCCGGCTACACTCGAGGATAAGCCCGAAGGTGAGCAGGGAATCATCTCTTTCTTTGATCTAGCCAATCTAGGTTCAGTGAGCCACGTCCTTACCGAGGATTTAGGCGCCTTAGAAGACGGCCGGCTGACAGTGTTCGGGCGAGTACCCGGTTCAGAGCCCCGGGGGTGTTCCCGCGCGATGGATGACTTGATGGCTGGTGGCGGTCGCTTGTGAGTGTGAATCGTGATGCGGAGCTAGGGCAACTCAGTGAAACGAAGGTGGTGCTGCAACAAGCAAGGCCGGGGATCCTGTCTCGACCAGTTACGGAAATCGCTGATGTGCTGGGCCGAGTAGGTGAACGTTTTTCTGATCCGGGTGATCAGCTTAGGAGGACGGCCTTGGACAAGCTGCCCTCCGAGGCCAAGCTCTCTAGTGAGCTTGCCGAGGTCGTTCTTGATGGAATGGCTGCAGGATGGACAAGGGAGTCTCTGTCCAAGCTGCTCAAGAACGAGTTTGCTGACCCAGCGTTGCTGGATGGTCTAGTCAG
Organism: Gemmatimonadales bacterium UBA7835; assembly: GCA_002500925.1. Classification (GTDB taxonomy): domain Bacteria; phylum Gemmatimonadota; class Gemmatimonadetes; order Longimicrobiales; family Gaopeijiaceae; genus UBA2589. Next base: position 49,963 of record DLTN01000087.1, on the reverse strand, counting down.
GGACCAGCAGAGGGGTAATGACAGGTCTTTGTCGGTTCCTAGTGTTATGGCGGTAGGCCCCACACTCTGCGTCCAGATTTCGTCCGGGAGCGTTCCAGGTGTGGGAGTGAATGCTCTTATTCGGAGCCTGCTAGTGAAGGCCCCAACTCTTATAAAACCTGGAGCTGGAGACGTAGTTTTAACTCGGCTCTTTGCCGAGGCACTTCGTGACGCTGATACCGAGCTTGGGTCTGCGGTTGCGGTGTGTTATTGGTCGGGTGAAGAGGATCACGAGCTAACAAGGCAAGCGGTTGCAGGCGCTGACGCTGTCGTTGTCTACGGATCAGACGAGTCGGTGTTGTCAGTCCGAGGCATGGTTCCAGCATCATGTCGATTCATCGCGTACCATCACCGCTTTGGAGTCGGCATTGTTGGCAGAGAGAAGCTCAAGGGCAGCATGACGCATCTAGCCAACCAAGTCGCTCGCGCGGTTGCCATGTTCGAAAATCGTGGCTGTGTCTGTCCCCAGATACTCTTCGTGGAGCGGAATGGGGACGTGAAGGTCGAAGCGTTCGCGCACTTTATTGCCGAGTCTCTCGAGAGGCTCGCTTCGGAGTGGCCGTCACATGTAGAGCCGGAGTTCGCTGATCAGGAGAGCGTCGTTCTTCGCCAGGTCCGAGACACTATTGAGATTCAACAGGCTGCCGGCTCTGTGAGCATGCTGCACGGAGGCTTAGAAAATTGGACCGTTGTTTCTGAACTGGATCTTCTCCAATTACCCTTCCTTCCGGGACGGTCTTTGCGGCTCCGGACCGTGGAGAACCTTGAGGATGTGCCGTCCCTGCTAGGGGAAGCTTGTCGCCACATTCAAAGTGTTGGGTATGCGGTGGCCGAAGATCGCGTTAATGACCTCGCCGTTTTGTTTGGTCGCGCCGGGGCGTCACGGGTCGTGCCCTTCGATGGCATGAGTTTCCCGCCAGCGTGGTGGCTTCATGACGGACAAGGGCCCTTAAGAGCCTTGGTTGGATGGGTCGAAGTCCAATGAGACACCTAACTCAGTCTTCGTCTCCGGGCTGTTGCTCGGTGCGCCATATGACCATCTGACGTCCACCTCGAGGGTTCTCCTCTACTCGGACGGTTAACGCGTCACCTTTATCAATTCCCATATCGTCCCGCATATCCTGCGGGATTGTCACACGCCCACCGACACCTACACTGACGTCTGCGTAATAAAGAGTACGGTAAATGGCCATCGGAACTCCTGTGATCTTAATCTGGGAGGGCGTCAATCTAAGTGAATTATCAAGGATTTTGTACGGCGCGGAGAACATATGGCTTGCACCTGTACATAAACGCCTTAATCAACTTCGTTTACACTAGCTGCACTAAAGCCCTCAAGTAACAAGAAAGATGAGCGAAGACAGCCCTGCCCTGAGACTCAAAGGTGTCACTAAAAGGTTTGGCGAACACACGGCAGTGGACTCCTTTGACTTCGAGGTTCCGCGCGGTGTGATCTGCGGCTTGTTGGGGCCGAATGGGTCGGGGAAGACGACGAGCATTCGAATGATCATGGGTATCCTCGGGCCGGACGAGGGCTCGGTCTCTCTCTTCGGGCAAGACCCTGATGTCGTTAGGAGAGCGAAGGTGGGATACCTTCCCGAGGAGCGCGGTGTCTATAAGAAGATGAAGTGCCTTGAGCTGATCACCTTCCTTGGAGAGATCAGAGGACTGAGGCGGGGCGAAGCACGGCGCCGGGGTGGCGACTGGCTTGACCGAATGGGTTTGACCGACTGGGCTGAGAAGAAGGTCGAGGATCTATCTAAGGGTATGCAGCAGAAGATTCAGTTCATTGGGACGGTAATCCATGAGCCAGAGCTGCTAATTCTCGACGAGCCATTTTCGGGTCTGGATCCGATCAATCAGGACGTGCTCGAGGAGATCGTTCGGGAGTATCACGCGCGAGGGACGACGATCGTTTTTTCAACGCACCTTATGGACCAAGCTGAGCGTCTGTGTGAGCGGGTATGTCTTATCTCTAAATCCAGAAAAGTGCTCGATGGCGATTTAAAAGAGATTAAGGCGGCGGAAAGGCGAGGTATTGTAGCGGTTGAATTTGAGGGTCCGGATACTTGGATCCAGGGCCCAGAAATAGACCGGATTGAGAGAAAAGAAGGCAGCTTGCATCTCATTCTGAAGGATGGGCAGGATCATCAGCACATTTTGAATCGGGCGGTTGCTTCTGGGGCGAGGATACTGCGTTTCGATCTCATCGAGCCTCGCCTGCATGAAATTTTTGTCCGCCATGCGGGTGAGGGCTTGGTTGGGGGTGCAGGAATGGCTGACGGTCCACGATCAGCTTCCGCTGACGGGCTTACTCACTTCGGGACCGCATAGATGTGGCATAACGTGATTGCCGTCATTCGGCGCGAATACCTCCAGCGGGTTCGGTCCAAATGGTTCATAGCAGCCACAGTGGCTGGCCCACTTCTCATGGCAGCGGTCACTGTCCTTCCGGCTTGGTTGGCAATCCAGGGTGAACGAGACGAGTTCAGGCTGGCAATCGTGGACGGGACAGGAGTGCTCTCGGAGCGCCTAGTACCTCGTCTAGAAAATGGGGGCTTCGAAGTCGAAGAAGTTCGCTGGCACGCCGACGTTGTGACTGAGCTGCGGGAGCGAGCTAATGGGGGTGACCTCGGCGGCTTCATTATGGTCGACGAGCTTACGCTCGAGACCGGTGAGGCGATCTATTATTCGATGGATGTACCGAGCGGGTTGCGCAGGGTGACCGTCCAAACGTCCATCACTAGGACAGCTCTTGAGTATCAGCTCGAGCAGCGAGGGGTGGACGCCGAAGGGCTGATGGGTGGGGGTGCACTGGAGATAGAGGTCATCTCGGAGGCAGGATCAGACATCACCGAGGTAGGATTTGGCCTAGCTTATATTGGCTCCTTCTTTCTTTACATGACTATCCTGCTATACGCTGTAGCGGTCATGCGGGCAACGCTGGAGGAGAAGACCAGCCGTATCGTCGAGGTAATTATATCAGCGATGCGGCCATGGGAACTGATGCTCGGGAAGATCGTGGGTGTCTGCGCGGTCAGTTTAACCCAGATGGCAATATGGATTAGTGCCGCCGCCGCGCTTATTGCCGGTGGAATTCCGATGATCATTGCAGCACGCCCAGAGTTAACGAACCTGAGTAGCATTGGTGAAATAGTGCCCGGAATCAGTCTGGTGATTCTTTTTCTAGGCTTCTTTCTGTTCGGCTTCCTCATGTATTCAGGGCTTTACGCAGCTGTAGGCGCCATGTGCAACACGGATGAGGAAGCCCAGCAGGCGCAGTTCCCGATGATCATGCTGTTAATTGTTCCCATATTAATGGTTATGCCGGTGATTCAGGAGCCGAACACGCCCATGGCGGTATGGTTATCGCTGTTCCCGCTTTTCTCACCGATTTTAATGTGGGCTCGAGTCGCCGGTGGAGGGGTTCCCTCTTGGCAGGTACTACTCTCCTTCATCTTGATGGCCCTCATGGTTTGGGTCATCGCTTGGATTGCTGGTCGGATATACAAAGTTGGGATTCTGATGTCGGGCAAGAGACCGACGCTCCCGGAACTTTGGAGATGGGTTAAAGAGGCTTAGCGCTCTGATTCGGCGTCCGGCAGTGCTGATCGCAGCAGGCCCTGCAGTTGTCGGTCGTCGAAGCTTCGAGCCTTCGCGACCGCTTCTTCGTAACTGTCCTCGATGATGAGCACCGTGGTAGAGGCCGAACGCTGCTTCTCCGATCCTGTTGGTGGTTCAAACCGGAGACTGGCTCTATGTGCTTTTGCCGGGTGCACATGTCCCTCAAGGTCGAGGTAGACGTCCCATATGGAGCCTTGATGGGCGATTGTCGCGACGTGCACGCCGTGCCGAGGATTTGAAGGGGTCAGGGTCATACTAATCACTTTATGCACATCGAGGGTCTGAGTACAGCGAGGGGTGCTTCCGGCGCTTATCTCTCGGGCGTCTATAGCGAGTCTCATCGCCAGCGGTGTCACGCTAATTGATTTGAGAACGAATCCAACAAGCTTGCCCCGGAGGGAACACTTCCGGCGACTTTAAGTGAAATCCGAGCTGGCCGATGTTTTGCTAAATCCGAGATGTGGTGCCTCAGTTAGTAAATCTGACAGGGTAGTATTACCCATAAACGAAACGTCGACGAACCGTATATGTCCTCGCGCCGATAACTCAGGTGATAGAGGAGTTCATGATAGGGTTGGGGATCCTTGGGGGGTGTTGCTGCTGTTGCGTTTGACGAAACACACATAGGGCGAAGCCGAGGCAGGATAACCCTCAAGCACTTCGAAGAGTTCGGTAATCGGGTGCGTTCTGCCTTGACCAGTTGCCGCGATTTCCGGTAGCTTGAGGCCGTTTCTAGGGGCTCGTTCCGTTCGTCACAAGCCTTGTGTGACGGGGCGAAACCCTACCCTACGCCTGATTTCGAAAGGCGTCTTGATGCACGCAGGAGCAGCGCTTCCGACATGAAAACAAACTGGTTGATCGGCGGACTAGCCGGCGTCCTAATGCTGGCGGGCGTTGCATTTGTCCAAGGCGGCGGCGGCGAGGGTGAGGATGCTGCTTCCGCCTCGGGTCAACCGATCGCATTCCCCCACAATCAGCATGCGGGAAGCGAGGCAGGACAAAACCGGATGGATTGCCAGTTTTGTCACTTCTCGGCAGAGCGCTCTGTAGATGCGGGGATTCCCCCAGTGTCAATGTGCTGGGGGTGCCACCAAGTGGTGCAGGGCTCGACGCCGGAGCAGCAGCAAGAGATCGCGAAGATTCAAGACTACGTGGATCACGGTGAACCGATTCCTTGGAATCGGATTTACAAGATCTCGGATCACGCACATTTCCCCCATATGCGCCATGTGACTGTGGGCCTAGAGTGCCAGACCTGCCACGGAGAGGTCCAAACCTACGGTGTTCTTAATGAGCGTGACCCAGCTTGGGGTGGTGACAATATGGGTTGGTGCATTGACTGTCATCGCAACCCGCCGGAAGGCCTCACCGCCACGGACGGGAGTCCGATCGAGGAAGCCTCGGTCGACTGCGCCGTCTGCCACTATTAAGAGAGTCGTACACTAATGACTGATGGTATTAAGCGTCGCGACTTCCTTAAGGTTCTAGGCGCGTCTAGTGCCGGTGCGACCATGACGGGGTGCGGACCGAGCGAGGTGGAAAAGCTTCTCCCTTATGTGGTTCAGCCGGAAGAGATCACACCGGGTGTTGCCACGTGGTATGCTACCACCTGTGGTTGTGCTCACGGTTGCGGCTTGTGGGTTAGGACACGTGAGGGTCGTGCGGTCAAGATTGAAGGCAACCCGGATCATCCGATTTCGCAGGGTGGTGTTTGCCTCCAGGGCCATGCTTCCTTGCAGCACCTGTATAATCCTGATCGCTTCGCCGGCCCAATGATCCGCGAAGGCGACCGGTTCCGGCAGGGGTCGTGGGATGAAGCTGAACGCCTGCTTGCCGCCAAGATCGGCCAAAATACTGCTGCTGGTCGCGATGTGATGTTCATTGGTGGACACATGGGTCCGGCGATGAGTCGTCTGGTAGATGAGTTTTTGGAAGGAGTGAACGGGTCGCGGGTTGAGTACCATGCTGTCTCGGATGCACCGCTCCGCGAGGCTACCCGGCTCGCGTACGGAGTAAATGAACTACCGCGTTATGACATTGAGGCATCAGACTTCCTGCTTTCTTTTAGCAACGACTTTGTAGACGACGGATCGGTAGCGGATGACCGAGGGCTGTCCCGGATGCATTCGGTAGATGAGGGGGAACACTCGAAGGGCACTTTCGCATATCTAGGTCCACGGCTCTCTACAACTGGTCTCAATGCAGATGAATGGCTGCCCATTAAATCCGGATCCGAAGCGGTTGTGGCTTTGGCTATGGCCGCTCATATCGCGGGTAGTGACCACTCCGGCCCCTACGCTAACCTTTTACAGGCTTACAGTATCGGAGATGCCGCGGCTGCCTCGGGGATAGACGAAGACTCGCTTCGTGACCTCGCAGACCGCTTTAGTGCTGCTGAACGCCCGCTTGCGATGGGTCCCGGTGTTGGCGGTCATCACCGCAACTCTACCGCGGCAAATCTCGCGGCTCTTGTTTTGAATCACGTAGCGGGCGCAGTCGGTACGACTGTTCACGTTGGTGGCGGGTCAGTCGCAGCCTCGTCGCCTTTCTCAGACATGTTGAAGGCGATCAGCGAGATGGCTAGCGGTCAGTTTGGTGTAGCGTTCGTGCACGGAGCCAACCCGGCCTACTCGCTACCAGAGGGTTCCGGCTTCAGTGAGGCATTTGATCAGATACCCTTCAAGGTTTCGTTTGCCTCGGCTATGGATGAGACGGCCGCAATGGCAGACTTGATTATGCCAGACCGTCACTTCCTTGAGTCGTGGGGTGACGCCATGCCTCGTAAGGGGGTGCATACGGTGCAGCAGCCCGTGATGCAGCCGGTTCCGCATTTCGATTCAAAGCAGGCGGGAGACGTGCTGCTTGCAGTTGCGTCCCACCTAGGCACTGGTATAGGGGCTTCAACGTTCTACGAATATCTGCGGGCTCCGCATCAGGCGATGCACGCCGATGATCCGACCGGGTTCGAACAGGTATGGAGAGAGCACCTTCGTACGGGCATGTTCGGCATGGGTATGATGGGGGGAGGAGGCGATACTCAGGTGCCAGAACTTCGCGTTCCGGATCGAGCACTGACTTTTGACGGACCTTCGTTCGATGGCCCTGGCGATTTGACTTTAATCGTTCACCCTTCACCGCGATTCCGTGGTGGAGAGTACTCAAACTCGCCCTGGATGCTCGAATTGCCTGATCCGGTCTCCAAGATTACTTGGCACTCTTGGCTCGAGATGAATCCAGCTACGGCTGAAGCAAGAGGAGTCCGAGAAGGCGATATCGTCACAGTGGTCTCTGACCACGGCGCGGTGGACGTCCCCGTATGGGTCTATCCTGGCATTCGTGAAGACGCGGTCGCCTTGGCAATGGGGAGCGGCCACACTGAGATGGGTCGATGGGCGACTGGTGCGGGAGTCAATGCGATGGACTTGCTTCCGTCGGTTGCCGAGCCGTTGTCCGGTGGGTTCGTCACCGTGGGAACCATGGTCTCAGTGACACCGACTGGCGAGCGTCGTCGCATGGCGACAATCGAAGGGTCGAGCGACCAGAGAGATCGCCCGATCGCACCAGCTGTGGCTTTCCTCGACCTGGGGCACTCCGAAGACGGTCATGCCGACGATGGGGCGCATCACGGAGAGTTGATGGAGTTGCAGGGCTATGGCGGCGTTCAGCCGGTTCCGGCGCAGGATGGCGCGTCTACGGCCTACCCGCTCCCCGGTGCAGATCACGGTCTCTATGCGAACGCTCACGAGGGTCCCCGCTGGGGAATGGCGATCGATCTCGACAAGTGCACTGGTTGCAGTGCCTGTGTGGTGGCCTGTCACTCGGAAAACAACGTTCCGTGGGTCGGCGAGGATCAGGTCGTCATGGGTAGAGACATGACGTGGATGCGCATCGAGCGCTACTACGAGCACGTCGACGCTTCACATGCCAGTCATTTGGATGTGCGATTCCTGCCGATGCTTTGCCAGCATTGCGGTAATGCACCGTGTGAACCGGTATGTCCTGTTTACGCAACGTATCACACACCAGAGGGCGTGAACGCGCAGATATATAATCGTTGCGTCGGTACCCGTTACTGTGCCAACAACTGCCCGTACAAGGTCCGGGTGTACAACTGGTACCGCTATACCGACGAGAACGTCCCAGAGCCGATGAATTGGCAGTGGAATCCGGATGTAACCGTTCGAACCAATGGGATCATGGAGAAGTGTTCCTTCTGCATGCAGCGTATCAAGGACGCAGAGAATCGTGCGGCCCTAGAAGAAGGTCGGGATGTCCGCGACGGTGAAATCGTTCCTGCTTGCCAGCAAAGCTGCGCGGCTGAGGCGATAGTTTTTGGTAATCTGCGCGATCCGGATTCGAAGGTCTCACAGATCCTAGAGAGCGAGCGGACATACAAGGTGCTCGACGAGCTCATCAACACACAGCCCGCGGTGAATTACTTGAAGAAGGTCACCTTCCATGAAGTCTCGGGGGGTCACTGATTATGGCTATTGGAACGACTGAGCGGGGAGCGTTAACTCATCCGGATGTCCATCGGCTTGATGACGTAAACCGTGATGTGCTCAAGATGCTCACTGTCCCTGGTAAAGGATGGTGGATGCTCTTCGGCATGTGCATCGCCGGCGTGGGCCTTTTTCTAAGCGCTTGGTTTTGGCAGATATACAAGGGTATTGGTGTAAGTGGGCTGATGTCTCCTGTGGGCTGGGGTGTCTATATCACGACCTTTGTGTTCTGGGTCGGGATTGCCCACTCGGGGACGCTGATTTCAGCGATCCTTTTCCTGTTTCGGGCGCCTTGGAGGCAGTCGATATATCGCGCCGCAGAAGCAATGACGGTGTTTGCGGTCATGACGGCGGGACTCTTCCCTCTCATTCACGTGGGTCGAGTATGGCATGCGTACTGGTTGATCCCCTATCCAAATTCGCGGTTTCTTTGGCCGAACTTCAAGTCGCCGCTTGTGTGGGACGTATTTGCAGTCACAACCTACTTTACGGTCTCAGCGGTGTTCTTTTACTTAGGAACGATCCCCGACGTTGCGGCAGCACGGGATCGCGCAACTGGTCTGCGCCGGAAGCTTTACAGCGTGATTTCCCTAGGTTGGCAGGGAACGGATCGTCAGTGGCACCATTTTGGGAAGGCCTACATCTTTCTCGCCGCTTTGGCTACACCACTAGTGCTCTCGGTGCACTCTGTCGTTTCTTGGGACTTTGCGATGTCCATTGTCCCAGGCTGGCATGCGACAATCTTCGCGCCCTATTTCGTGGCCGGTGCGATCTTCTCAGGTGTAGCGATGGTGATCACGTTGGTGGTCCCGTTACGCAAGATATTCGGTCTTGAAGCTTATCTGACGACTAAGCATTTCGACGCGATGGCGAAGCTCTGCCTTTTCACTTCGCTAATCGTTCTTTACGCGTATCTGTCGGAGTTTTTCCTGGCTTGGTATTCCGGAGAAGATCCTGAGCGTCATGCCTTCTGGAACCGCCTGTTTGGTACATACTGGTGGGCGACCTGGACCATGCTGGTATGCAATGGCTTCGTCCCGATTATGCTTTGGTTTAAAAGGATTCGTCATTCGATCCCGGCGCTGTTCGTGATCTCGATCTTCATCAACATTGGTATGTGGTTCGAGCGCTATGTGATCGTCGTAACCTCGTTGCATAATGAGTACGAGCCTTTTGCGTGGGGGATTTACAGGCCGTCGGTCATAGAGATGTCGATCATGGTCGGTTCATTCTTCTGGTTCGGGTTCTGGTTCCTGCTCTTCACTAGGCTCTTGCCTCCGATCGCTATTCAGGAGCTCAAGGAGGTATTGCCTCCGCCGATGCGCAAAAAGAGATCACCTGAGGTCGCGGAGGCCCATCAATGAGTGCTCAGGGAATCCTCGCGTCCTACGAGTACCTTGATTCGACCGTCGATGCGATCGAAAATCTCAAGAAGGCCGGTTTCGACGAGATTAAGGCTTACGCTCCATACCCGGAACATCACATTGAACATGCTCTGGGTTACGGCCAAAGCCCAGTCCGGGTGTGGACGCTCGTCGGCGCTTTGACGGGCACGGCCACGGCGTTCGCTTTTACCAGCTGGACGTCTGTTGAATGGCCGCTTGTAGTTGGAGGCAAGCCGATTATATCAATTCCGGCGTTCATCCCGATTGTGTTTGAGATGTCCGTTCTTTTTGGTGCACTGGCGACTGTTATCGGCCTCTTTATTCTCAGCAAATTGCCCAATGTGAAGCCGGCTGTTGTATATGATCCCGAGTTCACTGCTGGCCGCTATGGCGTCTATGTGGAGGCGGATGCGAGTCGTCTTGAGGAGGCGAGGGCGATCATGAATGCAGAGGAGCCTATAGAGCTCAGGGAGGGTGAGGCTGATGCGTGATCGTTTAGGACTCGACGGGAAGCGTCAGTTTGGCCTTGAACGTTTCGCTAGACCACTGATCGCCGTCTTGGCGATAACGACCCTGGTCGGCTGCAAGCCACTCGACGATGGCATGGTAGCTATTTTTGGTCGTTCAATGCGTGATTCACGTTCGTTTGATCCTTATGAGCATCCTATGCCGCCAGCCGAAGGCTCAGTGGCGTTCGCAGCGGGCAACTTTCCGACTGCGGATGGAGTTGTGAATCTTGGTCAACCTGAGGGTGTGGCGATCCCGTACTTCACACAGTTCGATCTTGGTATTCCGGGCGTGGGTGGAGCTGCCATCCAGGGTCTTGTGAATCCTACGGACCCCAGTAGTGAAGGTTCGTTAGAAAGGGGTGAGGAGCTTTACCTAAGGTTCTGTGTCGTTTGTCATGGTCCGGACGGAGTCGGCGCCAATGCCTACATTGCCGATAAGCATCCGTTATTGCCTGCTTACAATCTTTCTGGCGAACAGGTGTCTTCCTATTCCGACCAATACATATACGCGATGATCCGGGTCGGCCGGGGGCTCATGCCCGAGTACGGAGGCCGCATTACCCATTTTGATCGCTGGCATATCGTGAATTACGTCCGTCAACTTCAGGTCCAGGCTGGAACACGCATCATTGAGGCCGATTCTCCTGCTCCAGAGGATACGGATGGAGGGGCGGAATAATGCATCACCATATTCCCTCCGATGTGCCCGTACGTTATCTGCCGCGGGACAAGAGAATGAACGTGGTAGCTGGCGCGATGGTCGTCGTGGGCTTTCTCGCCTTTGTGTTGGGGCTGAATCAGGACGCACACTCAGCTTGGATAAGCTACGTCACCAATTGGATGTTCTTCTCCAGCATCGCGATGGGTTCGGTGATGTTTGCCATTGCCACTTGGATAGTAAAAGCGAAGTGGAATTGGTCGGTTCGACGTGTTAGCCAGTCCGGAGCGGCGTTTCTCCCGATCGCATTTGTAACGCTTTTGCCCATGCTCACTCTCGGGGCAGATTATTTCCCGTGGATTGATATGATGGCGACGGACTACATCGTCCAGAAGAAGCAGGCCTATCTGAACATGCCATTTCTTATCACTAGGAATGTCGTGGGAGCGTTGTTGCTTTTCGGCATGGGCACATACTTCGTCTATCTCGCGCTAAGGCCTGACATGGGTTTCACAAAGGGTGCGGAGGCTGACGACGAAAATCGATCGGCGTGGAGAGGTAGGCTAACGCAGGGTTGGATGGGGCAGGAGCAGGAAGAGGTATCGAGCTATCAAAGAATGACTACACTGGGTCCAGCGATCGTCATGCTCTATGCCTTCGTTATGACGATCTTCTCTTATGATTGGGCCATGTCGCTCGAACCACACTGGTTCAGCACGATGTTTGGGCCATGGTATTTCATGGGCGCCTTTTGGGGTGGTGTCACTGTGACCGGTCTCTGGAGCATCTACCTGCGAGGAAAGCACAAGGATTTCGCGAATCACATTGGCTTGCAGCAGCGTCACGATCTCGGCAAGCTGACCTTCGCCTTCACTGTGTTCTGGGGCTACCTGTTCTTTTCTCAGTACATCGTGATCTGGTACGGTAAGCTTCCGTGGGAGCAGGCGTGGATCGTACGGCGATCGGGAGAGGTCTGGGGTGGGTACTCGACTTTGGTCGTGTGCTTGTGCTTCCTCATTCCGTTCGTCGGTCTGATTGGGCGTAAGCCGAAGATGGTCCCGCGAATTTACGGCTTCTTTGCCTCGATCATCATGCTAGGGTTGTGGCTCGAACGGTATGGCATGGTCGCACCTTCGTTACACCATGCTGGTGATCCAATCATTACCGTATGGCAGCCGCTTGTAGGCCTGATGTTTTTGGGTTTGTATCTGGGCTCTGTCCGCTGGTTTCTATCTACTTTTCCCGTCATTCAGGTCTGGCAGCCAATGCAGGACCCGGAGTCGCTAGAGGCGGAGCTTCCGGTGGATATGCATGACTCTGCTGGTGTGGTGGGAGGCTGAGGGGCGACACGACATCTTGGAGAACTGTTTAGAGGTGTTGCTACATGAACAGTCATGTCGTTTTACTGTATGAACACAGGGCTTCGCTGAACTCCGCTCTGAAGAGTTCTGATTTTCACTGCGACATCTGATCCACCCTCCCTAACTGTCTATGAATAAGAATCGCCTGATTCGCAGCACTGTAGTAGCGCTGTCGGCACTCGCAATTTCAGCCTGTGATGACCCTTTCCAGGTTATTGAGGAGCTGACGTTCGACTCTAGCTTGGGCATAGTGCTCTCGGATTTCACACGGCTCGGCAGTGGGGTCTACGTGAAAGACGATGTAATTGGATCAGGGGATCTCACGGCGGATGGCCAGACCGCTGTGGTCGAGTACACCGGCTATCTCGCGGATGGCTCGTCGTTCGGTAGCGGGACCTTTCCCTTCGTCGTAGGCAGTGGGGGTACCATCGCTGGATTCATGATAGGTGTGTTTGGCATGCGTGCTGGTGGCGAGAGATGGATAATCATTCCTCCAGGGCTTGGTTATGGGGACGCAGACCAACCCAACATACCAGCTGGATCCGTACTGGTATTCAACGTCGAGCTTTGCAGGCTAGACCAGATTGGGCCAAACCCGGATTGCGGGAACTAAATGAGACTTGCAGCCACCGTGCTTTCGCTCGGTGTTGCCCTTTTTGGCTGCAGCGAAAGCATTACTGAGCCCGACGAAGTCGAAGTCGTAATGCAGGTTATTGAAGAGACGCAGTTCGCGTCAAACCTGCGCATTGACCTGACTGCGATGACTAAGTTGCAGAGCGGCGTATACATTCAGACTCTCTCAGGGGGCGACCCATACGCACTAGAAGCCGCTATAGGAAGAGTGGTGGTCATCGGGATCGAAGGTTGGCTTGCGGACGGAACGAGGTGGACGTCCCGCGACGAACAGCTGTTTCTAGGAGCCACATCGACGATCCGTGGCCTTGAGGATGCCTTGCTAGGGATGTTACCCGGCGAGCAGCGACTTGCTGTTATCCCTCCTCATCGCGCGTACGGTAGACTTCCTCACCTTAATCAACAGGGGGCTGTCATAGTTCCGGCTGGATCGATTGTGATCTTCAAGATCCACCTGCACCAGGTGACAGAGGTTGGTTTTAGCTAGGCCTAATATTCTCTGTTGGAGCCAATCAGTATCATGACCACCCCAAATCAAAACGGAGGATGGGCGGTTTCGGTCCCGGCTCTAGTCTGGCTTTTCTGAGCTAGGGACACCCTTCCTGTCCATGTAGTTTTTGATTTCATAACCCAGCGCAGCGAGGAGTCTGGCTTCTCGCAGATCTGGTTCTGCGCGAGAAATGACAGTTCGTAACGTGCGCATGACCGCTTCAGGCTTCCGCGCTTTATAGAAATCAATGGCAAACAGGCCATCCTCGATGGCGCTGAAGGTTTCTTCCAACTCTTGGGAAGTGGGAGGCCTGGTTGCACGCCGCCCTTTCGGCATCTCCATGCCAGCCCCGTCGATAGCGAGAAACACTTCGTACGCCAGCACCAGAGCTGCTTGAGCCAGATTGAGACTCGAGTACCCTGGGTCAGTGGGTATGATTGATACAGCATGGCATCGATCAAGGTCTTCATTAGTAAGTCCACGGTCTTCGCGACCGAACAAAATCGCGACCCTCCCCTCTACCGAACGCTCTGCGATGACCGGGGCAACCTCGCCAGCTGTGGCGTAACTCCGACCTTCTGTCCGGGCACGCGCTGT
>DLTN01000087.1:22668-35790 GCA_002500925.1 Gemmatimonadales bacterium UBA7835 | reverse complement strand
GAGTCGATCAGGTCCCGAGAGCGATGGGCGATTCCTTCTAGGCGATACGGGTCAAACTCGTCTGGATTGACGAGACGGAGGTCAGAGAGCCCAAAGTTCTTCATCACCCTAATGACGCCAGCTACGTTGACGACATCTTTCGGGTGATCCAGGACGATTGAAATTCTAGACAGCCGTCCCGTCATTTTATCAGGCGTCGTGTGGCTCGTCGTCTCGATCCTCGGACGGTGCCTGAAGTTCACCCTTAAAGTTTCTTATCCCACTCCCTAAGCCACGTGCGAGACTTGGCAGTTTCTTGGCTCCGAAGAGAAGCATTAGGATGCCAAATACCAGAACCGCTTCCCACACGCCGAAGGTGATGAGTCCTAACCCGATTAGGATGCTGTTCATCGCATCAGTGCCTTTGCGATAGTTTGTTTCTGCATGTTCGATGTGCCCTCATAGATGGTCCCGATCTTTGCGTCTCTGTAGAGCTTTTCAACGGGATACTCTTTAGTGAAGCCATACCCACCATGGAGGTCTACGCACATCGACGCCACCCTCTGTGCCATCTCCGAAGCGTAGAGCTTAGCCATCGCAGCTTGTGTTAGGAACGGCTGCCCTGCGTCCTTTAGGCGCGCTGCATTGTACACCATAAGGCGGGCGGCTTCGATTTCCGTAGCCATTTCGGCGAGTTGAAACTGTACCCCTTGAAACGAGCTTATTGAGCGTCCGAACTGCTCACGCTCTTGCGTGTAGCGCAAAGTATGGTCCAGCGCCCCTTGAGCTAGCCCCAGCATCTGCGCTCCAATACCGATCCGGCCTTCGTTCAAGGTCTCTATGGCGGTCCTGTAGCCTTTCCCCACCTCACCGAGCACGTTCCGCGCTGGAACGCGGACCTTGTTAAAGATCAGTTCCGTCGTCGATGATGCTCGGATCCCCAGCTTGTCCTCTTTTTTTCCTATAGAGAAACCATCAGAATCTTTTTCGATCACGAAGGCTGTGATCCCTTTATAGCCGGCACTCGGGTCGACCGTAGCGAACACGATGAAGAGTTCGGCTTCGCTGCCGTTTGTGATCCAGAGCTTATGCCCCTCGATCACCCAGTCGTCCCCGTCTTCGGTAGCCCGACACGTGAGGGCGAAAGCATCTGACCCGCTACCAGCCTCGGAAAGAGCGTAGGCGCCTATTTTATCAGAGGCCAGTTGGGGGAGATAGTGAGCCTTGAGCTCATCACTTCCCCAGCGGAGCAGAGCATTGATGACGAGAGTGTTCTGAACGTCGACTAATGTGGCGACCGATGGGTCGACACGTGAAAGCGCCTCGACAATCAAGACCGACGTAAAAAAGTCCGCACCTGTACCACCGAACTCTTCCGGGATCTCAATGCCCATGATCCCCATCTCGAAGAGCTGGGGAAGGAGCGAGGCGTCCATCTGTGCCGCCTCGTCCATCTTCATGACTCTTGGTGCGATCTCAGCGTCGGCGAAGTCTCGAACAGCTTCTTGAAACATTCGCTCTTGTTCGGTCAGGATTGAGAGTGCGGGCCGCGTGTCGGTCGGCAGCGTGTTCATTTTTCTTGTCCAACGTAGGTAGTTCGCTCGGCAACTTCAGGGCCGGAAATCTACTAGAGTGAGTTGAGAGAGTGGAGTGGTCCCGCTTACCTCTGTTGGAGGGATGCTTAGCCAATCGATCGCAGCTTGGCGAAACAGATGTCACTTACTTTTCTCTTTGAAAGCCGCACTAGGTCATGCCGTTGCGACCACCGTACTCCCTAGGCGCTTGGTTTTTACCTTCAAGAGTTCGAAGGGACAGCTTTAGCATGTGGTTTCGATCGGCTCAAACGAGGGATCTTGACCTGAAGACAAAACCCCGTATCCTGAGGTCCGAAGGCCAGAAAACCCTGCGGAGACAATGATGTCCGACATCCCAGTAGACCTCTATTACACTGAAGAGCACGAGTACCTCAAGGCGACGAATGAGGATGGCGTTTACGCTGTGGGAATCACGGATTACGCCCAGGGTGAGTTAGGAGACGTGGTTTTTGTTGAGCTCCCTGACGGTGGAACCCATTTTGGGCAGATGGATGTATTCGGTACGATCGAGGCAGTTAAGGCTGTGTCAGATCTGTATTGCCCACTCGAAGGCGAAATCGTTGCGGTCAATGACGAACTTGATGATGACCCGTCAATCGTGAACTCAGATCCCTATGGCGCTGGGTGGATGATTAAGTTGAAACTTGCTGACCCCAGTGAGGTATCCTCACTCCTCAGTGCCGATGGCTATGAGGAGCACATCGGCTAGCCCAAAGCTGTGCTCCAAAAATTAGAGTCTGGGCCGCGATTTGCTTTTGGCAATCGCGGCCCTCTGACGTGATAAGAGACCATGAACCGCATAGATCCCGCTCCAGACTTCGAGTCTCGCCACCTAGGTCCTAGTTCGCGAGGCGTCGAGGCTATGCTTCAAGCGCTCGAGTACAAGTCTGTGGAAGCCCTGGTAGAAGATGTTGTCCCAGGGTCTATCCATTTCCGCGACACTCTGGCTCTGCCTGCTCCGCTCGCTGAAGCGGATTTTCTTGACAGGCTCAAAAGCACTCTCTCGAAGAACCAAGTGCACAGATCGTTTCTTGGGATGGGCTACTCAGATACACATACGCCGGGTGTGATTCTTCGAAATATTATGGAGAATCCAGGCTGGTACACGCAGTACACGCCATATCAAGCAGAAATTGCTCAAGGGCGACTGCAGGCGCTCCTTAATTTCCAGACCATGGTGATTGATCTCACCGGTCTTCCGATCGCTAATGCCTCACTTCTCGATGAAGGCACGGCTGCTGCGGAAGCTATGCATCTCGCCCAGGGCGCCTCAAAAGGGAGTGCGAACAAGTTCTTCGTCTCTGAGCTTTGTCACCCCCAGACGATTGATGTGATTAAAACACGAGCTTGGCCGCTAGGTATCGACGTGGAGGTTGGTGATCACTCTTCGTTCGAGTTGACCGAAGACGTGTTCGGCGTGCTTCTCCAGTATCCGGCTACAGACGGTAGTATTCTTGATTATCGGGACTTTGCGGCCAAGGCTCACGCGGTTGGCTCGACTGTTGTGGTTGCTGCTGATCTGATGGCGCTGACCCTTATCACACCACCTGGTGAATGGGGTGCGGACATCGTGGTCGGTAACTCACAGCGCTTCGGGGTGCCGATGGGCTTTGGGGGTCCGCACGCCGCTTTCATGTCTGCACAAGATGCATTCAAGCGTAAGCTTCCGGGGCGTATTATCGGTGTCTCTGTGGATGCGGATGGCAACCCGGCCTTGAGGATGGCGTTACAGACCAGAGAGCAGCACATACGCCGGGACAAGGCCACGTCAAACATCTGCACCGCTCAGGTACTTCTGGCTATTATGGCAGGAGCATACGCCGTGTATCACGGGCCCGATGGCCTGAAGCGTATCGCAGATAGGATTCGGGATCAGGCTGGCGTGCTTGCCGCCGGGCTCGGGATGCTGGGGCACGAGGTTCTCACGGGTGACTTTTTCGACACGATTCGTGTTCGACCATCAGGGGACGTGAGTGAGGTCCTCGGCCTGGCGCTAGGAAAGGGGATCAATCTCCGGAGTTTTGGTGACGGTACGGTTGGTATCGCACTGGACGAAGTCACACGCCCGGACGATCTCGACGACCTGTTTTCGATTTTCAATAAAGGCAGCGAGCCGGATTTCGATGCACGCTCCCTGGCGGAGCAGGAGAGTGTGCCGGTGCTTCCCGTTTGGGCTGATCGGGCATCACCGTATCTCGAGCACGAGGTCTTCAACAAATATCATTCCGAAACCGAGATGCTGAGGTATCTGCATAAACTCGAGTCCAAGGACCTCTCGCTGAATACGAGTATGATCCCGCTCGGGTCATGCACGATGAAACTAAATGCGACCTCGCAGATGGCCGGGGTAACGTCTCCCGAGGCCGGTAAGCTTCATCCTTTTGCTCCTGAAGATCAGGTCGAAGGGTACAAAATCATTTTCAGCGAACTTGAGCGGTGGCTGGCAGAGATCACCGGGTTTTCAGCCACTTCACTTCAGCCAAACTCTGGTGCTCAGGGTGAATACGCTGGTCTTCTCGTCATTCGGGCCTACCACGAGGATCGTCAGGATCACCACCGAAATGTGTGCCTGATTCCAGCTTCAGCGCACGGTACCAACCCGGCGAGTGCGGTTATGGCCGGAATGAAAGTTGTTGTAGTTAAAAGTACTGACGATGGCCAAATAGACCTCGAGGATTTGAGCAAGAAGGCTAGTGATCATTCGGAGAACCTCGCCGCATTCATGGTCACGTATCCATCGACACATGGTGTTTTCGAGGAGGGGATCGTGGAAGCTTGCTCGATCATTCATGAGCATGGTGGCCTTGTCTATTTAGACGGGGCCAATCTGAATGCTCAGGTCGGGCTGGCACGTCCTGGCGACTATGGTGCCGATGTGTGCCACATCAACCTTCACAAGACGTTCGCCATACCGCATGGAGGCGGTGGGCCGGGGATGGGGCCCATCTGCGTGACAGACAAGCTTGCGCCCTTCCTTCCCGGGCACGTCGTGCATAATACGGGTGGCGACAAGCCGATCACCGCAGTGTCGGCGGCGCCATGGGGTAGTGCGAGCATACTGATCATTTCTTGGGCTTATATAGCAATGCTTGGCCGAGCTGGGGTCCGCCGTGCGTCCGAAATAGCGATTCTCAACGCCAATTACATGGCTAGGCGCCTTGAGCAGCATTACGACGTGCTGTACCGGGGTAACCTTGGCCTAGTGGCGCATGAGTTCATCATCGATGTGAGGCCGATGAAGAAGGCGACAGGTATTACCGAAGAAGATGTCGCGAAGCGCCTGATTGATTATGGTTTCCACGCTCCTACGGTATCGTTCCCGGTTGCAGGTACACTGATGATCGAGCCGACTGAGTCAGAGTCGAAAGCGGAGCTTGATCGTCTGTGTGATGCCTTGATTTCAATTAGGGCAGAGATTGAGCAAGTAGAGCTGGGGATCGCTGATCGCGAGGACAACGCACTCAAAAATGCTCCGCATACCGCTAGTATGGTGACTGCGAGTGAGTGGTCTCACGAATACACGCGAGAGCAGGCTGCATATCCAGCTCCCTGGACGCGTGAAACCAAGTTTTGGCCTACGGTGCGTCGAGTGGACAACGCATACGGCGACAGGAATCTTGTCTGCGCCTGTCCGCCAATTGAAATGTATGCTGAGGTCAGTTGAGGGGCTGAGCCATGGGTGCAGTCACAGGACCTCAATTCGGTTTTTCATTGCATAGTCAAACAAGTTTCCTAGCCATCACACGGTTCTGGATGAGCGGCCCCCATCGAAGGGCGTCACTGATCCTGGGCCACAAGGGTTAGACCTAAAACACTCACTCATATGCCACAGCTCACTTTCCACGGCCACGCCACCGTGTCTATCCATACTGCGGATAGCAAGCTTGTGATCGATCCTTTCTTCAGTGAGAACCCTCACTTTTTGGGTTCGCTAGACGACATTGAAGCCGACTATATCCTAGTCACGCATGGGCATTACGATCACGTGGCGGACCTGATTGGATTGGCCGAGCGCACCGGTGCTACGTGCATCGCGACTTTCGAGATCGCATCTTTCCTAGAAAGTCAGGGCTTGAATGCTAGCCCGCAGCATATTGGTGGTGGGGTTCATTATCCGTTTGGTTATGTGAAGCTCACGGCCGCGTTACACGGGGGTATGGTGAATTTGCCGGGTGCCGAGGCGTTCACGACGCTTCCGGCGGGGATCTTGATCAACTTCAGTTCCGGTGAACGTTTTTATCACGCCGGCGACACCGCACTCTTAACGGACATGCAATTACTCAAAGGCAAAGTAGATGTTGCGGTTCTCCCGATAGGTGATCGGTTCACGATGGGCCCAGATGATGCCGTAACAGCTGTTGAGTTCATCGAACCCAAGGTGGTGATTCCGTGTCACTATGATACTTGGCCTCCGATCGAGCAGGACGCGGCTGCCTTTGCGGAGAAGGTGGGTGATCGCGCTAAGGTGCGGGTCATGGCACCGGGTGACATTCTAGAATTCTGAACGACGTTTCTGGGACTTGTGATCTTTTGTGGCGCGTCTTCCGCGATCCCGCTCGAGCGGGCGCGGAGAACATGGCTGCGGACCACACCCTAGCACACAGCGTTGCACAGGGAGGTCCTAGCTCCGGAAAGGGTTCGGCAGCACCGCCAGCGGTGCTTCGCCTCTACACTTGGAAGCGTCCTACAATATCGTTTGGCAGGAATGAGCCAGTGCTAGGGGTTTACAGCCCAGACAGCGACCAGCTAAGGAATATCGATCTAGTTCGTCGCCCGACGGGAGGCAGGGCTGTCCTCCACGATGAGGAGCTGACCTACGCCGTCGCCGTCCCGTCCCGTGCACTTGGTGGCGCCAGAGAGACATATCGTGTTCTTAATCACGCACTACTAAATGCGGTCCGGTCGTTGGGGACCGTGGCGGACATTCATGGAGATCCGAATGAGCGTGCACTCCCTTTGAGCGCCGGACCGTGCTTTCAGAGTCCAGCTGAGGGAGAGGTTATCGCCAATGGCCGCAAGCTCATTGGTAGCGCTCAGGCTAGGATCGGCGGAGCTCTTCTACAGCATGGGTCTATTATGATTTCCGGAGACCAAACTCTGCTGTCGACGATTGGCCTATCTACGAGTCACCACCAGCCAGCAACCCTTTCAGAACAGATAGGTGAGGTTGATATGGAACGAGTCGTGGATGCAGTGGTGGGCTCGATGAAAAAATGTTTTGGGGGAGGTTGGGCTGAGGGCGAATACTCAGCGGACGAGAAGAGGATGTGCACACAGCTGGTGGAATCGCGGTATGCGGCCGACCAGTGGACGTGGAGACGATGATAGTACGCTAATGTTACGAGCACGGCCTGGACCAGTTTCGTGCAGGGCAGCAGTGCTATTTGGGGCGAGGGGTGCGGCATTAGCCTGTCAACTCGGCGTGGGCTGTTGTTTTGTCATGCAGGAACAAGAAAAAACTCAGCTACTGATGGGCTTGACACCTTTTTAGCCCCCTGCCATGTTGCGAGCCTCTTGACCCCGCCCTTCCATGCTGTCTGGTGTGGAAGGGCTGTCTAACGATTAGCAACTACGAACATCGGCTGGAGGTTTCGTTGGTCCAACTGTACGCGGCCCTATTGCAGATACCGGGCATGGATGCCCCAACTCTCACGTGGCAAGACCAAGTGGCGGTAAACTGGGAAGGCATGGGGTTCATGCGTTATCCCCTCTTGGTTTGTTTTCTGTTGGGGATCTTGGTCATCATCGTGAAGTTCATCTCATTACAGGCTAAGGCCTCTAAGACGAAGCGGATTTTGTCGGATGTGGATGAGCTTATTTCTCAACAGCGCCTCAGCGAAGCTATCGCGCTAACGAGCGAGAGTGACTCTCCTGCCGCTAACATCCTTCAAGCCGGCCTTGAGCGTCACGAAGAAGGTACGGAACGGGTGATGAAGGCGATTGAAAACCAAGGCCTGATTGAGATGAGTAAGCTCGAGAAGGGCCTGGTTGTTCTCGCGACCCTCACGAACATTGCCCCACTCCTCGGCTTCCTAGGTACTGTGATCGGGATGATCATTGCCTTCCAGTCGATTGAAGCGGCCGGTGAGGTTGAGGCGACACTGGTTGCCGGCGGTATTAAGGTGGCACTGTTGACAACCGCGGCGGGCTTGGCAATCGCCATCCCTGTGTCGGTTGGCCACAACTTCTTCGTGGCGAAGATAGACGGCCTTGTTATTGATATGGAGGAGTCGGCGCAGAAGATGGTCGACACACTGCATGCCATGGAAGCGGGTAGGGCTGGTTAACCTCGGCGCAGGACAAACGTTTTACTGGAGGCCGCCCTTAGGGGCGGCCTCTTTTTTTGTATAAGAACGGGAAGAGGCAAGTGTATAGTAGAGTCACTCTTCCATTCGCTTTTCCTAACCAGTAACGAGTTCGAGCTTGATGGGCCTTCGCGTCTCCAGCGTTTTTCTGTGTGTTCTTCTTCTAGCCGGGACCACGCTTCAAACTGACTACGTGGCTGGGACAGGCGAGCTATCGGTTTCCGATTCCGCGCAAGCCGAACTGGCAGCGGGGCGTTTTTGGCATGCTGCGCGGCTGCTCCGAGCGGAGGGCGCTGAAAACGGTTCTCCAGATGACATACTAATCCTTGCCAAGGCCGAGGCGGGCTGGGAAAACTGGGCTGCTGTGGTAGCAGTTCTCAGCGGTGTGAGTTGGTTAGAGGAAAAGATGGGGGGCGAGGGCTTCGTCTTGCTTGGTCGGGCCCACGAGCATGCTGAGGATTGGGCGTCTGCGGCATCCTCATATCAGACTTACCTCAGATTGGCGGGTGCTGACGATACGACTGCCACTTCAGTACGTGTGCGTTTAGCTCGAAGCCTGTGGCTCGCGGGTGACCGTGAAGGTTCTTTGGCTACGATTCGGGATCTGAGAAGTGTTCCGCATGCAAGAAGTTGGCTAGCGGCCGAACTCGCCCTCGTAGCTGCTGACTATGGTGATGTTGACGGAGTGCGGCTGCTCCTGCGGCAGATAGTTGAGCCCGCGGCAGTAGCTGACGTGTGGCGGGTCGAGGCGGATGCACTTATAGAGCTAGGCGATCACGCGGCTGCTGAGCGAGTCTTTGCTTCTCTGGTCGAAAGACACGAGCACGATCGGCATGCTAGTGCTCTGGTTGAGCTCGGTAGGTTGAGGATCAGGTCGGGGGATGCGGTGGCTGGCCGTGCTCTACTCATGGACGGTTTCGATAAAGGGGATGCTTCCGTCAGGATCCGCGCTGCCAAGAGCCTGATGGACCTAGGAGGGCATGGATTCCAGAAAACTCTCGAGATGGCAAGGATTCTCGACAGGGCAGGCGATGGAAGCCGAGCCCTAACGGGATATGACCGGGCGTCTTCAATGGCGGCAGTTGGGCTCCCCGTTTTTCCTGAGTCGAGCCGAGTTGAGCGCGCCCGGCTCATGTCTACTGTGCAAAGTCGTCAGGAAGAGGCGCTTGCTGAGTTTCGTGCAATACGCGAGACGACCAATGACGCGCGGATCGGAGCACGGAACCTAGAAGTTTGGGCCCAGATGAGAAGACGACAGGGAATGTCCCCCCAAGTCAGCACGCTCCGGAGATGGCTGCTTGAGGAGTATCCTTCAAGTGGTGAGGCAGCAGAAGTAGCTTGGAGTGTGGGCAGCAACGCCGAAGCGCGCGGTGACCTAACACTCGCATTAGACCGATACGCGTTCTTGGCTGAGAACGTTCGCACACACTCACGCGCGGGGCAGGCTCGCATGCGCTCTGGGCAGATCTATTTGCGTGAGTCCGACCTCGAAGCTGCCGCTGATGTCTTTGAGGCATATTTGCGTGATTTCCCTGACGGCCGTCGTTGGCAGGAGGCGGGATACTGGGCCGGCAGCACCCGCCTGCAACTCGGGGATACGACTCTCGCTGAGACTCAACTAAACCACGTACTTACTCAGCCGGTCGATTATTACGCTGCTATGGCATCTGACCTTCTGGACATCCCTTTCATACTGAATGTTGCAGGCGGACCTGCCTCGACTAAGCCAAGATGGTTAGAGGAAGGCCTGGAGCGGCTTGATCTTCTCTCGGAAACCGGGTTGGAGAAAGGTGCTAATTCCGAGATCACACGTCTTCGGGATCGGGCGGGCAGTGAGAGAGGGCCGAGGTTGGGTTTAGCGGAGGCTTTGATCGAACGCGGCTATACGATAGACGGGATCAATCTCGGCTGGGCGCTTTTTCGGGATGAAGGAGCCTGGGACCAGGAGATTCTTCGTGTCACGTATCCGTTTCCCTATCGGGAATTGGTTAGTAGAGCGGCCGAGGATTGGGGGATAAGTCCTTTCATGATGGCTGCGATTATCAGGCAGGAGTCGGCATTCAAGGCCGATATCGTAAGTCATGCGGGTGCCATCGGATTGATGCAAGTGATGCCTCCAACCGGGGCAGAGCTAGCACGCACCCATGGGCCTGAAGGGTTTACCCCAGAGTCGCTTACGCGACCAGAAGTAAATCTCCACCTTGGGTCGGCATTCTTTGTCGCGATGAGTCGGCGTTATGACGATGAGCTGCCTTTCGTTCTCTCGGCCTACAATGCCGGCCCGACGCGAGCCACGCGTTGGCGTCGTTATCCTGAGGCTTCGGATCTGGTTCGGTTTACGGAACGGATCCCCTTCTCAGAGACTCGCGGATACGTAAAGAACGTAAGACGCAATCTGGCCATCTACCGGGCTCTTTATGGACAGGACTGACCCAGAATAGTCCATATGCAGGGATTCGGTTAAGTGCACGTCGACAGCATAAGGGTTCTAGGGCTGGAGTAATGAGAGGAAACGCTCTGTGTCACCTTTGAGAGCGGGCTAGGGAGATATCATCCTGGATTCGCTGTTTCGTCGCCGGCTGGGGGTTAGGTCAGTAGATTCCAAGGTCGTTATCGTAAGCCCTGACCCTGATCGCCCTCGTGCAGATCCCTCCGAAGACTCGTCCGCGCCTATTCCTTGTTGACGCTTATGCGCTGATCTATCGCTCATACTTTGCGTTCATAAAACGTCCGCTCATGAACGCAGCTGGTGAGAATACGTCAGCCCCGTTCGGTTTTACCCGCTTCCTTCTCGATATACGGGAGCAGTTTGAGCCGGACTATCTCGCCGTCGTTTTCGACGCTGGTGATTCGTTTCGCGATCAGGAATATCCGGAATACAAGGCCACTCGTGAGAAGATGCCAGAGGATCTAAGGGAGAGCCTTAGTCGCATCCGACAGATTGTGGAAGCTTTCAACGATCCCGTTGTGGAGTTGGACGGCTACGAGGCCGATGATGTTATTGGAACGCTCGCTCGACAGGCGGCCGAACAGGGTCTGGAGGCGGTGATCGTTTCCGGTGATAAGGATTTCTACCAGCTTGTCCAGCCACACATCCACCTTATGAACCCTGGACGAGGCGGATCTTCAGGAGTGGCTGCAGACTGGGTGACCGAAGAGAACGCTGACGTAAAGTTCGGTATACCACCGTCTCAAGTAGCGGACTATCTCGCGCTAGTTGGGGATTCCTCGGATAATGTGCCGGGAGCACGTGGCGTTGGCCCAAAGACTGCGGTCAAGCTTCTAGAACAGTATCCGGACATTGAGCGGCTTATCGAAAACGCCGATTCGTTAAAGCCACCTCGTGCCTCCAAGTCACTGTCGGAGAATGCGGACATGGTCCGTCTTTCGAAGCGACTGGTAACGATTATGACCGACCTTGAAATCGAGTTAGATCTCGAGGCTCTAAGGGTGCAAGAACCCAACAACGAGGCACTCCGTGACTTGTTTGTCGAACTAGAGTTCCGTCGACTGTCCGATCAGTTTGCGTCGGCCGCTCAGTCTTCGGGAGATGAAACGCAGGGGCAGGCTTCAGTTGAGATTGAGGAGCGGGAGACCGATTACGCCATCATTGATAGTCTCGCCGACGTCGAGCTTTTGGTGGCCGAGCTTCGAGCGGCTGGGAGTTTTTCGATTGCGGCAGAATCCTCTCATGAAGACCCTCTTCGGGGCGAATTGGTAGGACTGGCTGTTTCTGTGGAGAGTGGGATAGCGAGGTACTTGCCGTTTGCTCATACACAGCCATTTGCGCTGACCTTCGAGGGGGAGGGTTCGAACGAAACCCGAATCCTTCCAGGGGTAGGAGATCCGAAACTTGAGGTCCTGAGAGATCTCCTGGAGGATCCGGCGGTTGGCAAGTCAGGACACGACTTGAAACAGGTGGCCCTAGTCCTGGCCGTTTCTGGGGTAACCCTGGCAGGGTTCGAGGTCGATGCAATGATAGCCAGTTACGTTTTAGATCCGGGGAAGCGAGGACACGATCTAAGGGCTCTCAGCATGGAGACCTTCTCTCACAAGCCTTTGGATCGTTCAGATGTAACAGGATCAGGGCGAAGCAAAGTTCTGTTTGCTGAAGTGCCGCTAGAACGAGCTAGCGAGTACCTGTGCTCTGCAGTCGACCTGGCTGGTCGGCTCGCGAACTATCTTGCTGGGAAGGTGAAGGAAGCGGGCTTAACGAAACTGCTAGCCGATCTTGAGATGCGACTGGTCCCAATGCTGAGCCGGATGGAACTCTCCGGGATCGCGATTGACGATGATTTTTTTCAGTCGATGCGAGGGAGGCTTAAGCGCGAACTTGACCTGATCGAGTCCGATATTTTTAAACTTGCGGGTGGCGAATTCAACCTGAACTCTACACCCCAACTCCGGCAGGTCCTGTTCGATAAACTGGAAATGCCGGTACTAAAGAAGACCAAGACGGGGCCATCCACCGACGCCTCGGTTCTTGAAGAGCTTGCTTCCATGGGGCACGATATTCCGCGTCTGATGATGGAGTATCGAGAGCTTGAAAAGCTCCGCTCTACCTATGTCGAAGCTCTGCCACAGCTAGTGAATCCTAGCTCTGGCCGGATTCATACGTGCTTCAATCAGACCGTTGCCGCGACGGGAAGGCTTTCCTCCAGCGCCCCGAACCTGCAGAACATCCCGATCAGGACTGACCTTGGCCGCGAGATTCGCAAAGGCTTTGTTGCTTCAGCAGGCAACGTTTTTCTCGCCGTGGACTATTCTCAGATCGAACTTCGCGTGATGGCGCACTTCTCCGAGGATAGCGCTTTTGTGACGGCATTCCAGCAGGGCATCGATGTTCACAGGCAAACGGCTTCTGTAATTTTCGATGTCCCTGTAGACGAAGTAAGCGGAGGGATGCGGAACCAGGCCAAGACCGTAAACTTCGCAACGCTATACGGTCAGGGTCCCTTTTCACTGGCACAGCAGCTCGGCATATCTCGCGAAGAGGCAAAGCAGTTCATAGGAACCTACTTTGAACGGTTTTCCGGCGTGCGAGGGTTCTTAGACAAGCAGGTTGAGATGGCTAAGAGTGTCGGATATGTGGAGACCCTCATGGGACGTCGTCGCTATGTGCCGGAACTCAGAGCTGGGAACTGGAATGTCCGACAGTTCGGCGAGCGTGTCGCACAGAACACGCCGATTCAGGGTTCTGCCGCAGACATGATGAAGAAAGCGATGATCGAAGTGCAGGCTGC
>DLTN01000087.1:13648-22247 GCA_002500925.1 Gemmatimonadales bacterium UBA7835 | reverse complement strand
GCACCCTCGTTGTAGATCGGATGGAGAGCGCGGTTGAACTCCGTGTCCCGATCGTCGCAGAGTGGGGTGTCGGAAAGAGTTGGTACGACTGCAAGAGCTAGGTAGGGCTGACCCTCAGGCTGTTCATCACGGTCGCCCGTGAGGCTCCAATCTCCTCCAGATAATTGTCAGCCCCATCCTGGCTTAGACCGGAGATTGGAGGGCTGCTCTCCTCCGGATGAGTTACTTAATTCGCGCTCCAGAACCCAGAGAGTGACTCTCCGTGTGGGCTCTCCTTGAGCTTTTCAAACGCGCGGTTGCGGATTTGACGGATACGCTCACGTGTGACCCCCAGCAGCGACCCGATTTCCTCAAGGGTTCGCTCTTCACCGTCGTCTAATCCGTAATAAAGGTAAAGGATCTTCCGCTCGCGCTCGGTCAAGTAGCTGTCAAACATGGTCTCGAGGAACTCTCTGCGTGCGATGGATTCTACGTCTTCCTCGATATCAGCTGCTGCCGTTCCTGCAAAGCGTTCACCAAAGCTGGAACTGTCACGGTCCCCCCGGTCGATCGGTGCATCCAGGCTTAGTTCGGAGGCTGCGACACGCCGCAGAGCTCGGATCGTATCAACTGGTTCGTCCATCTCTCTTGAAATTTCAAGATCTGTCGGCGCCCGCCCGAGCATCTGCGTCAAAGCAGTATTTGTTCTGGCGAGCTTGGCGAGATTGGAATTTTGGTTGAGCGGAATTCGGACGGAGCGCGTTTGCTCTGCAAGCGCTTGCAGTACCGTCTGCCTAATCCACCAGACCGCATAGGAGATGAATTTCACACCCTTGTCAGGGTCAAACTTCTTGACTGCCTTGAGCAGTCCCTCATTACCGATACACACCAGTTCGGCCAGTCCCAATCCGCGCCCTTGGTACTTTTTCACATATGAGATGACGAAGCGGAGATTGGCTGTTACAAGACGTTCCGCGGCTTCCTTGTCACCTTCTCGGGCGCGGCGAGCGAGCTCTCGCTCTTCCCTAGGGTCCTGTATCAGGGGGTACTTCTCAACGTCTTGCAGATACTGATCGAAAGAATCTAAGCCACGAGAGGAAGAAAACATTCGGTACGGTCGTTCCTCATTATCTGCAGGTTCAATCCGAGTGGCCCGGTCAGAACCCCTGTGCCATTTCTATTTCAGAAAAGCTTGCCTATGGGGTCGTTCTAGGTCAGTTCACGGAAAATCAAGGTGGAAACGAATGTGTAAATGTGTGTTTCCGGGGTCAAGGATTTTTTTTAGGGCTTGAATCTATCTCGACACGGGATTTGGTTTCCAGGGAGTAGGGATGTCTTTGCATGTTAGGGGTTCTGTTCGGAGATACGAGTCTCTGGACTGGAGCTAGAACACCAGAGACAGTGCCTAAGCCTTTTTGACACCGCCGGGTGGTTTCGTCAGCATCAGGGTGCTGGTGATGGAATTCCGAAGACGGGAAAGCTGGGCCTCCCAGTCAGATATCAGACTATAAGTTAGAGACCGAGAAATATGACCGCTGATCGTCGCAAAAACGCGCTCAAGTACCATGAAGAAGGACGTCCAGGCAAGATCGCCGTCGTACCGACTAAGTCTGTTGTCACAGCGCAAGACTTGTCGCTAGCGTACTCACCAGGGGTTGCAGAGCCTTGCCTGCAGATAGCCGAAACACCTGATGATGTTTTCAGGTATACTGCTCGCGGTAATCTGGTTGCAGTGGTCTCCAATGGGACCGCGGTGCTCGGCCTGGGTAACATTGGCCCTCTAGCCTCCAAGCCTGTAATGGAAGGCAAGGGAGTGCTGTTCAAGGCCTTTGCCGACATTGATGTCTTTGACCTTGAGGTAGGATCAGAAAAGGCGGAGGACGTCATAAGGTTTTGTGAGCTTCTTGAACCGACGGTTGGTGGTATCAATCTCGAGGATATTTCGGCCCCTGACTGTTTTATCATTGAACGCGCGCTCAATGAGCGACTCGACATCCCCGTATTCCATGACGACCAACACGGCACAGCCATCATCGCGGGGGCCGCTCTCCTTAACGCACTAGAGATCACGGACCGATCGGTCCAGGATGTCCGAGTGGTATTTAGTGGAGCGGGAGCTTCAGCCCTCTCAACCGCCGAGCACTTCCAGCGTCTGGGGGTGAAGAAGGAAAACATTCTCATCGCAGACTCTGTGGGGGTCATTTATGAGGGCCGTGAAGAGCGGATGAACGAGTACAAGACTCCTTTCGCGGTTAAGACAGATAGACGCACGCTCGAAGAGGCGATGAAGGACGCAGACGTCTTTATCGGTCTCTCGGTCAAGGGAATCGTTAGCAAGGACATGGTCAAAGGTATGGCGGCTGACCCCATCATCTTCGCGCTCGCAAACCCGGATCCAGAGATCCTTCCCGAGGACGTAGCAGAGGTTCGCCAAGACGCGATCATGGCGACCGGGAGATCGGATTATCCGAATCAGGTGAATAACGTGCTAGGATTCCCGTTCATATTTCGGGGTGCCCTTGATGTGAGAGCTAAGGCCATCAACCCCGAGATGATGTTGGCCGCAACGAAGGCCCTAGCCGATCTTGCTCGTGAGCAGGTGCCCGAGGCGGTTAGGGGGGCATACGAGGGAAGTGAGATCGCCTACGGTCGTGATTATCTCATTCCAAAACCTTTCGACCGCAGGGTACTGTACCACGTGGCTCCGGCGGTGGCCCAGGCAGCGATGGACTCCGGGGTTGCTCGAATAGATGTCGAGTTAGGCGAGTATCGTGATCGGCTCAGAGCCAAGCTTGGGCCGGGGTACGAGCTCATGCGCGACATGCGGGATAGAGCCCGGACAAAAAGGGCTCGGGTCATATTCCCGGAAGGGCACAACGATACGATCATCCGAGCGGCAAGCCAGCTAGTGGCAGATGGGATTTGCGATCCAGTGCTTCTAGGCCGGGCCCCCCGTATCCAAGAAAAGGCGGATCTTCTCGGGGTCGATATCAGCGGTGTCGAGGTTATCTATGCAGCAGAATTAGAAGACGAGCGAAGCCGTTACGCCGATCAGCTCTTTGAGAAGCGGGCCCGAAAAGGGCTGACGTTTTCCGAAGCTGAATGGAACCTGTTTAAGCCGGTATATTTTGCAGCGAGCATGCTCGAAAATGGAGAGGTGGACGCACTCGTTCATGGAATCGAGGCCAACTACGCTGAGGCCCTGCGTCCGTGCCTACATGTCGTCGGTCGGAAGCCCGATGGTTCGGGTGAAGCAGGACGATTGGCGGGCCTTTACATCCTAGCGTTTCCGAACCGAGAGCTTCTTTTCTTGGCGGATACGACCGTAAATATTGAACCTGATGCTAGGAGCCTTGCTGAGATCGCTTTACAGACGGCTGCATTTGTTCGAGACCTAGGCATAGAACCGAGAGTCGCCATGGTCACGTTCTCAAACTTCGGATCAGTCTCTCACGACGAAGCATCTACCGCTGCCGAAGCGGTCAAAAGGGTGCGAGAAATGGATCCGGGTCTGGAGATCGAAGGAGAGATGCAGGCGGATACCGCGGTAGATTTCATAAAGCTGAAGAGCACGTATCCGTTTTCCAGACTAACGGGGCCGGCGAACATACTTGTGTTCTCTCGGCTGTCGGCTGCCAACTCTGCGTATAAGCTGTTGGAAGAGCTGGGTGGTGCGGACGTGATCGGTCCAGTTCTCCTCGGAATGGCCAAGCCAGTCCACGTTCTCCAGCGCGGTTCGTCGCTGACGAATGTTCTTGATCTTGCAACGGTCGCATCTGTAGACTGGCAGGCTCGAAACCGACAAGTTTAGAGGGTGCCCTGGTCGCTTAGGCGGCGGGGCCTCTTTTTGTTACCTACACGAAGGCGATGCCCCGACCAAGGCGGCTATGGTTCAAAGCGGGTGCGGCCGGAGTGCTCCACTAATTAGAAGAGAAAGCAGACTGGCAAGCATGACTACCGACATGACTGAATCCAGTACGCCGGTGACTGGCGGAAGCAACAGAGACCTTTCTGGCCACGGCCTGAAGCCATCGGGCGAGGTGTCCTGGAATCTCTCCCCTGCCGAGCTTTATGAAGAGTCGTTGAGGCGAGGCGATGGTGAGCTCGTTCACATGGGCGCCATTGCAACAGTCACTGCGCCGCACACGGGCCGGTCTCCTAACGACCGATTCGTAGTGAGAGACGAGGCATCCGAAGAAGTAGTTGACTGGGGTAGCGTAAATGTGCCGGTAAGCTCTGCGCACTTCTCCGCTCTGCGTTCGGATGTCATCGAGTTTTTGAACGAGCGGGACCTTTTCGTTCAAGACGCTCGCGCGGGTGAAGATTCAACACATGGAATAGATGTCCGGGTCGTTAGCGAGAGTGCGTGGCATTCCTTGTTCGCTTACAACATGTTCCTCCGGATCGACGAACAAGCACGTGAATCCTTCGAACCAGATTTCACAGTGCTCCATGCTCCGCACCTCAAAGCTGATCCAGCACGCCATGGCTGCCGATCTGAAACGGCTGTAATGGTGAACTTCACGACTCGAGAAGTTCTGGTGGCGGGAACTCGGTACGCGGGTGAGATCAAGAAATCGATTTTTTCCGTCCTGAACCACATGTTACCAGATGCGGGCGTCCTCCCTATGCATTGCTCGGCCAATGTCGGTCAAAATGGAGACGTTGCTCTTTTCTTTGGGCTATCTGGTACGGGAAAGACTACACTCTCAGCCGATGCATCTAGAGGCCTTATAGGTGATGATGAGCATGGGTGGAGCAGGTCAGGCATTTTCAATTTTGAGGGTGGATGTTACGCGAAGACGATTCGCTTGTCTCAGGATGGTGAGCCGGAGATCTACCAGGCCACTCAAATGTTCGGGACGATTCTGGAGAATGTAGTTCTGGACGAAAAAACTCGAGCCGTCGACTATGCCGATGGCTCCATAACTGAAAATACGCGCGCCTCGTACCCTATCCACTACATCCCCAACGCTGTGCTGCCCAGCCGCGGAGAACATCCCGAAAACGTTGTCTTTCTGACGGCGGACGCATTTGGAGTACTTCCGCCGATCTCAAGACTTACGCCTGAACAAGCGATGTACCACTTCCTTTCTGGATACACAGCCAAGGTAGCGGGCACGGAGCGGGGAGTGACCGAACCTGTAGCAACGTTTAGCGCTTGTTTTGGCGCCCCATTTCTACCTCGGCATCCGGGAGTGTATGCTGAAATGCTGGGGGATAAGCTTCGCGAGCATGGGGCTACGGTATGGCTTGTGAATACAGGCTGGAGCGGTGGTGGTTACGGGGTCGGAAGGCGGATGAGGCTCGATTATACGAGGTCTATGGTGAATGCTGCCTTAGAGGGCCAGCTCGACGACGTGGAGTATCTCAGGGATCCCGTTTTCAGCCTCGCAACCCCTGCCACAGTCTCTGGTGTACCCGAAGAGATTCTCCAGCCGCGGGGCACTTGGTCTGATGGAGCAGCATACGATATTTCTGCGAGTAAGCTTGCAGAGATGTTCAGGAAAAACTTCGAGCAGTTTGCGGATCGGGTGTCCGAAGAAGTGAGGGAAGCCGGACCTCAGTGACCCCCCCCCAAGGTCCTTCGCAACACTGGAATAGTCGCTGAGCCCGGACTGATTCTGAGCGGCCCTGTAATCGCCTCCGTTTTTTGCGGAACCAGTTTGTTGGGTATGCGCCACAGGAAGCGCTTCACCCGCATAGCGATTAGGTTCGGGCGTGGAATCCCAGGTGTCCCGTCCTCACGATACGAATCGACATGAGAATTTCATTCCAGCATGCGATCTCAGTACTCACGTTCTCGGCTATAGTAAATGCAGCTCCATTAGCTTCTCAGGCGCCAGTCTATGTACCAGAGGATGCTTCTGCGCGTTATCACCCACTTCCATCCCTGCGCGAGCAGGCTGACGAGCAACAGGAGTGGTTGCGACTGCGATTGACGCGCGTATTGCCGGCGCTTATGGCTGAGTACGATGTCGATATGTGGATTCTCTCGATGCGCGAGTACGGCGAGGATCCCGTCTTTCGGGCTATAGCATCACCAACGACCTTCGCGGCACGGCGCCGTTCGATTTATGTCTTCACGCGTCAAGATGACGGAACCTTAGAGCGTCTAGCGCTCGGTGGCACGAGTCAGGGAGGGATGTTCGAAGCCTTTCGGTCGACCCGGCCAGCCCCGACCCAGCCTACGGCAGAACTGGTAGGTAACGAGCAGTGGAATCTTCTGAGGGAGGTGGTCGAGGATCGCAACCCTGGAAATATCGTCTTGAACATTGATCCCGTCTGGGCTTTTTCAGACGGCTTGGGTGCGGGAGAGGCCGAGGCACTTTTGGAGGCTCTCGGTAATGAGTACTCAGCTAGAGTGAAGCGTGAACCGCGGCTCGCGATGAACTACATCTCTCTTCGTTTGCCAGAGATGATGCCTCGCTATCGAAAGATCGAGGAAAGTGTGCATGCTCTGATATCTGAGGCTTTTTCCAATTCTGTTATAACCCCCGGCGTCACAACGACGGATGACGTCGTTTGGTGGATGCGCCAAAAACTGAGAGATCTCGGGTACACCACTTGGTTTCAGACGTCTGTTAATGTCCAGCGAGAGGGGAGCCTACCGTCAGCGCCAGGTGTGGGAGGGTCAACCGTGATCCAGCCTGGTGACCTTCTTTGGACCGATTTCGGGTTGATTGCAATGAACCTGCACACAGACACGCAGCACCTTGGGTACGTTCTAAGAGAGGGCGAGACCGATGCTCCTAATGGCCTCAAGCAGTGTTTATCGAACTCGAACCGGCTGCAGGACATCCTTCTAGCGCACATGAAGCCAGGCCTCACGGGCAACGAGGTCTTAGCCAATACGCTTGCTCAAATGCGCAGCGAGGGGATTGATGGAACAGTCTACACGCACCCGATTGGAGATCATGGACATGGAGCAGGACCTCTTATCGGACGGTGGGATGCGCAGGAGGGTGTTCCAGTGCGCGGCGACGCGGTCATGCTTCCAAATGTTTGGCATTCGATAGAGTTGCAGACCACGACGCCGATCCCAGAATGGGATGGAAAGCCTGCTTCGTGCCGACAAGAAGAGGAAGCATATCTCGCCGAGGATGGAGGTCGCCACTGGGTCTACCGACGTCAGAGCCGATTCCATCTGGTCTGGTAGCCGGGGATTGACTAGCCCAATCCTGACGAAGACGAGGAGGTGGGGTGAGTAGCACGGGGAAAGCTTTCGATCGATCCATAGTCGAGGGCCCTATAAGAGGGGCTGTGTGGAAGCTCGCGTGGCCTACGATGCTTCAGAACATCATCGGAGGGCTTCAGGGCATAGTGGATCATGCGATGGTAGGTAACTATGTCGGCTACGTGGGGAATGCGGCCATCGGTGTGTCTTGGCAGATCTTTCTCGTAGTCATTGTTTTCATCTCGTCTTTGTTTACGGGCATGGGCGTGTTGGTCGCTCGCTTTACTGGGGCCAATGAGCCTGACAAGGTTAATCGCACGGTATACCAAGCTTTTCTGACGGCAGTCATGCTCGTCGCCTTTGTTTTGGCGCCAATCGGTTGGGTGTTTTCTCCGGTACTTCTCGAACTGGTAAACGCAACCGCAGAGGTTCAAGCTGAAGCGTTGCCCTACCTGCGAACGATGTTCGTTTTTTCTTTCGGGATGCTTCTCTTCTTCATGTTTTCAGGGGCTTTACGCTCGGCCGGAGATGCGCAGACGCCGATGCGACTCGGGATCGCGATGACACTGCTGAACATTGGTCTCAATGTCATCCTGATTCGCGGCCTCGGTCCAATCCCGGCGTTTGGTACCCTGGGTGCTGCGATGGGCACTGTTATTGCGGGTGGTGTTGTGTCTGCTTACGCGCTCGTGAGCCTGTTTGGCGGCCGTTGGGTTGTCGCGTTTCACCGAAACATGGAGTGGAAACCGGACTGGAATATTATTCGAGAATTATTCCGCTTTGGTCTCCCTACTGGGATTCAAGGCGTAGCGATGAACATTGGCGGTGTGCTGCTCCTCGCATTTATTGGGTCACTAGCTACCAGTGCCCAAGCTCAGGCAGCATATGTTGTGAGTTACACGCAATTGTTCTCGTTTATAACGTGGACATCTGTGGGCATCATGGGGGCGACCGCTGCGGTTGCAGGCCAGAATCTCGGTGCGGGAAAGCCTGATCGGACTGCAAAATCGGTCAACGTTGCCGCGGGTTTTGGCCTTTCCCTGGCTGCGGTTATTGGTCTCACTTTCCTGCTTATACCCGACCATCTCCTTGGAATTTTCGGGATGAACGATCCGGTGGTACAAGGACTCGCTGTGGAGCTCCTGAGATACCTCGCCGTATCTGGACTCTTTATAACTGTCGCGCTTGCATATACAGGAGGCTTGCAGGGCACCGGAGATACCAAAAGCCCAATGTACATTTCGATCGTCTCTCAGATGATCATCCCACTGGGGATGTGCTGGACTATCCAAACGTTCTCTACCCTTGATCCACATGAGATCTGGATGGCCATAGTGTTGGGACACTTCGCCCGGATGCTGCTTAGCATGGTAGCGTTCAGGCGCGGGCACTGGAGTGAGATCCGAGTAGATATTGGAGGTGCGGAGTCGGCCTGACGCAACC
>DLTN01000087.1:11438-13284 GCA_002500925.1 Gemmatimonadales bacterium UBA7835 | reverse complement strand
AGTCACCAAGAACGGGACGCTGAGTGCATAGATGGCAAAGCAATACTGGCTGATGAAATCAGAGCCCTACGTCTACTCGATTGAAGACCTCGAGCGGGATGGCTCAACGTGTTGGGAGGGGGTAAGGAACTACAAGGCGCGCAACAATATGCGTGAGATGAAGGTGGGCGACGAAGTCCTCTACTATCACTCGAATGCCAAGCCCCCGGGGGTTGTGGGCATAGCCCGCGTGTGCAGGGAGGCCTATCCCGACCACTACGCTTTCGAGAAGGGACATACGTATTTCGACGCTAAATCCGACCCAGAAAACCCGCGCTGGTACATGGTCGACGTTGAGTTCGTCTCTAAGGTCGATGATGTCGAGCAGCCACTGTCTCTACACCAGATTAAGGCCGACGATAAACTTTTGGATATGGAGCTGATCCGCTACGGACGACTGTCTGTACAGTCGGTGAAAAAGTCTGAGTTTGACTATGTGAAGAAGTTGGCGGGGCTTTGATCCGCGCTCGTCCTGCATACGAGAAGCCGGGTGGAGTTGAGGCACGCGGGGGGTCAGCTTGGCAGGGCTCGATTTATTGGGCTCTAGCAGCTTGCAAGCTGGGACTCATGTTAATGCTCTTGCCTGGGGCTGCTGAGGGGCAGAAGGTCCCGGACGCTAGGGCGCTCGGCGTTCACCTCACAGGTGAACCTGGTCCGAACAATGCAATCACAGATGTCGCTGGTGTCGAGGTTGGACATACGACGATCATCCAGGGTGAGGGGCAACTCGTCGTTGGAGAGGGTCCGGTTCGAACCGGCGTTACAGCGATTCTTCCGCGCGGTCGGGAATCTGGAGATTCGGTCTTTGCTGCTTGGTTCAGCTTGAATGGCAACGGTGAAATGACGGGTACCACCTGGATTGAGCATTCAGGGATTCTAGAAGGCCCGATCATGATCACGAACACTCATAGTGTGGGAGTAGTGCGCGACGCTGTTATAGCTTGGCAGAGGGATCGGGATCCGACGTTTCTATGGGCGTTACCTGTTGTGGCTGAGACTTATGACGGGAGCCTCAACGACATAAATGGTTTCCATGTCACCGCAGACCACACTTTTGATGCATTGGACGGTGCCCGTGGAGGAGCAGTTTCTCAGGGTGCGGTCGGCGGAGGAACTGGGATGCGCTGCCATGGCTTCAAGGGAGGAATCGGTTCCGCGTCTCGACTCGTTGGGCCTTATACTGTCGGGATTTTGGTGCAGTGTAACCAGGGTTTAAGAGAGGATCTGCGGATCTCTGGCGTTCCTGTAGGGGAGATGTTACCAGAGCCGTCATCTTGCTATGCAGATCGATCAATTCCTGCCGCAGTGCGTAGGCGCGGAGTGCCGTGGTGCATGCGCCCCAGTGGTGAGCCGCCCGATGCCCTTGTCGATAGCGGAGGTTTACTCGAGCCAATCCCGGAGGGAGCGGGGTCGATCATTATTGTGCTCGCGACAGATGCGCCGCTTCTCCCAACTCAAATCAAGCGACTAGTCACACGGACCACTATGGGCCTCGCTCGAGTCGGCGGCATGGGCTATAACGGGTCCGGAGATATTTTCATCGGCTTTTCAACAGCGAACCGTGCGGCGGCGGCGGGGCGGGCTGAAGTGACTGGATTGGAGATGATACCTAATGATCAACTCAACGGGTTGATTGTATCTTCAGTGCACGCAACCGAGGAGGCGATCCTCAATGCGATGCTGGCTGCGGAGACGCTCACCGGGATCAACGGTTACACGGTCCCGGCTCTTCCCGAAGATCGACTCACGGAGATCATGTCTAGGATGAATAGTGTCCTAGGCGATCCTAAACGGAAGTAGTGGAAGT
>DLTN01000087.1:8459-11108 GCA_002500925.1 Gemmatimonadales bacterium UBA7835 | reverse complement strand
TCAACTCTCATTCAACCTCAGTGATCATGAGTTCACTTGTTCAGAACTACATCGGAGGAGGATGGCGCTCGGCGTCGTCAACCGAGACCCACTCAGTAAAGAACCCGGCCTCGGGAGCCGAGATCGCCCAAGTACCTCTCTCCACGTCTTCAGACGTCGATGCGGCGGTTCAAGCCGCGAAGGCTGCTTTTCCTGGATGGCGCTCGACCCCTTCGCCCGTGCGGGCTCGTGTTCTCTTTCGGTTGAAAGCGTTGCTAGAAGAGCATAAGGAAGAACTGGCGGTGCAACTGACCAAGGAGCATGGCAAGATCTTAGCAGAGACGCGCGGGGAGGTGCAGCGGGGGATTGAGAATGTTGAACATGCTTGCGGTGTTCCCACGCTGATGATGGGCGACACGGTTGAAGAGATTTCTAAAGGCATCGACTCAGCGTCCTGGCGTCAGCCTCTCGGTGTCTTCGGCATTATCACCCCGTATAATTTCCCGGTAATGATCCCTCTGTGGTTTTGGCCCTACGCAGTTGCAACAGGAAATACCGTGGTGCTTAAGCCCAGTGAGCAAGATCCTCTCACGCACCAAAAGATAGTGGACCTTGCTAGGGAGGCTGGGCTTCCGGATGGCGTTTTGAATGTCGTACACGGTGGTCGTGAGGTCGTCGAAACGATGTGTGACCACCCTGATATAGAGGGTGTCTCGTTCGTGGGCTCGAGTGATGTAGCGAAGATAGTCTACACGCGCGCTGGGGCCGCCGGGAAACGAGTGCAGACCCTTGGCGGTGCGAAGAACTTTCTGATCGTCATGCCCGATGCGGATATGGACGCGACGCTGGACGCGTGTGCTGGTTCTATCTTTGGATCGTCAGGTCAGCGCTGCTTGGCTGGGAGTGTCGTCGTCGGCATTGGAGACGCGCACCATCAAATCCGTGAGCGCATCCTTGATTATGCCTCCTCAATCCGAATAGGGGATGGGCTCGAGAGCACAACACAGATGGGCCCAGTCATTTCTGGCACACATCGCGACAGGGTGAAAGAGTTTATCAATCAGGGTGTGGCGGATGGAGCGACCCTCGCGCTGGACGGACGGGGTGCCACTGTTGAGGGGCTTGAAGGTGGCTACTGGGTAGGACCTACAGTTTTCGAGGATGTCGCACCAGGTATGTCGATCGCTAGTGAGGAGATCTTTGGCCCAGTGGCTAGTATCAATCATGCCGACAGTGTTGAGGATGCGATTGAGATGATGCACAGCAATCGGTATGGGAACGCATGCTCGCTCTTCACTACGAGCGGTCATGCGGCACGTGAGTTCCGCTACCAAGCAGGAATAAGCATGGTCGGCATCAATATCGGAGTTGCGGCACCGATGGCGTTTTTCCCGTTTGGTGGCTCCAGGCAGTCGTTCTTTGGCGATCTTAAGGCTGCGGGCAAAGACGGTATAGCGTTTTATACCGATCAGCGCGTGGTGATCTCACGATGGTCTGCGGTAAAGGCTGACCCGCACAACCTTCCAAAAAACAGCTAATGGGTAGTATCGTCGCGTTCCTGCGTGACAGCTAAGTGACTGAAGACCTAAACCGAGCACGCCAGATGATTGAACCATCTACTATCCCAGACGCCACTAGCGCCGAGACTATCCATGGCCGAGATGAATTTCTCCTCCCAGGGATGCTCCACCTGTACGAGGAACCCCTCGTGCTTGCGGAGGGAAATGGAGTACGGGTTAAGGATCCAGAAGGCAACGAGTATCTTGACCTTTTTGCTGGCATCCTGACGACTTCAGTCGGGCATTGTAATCCCAACGTAGTAGGCGCGGTCGCCGAGCAAATGAAGAAGCTCGGGCACATTTCGACCCTCTATGGACACGAGATGCACATCGAGGCGGCGCGCAAGATTGCAAACATTGCCCCCGGGATGTTGAACAGAACATTTTTCAGCAACTCGGGCACGGAAGCGGTTGAGACGGCACTGATGATGGCGTGCCTGGCGACGGGCCGAAGCGAGATCATCGCCCTGCGTGTCGGCTACCACGGCCGCTCGTTCATGGCGACGAGCGTGACTGCGCACTCGGGCTGGCGGCCGCTGGCTACCCCAGTGGCTGGCATCAAACACGCGAAGTCTCCGAACCTCTACCGTTGTTGCCCGTCAAAGACGCCTTGTGACAAAGCATGTGTCGACAAGTTTGTGGATGATCTCGAAGAGGTGATTGTGACTACGACTAACGGCCGGCCGGCTGCGTTCATCGCCGAGACTATAATGGGCGTGGCCGGATACGTAGTGCCGCCAATGGGTTATTTCGAAAAGGCAGCCGAGGTGATCAGGCACTATGGTGGCTTACTTGTCATCGATGAGGTGCAGGCGGGATTCGGTCGTTGTGGGGACCACTGGTTCGGAATCCAGCACCATGGGGTCGAGCCGGACATTATGGTGATGGCGAAGGGCATCGCGAACGGCGCTCCGGTTGGCGCCACGGTCACGACGGACGAGATCGCTCATTTGTGGAAGGGTAAGCACATTTCAACTTTCGGCGGGAACCCGGTCTCAATGGCTGCCCTTTGTGCCACACAGGACGAGCTGCATCGTCACAAGGCACCGCAAAACGCTCGCCAGCGTGGGGATCAGCTCAACGCAGCGCTCAAGGAAATGCAGGTGCGCCA
>DLTN01000087.1:0-8067 GCA_002500925.1 Gemmatimonadales bacterium UBA7835 | reverse complement strand
CTCGAAAGAGCCAGACCTAGAGCGCACTAAGAAGCTTTTGGAGGCCTCACGTGAGGAAGGGGTTCTTGTTGGACTGGGTGGTCTATATGGCACGGTCGTGAGAATCGGGCCGTCGCTCTTGATTACGGAGCAGGAGATGGCAGAAGGGATCGAGAAGCTTGGGAGGGCGGTGGACAGGGTGGGTTCCTGATGCCGCTTGATGCCTGGGTTTTGTTGGTCGTA
The DNA here is from genome assembly GCA_002500925.1 of Gemmatimonadales bacterium UBA7835. Lineage (GTDB taxonomy): Bacteria > Gemmatimonadota > Gemmatimonadetes > Longimicrobiales > Gaopeijiaceae > UBA2589. Next base: position 7,845 of record DLTN01000087.1, on the reverse strand, counting down.
TCTGTCGGCCTTGGCCTTGGCCTTGAAGTTTCATTCATTCTGGCTCGGAGGCGGGGTCGGTGACCTCGGCCACGATTCTCGGCGTCGTTATTGGCTACTTGCTGATCCTTCTTGCGATCGGCTTTTGGGGCGGCCGGGAGTCGGGTGACCTAAAGGGTTACTACGTTGCGGGCAAGAAACTGCCGTCTTGGGTCATTGCGTTCAGCTCGAACGCGACAGGGGAGAGTGCTTGGTTATTGCTTGGCCTCACCGGGATGGGTTACGCCATTGGTGTTCATGCCTTCTGGATCATAATGGGTGAGGTGCTGGGGGTGGCGTGTGCTTGGGTCTTGGTCGCTCGGCCCTTCAAGGAGTATACGGATCGGTGTGACGCTATAACCGTTCCCGATTACCTGACCGAGCGCTTTCGCGATACGACCAATGCGTTCAGATGGCTATCTGCGGTCATCATCCTGAGTATGGTTGTGGCTTACACCGCGGCTCAACTCACGGCGTCAGGTAAGGCTTTCGACTCCTTTCTTGGTACCGGGTACACACAAGGTGTCTGGATTGGCCTCGCGATAGTTCTGTTTTATACAACGGTTGGAGGCTTTAAGGCCGTCGCCTACTCGGATTTTCTTCAGGGTGTCCTGATGCTGGGTTGTCTCCTCATGTTACCCATAGTGGGGATCGCGAATGCGGGGGGCTGGGGTGATATGATCACGAATCTTCGCGCTCAGGACCCAGCTCTGCTTGAGCCCATGGGCACCTACGGTCTAACGCTGGCCGGAGTGTTCAGTGCCGCGGGGTCCGTGGCCATTGGCCTGGCTTTCCTTGGGTCTCCGCAGCTCTTGACTCGTTTTATGGCGGCTCGAGATCAGAAGCAGATAGTGGACGGGGGGTTCTGGGCCGTCCTCTGTGTGATCGGGTTTGACGTGGGTGCCGTCTTCGGCGGTATGGCTGGACGGTCGCTTTTTCCTGGCTTAGCTGACCCGGAGACGATCTTGCCGGCAATGAGTGCAGCACTATTTCCGGCTTTTTTCACCGGAATCTTTCTAGTGGTAGTGCTCGCGGCCATTATGTCGACCATGGACTCTCTCCTGATTCTAGCGTCTTCTGTAGTGGTTAGAGATATAGTGCAGAAGTCACTCGGCTCGTCTGCTTCTGAGCGTATGCTTTCGATAATGGGCAAAGCCGTAACCGTCGTGATTGGAATTGTCGGGCTAGTCGTCGCACTCCTAGAGGTGCGAGTGATCTTTGATTTTGTTCTGTTCGCCTGGTCGGGGATCGCGTGTGCGTTCACGCCCGTTGTGCTCTGTTCACTTTACTGGAAACGAACCACTCGCGAAGGAGCGATCGCAGGCATGATCGGTGGTTTTGTCACAACAGTCATTTGGGTTCGAGTGTTCAAGGCGGGCTTCTACGAGTTGTATGAGATGATTCCCGGTTTCGCTGCCGGGTTGCTAGTGTGCATTGTGGTAAGTCTCGTAACGAAGCCGGATGACGGTGCGGTAGCCGAGCTCGAATCTGTTCGTGGCACGGTGGGGCCGGTGTTCTAATAGAGGGAGGCACGATGTCGGATTTCGATCGTAGGCAATTCTTAGGACTCGGTGCAGCAGCAGCAGCGGGACTGACCACCGGATGCGCGCCCACCAGAGAAGGAGCTTTCGTTCCGGATCTGATCGTGGTGAACGCTAACGTCCTGACACAGGATGACAGCCAGCCGAAGGCTGAAGCCTTTGCGATCCACAACGAAAGTTTTGTAGCAGTCGGATCGTCAGCGGACGTGAAGAACCTCGCTGGGCCCAACTCGACGGTGCTTGACGTTGCGGGTATGACTGTTGTCCCGGGCTTTATCGACGCGCATTCACACCCTTCTGGCGCAGGCTTGAATGAGCTCAGGAATGTAAATACCAATTTGGGTTCAATCGCGCGCATCCAGGGGGCGCTGCGTGAGCGTGCTGCGTCTACGCCTCCGGGCGAGTGGCTCGTCGGTTTTATGTACGACGATACGAAGCAGGAGGAGGGGCGCCCTCTCAGCCGGATAGACCTCGATGAGGTGAGCACAGATCACCCAATCATGGTCGGCCATCGTGGCGGCCATACGGGGGTCTACAACTCTAAGGCGTTTGAGCTAGCCGGCGTGACTGCACAGACGAGGGATCCTTTCGGGGGACACTTCTATCGAGAGAATGGAGAATTAACGGGCAAGGTCGCTGAGCGAGCACGAGGCGCATTCAATGTGCCTAGCGGCTCGACCCCAGAGGAGCGTGCTCGAGGTGTCGCCGTGATCTGCCAAAAGATGAACGCTGCTGGACTGACCTCGGTCCACCAAGCGGGGACATCTCGGAGTGATTTTATCGCATACCAAGATGCTCGAGCGAGTGGCAACCTCTCTCTTCGGACGAATCTCATGGCGCGCGGGCTGACGTTTCCATCACTAATGAGGTCAGGCGTCCGGACAGGCATGGGTGACGAATGGCTTCGGATTGGGCCCGTGAAGTTCTCTGCGGACGGGTCTGCATCTGAGCGCACTATGGCCATGAGTACTCCATATGCTGGACGTCCGGACGACTTTGGGATCCTTACAATGACTCAGGACGAAATTCATGACGCTGTGGAAGAGGCTCATCGTGCTGGTTGGCAGATTGCGATCCATGCGAATGGAGATATCACAATCGACATGGTGCTGAATGCCTATGAGCGGATGGCTCAGCAGTACCCGCGTACCGATGCCCGACACCGCTTGGAGCACTGCTCCTTAGTGAATCCAGAGCTTCTGCGGCGGATAGCAGAGGGTGGCTATATACCTGCTCCTTTCTATACCTACGCCCACTACCATGGTGAGAAGTGGATCGAGTACGGTGAGGAGAAGATGAATTGGATGTTCGCTCACAAATCATTTATGGACTACGGAATTACCGTTGCACCAGCGTCGGATCACAGTCCAGGCCCCTATGAGCCGCTCATGGCGTTGCAGTCCATGGTCACACGCAAGGACTTTTCTGGTCGTGTTTGGGGTCCGAGCCAGCGTATCACCCTAGATCAGGCGATGAAGATTTGTACCATGCACGGGGCATACGCCTCGCACGAGGAAAGAGTCAAGGGCTCAATCACCACTGGCAAGCTGGGTGACTTTGTCGTGCTGAGTGAGAGCCCGTACGATGTAGATCCAGACGGGATCAAAGAAATTCAGGTGGCGCGGACCGTGGTTGGAGGAAAAACCGTCTACGAAGCCTGACTCAACTGATATTCAAATGAAGGACAAAGGAAGAACTGGGATGCTTCAAAACTTGATTGCAGGTCGAGCCCGCACGTTGATGTTCACTGTTGTGATGGCAGAACTGATTTTGGTCTTACCGATGGCCGCACAGGAATCCACCGTGCTTGATCTCCCTGACCTCGACCAGCCGGTAGAGATTCTTGTCGACCAGTGGGGCATTAGTCACATCTATGCTGAGACCGAGCATGATTTGTTTTATGCTCAGGGGTGGAATGCAGCCAGAGATCGACTCTTCCAACTAGAGCTTTGGCGGAGGCAAGCGACAGGTACAGTGGCTGAGATTCTGGGAGAGAGAGAGCTTCAGCGAGACATCGGGACTAGGCTATTCAAGTTTCGCCGGGATCTTGAGCAAGAACTCAATTACTACCACGACCGTGGCTCTCTGATAATCAATGCCTATACTGACGGCATCAATGCGTACATAACGCAGACGGAGCAGGACCCAAGCCTTCTCACCATCGAGTTTGAACTACTTGGCATTACGCCGGGGCACTGGACTCCTGACGTTGTGATCTCAAGGCATCAGGGACTTCTGGGCAATATAGGGGCGGAACTCGCTACCGGGCGGCGAGTCGCCGAGATCGGAGCGGAGGCAGTAAAGCATCTTTCTACTTATGGACCAGGTGATCCGCTTCTGGAGTTGGACCCCACACTCGATGGCGAAGCTCTTTCCGAGGACATTCTAGGAATCTACAACGCCTTCCGCAGGGGGGTCCGCTTCCAGCCGGAGGACATAGTTGATCAGTCCCGGAGAGGTGATGTCGACGCATTCGCGATGCTTGAGGAAGCGGCACTCGACGCGTCGAGTGTTGTGGCCTATGACGTGGAGCAGGACATCGGGTCGAACAACTGGGTCATCGATGGCACCCGCTCAGAAAGCGGCTTTCCGATGATGGCCAATGACCCACACCGGGCTCAAGGATCACCCTCCTTGCGTTACTGGGTGCACCTGGTTGGCCCAGGATGGAATGTGATAGGTGGAGGCGAACCTTCGCTTCCGGGCGTATCGATTGGACACAACGAATACGGGGCTTGGGGGCTGACTGTCTTTTCGACGGATGCAGAGGACCTCTATGTCTATGCGACGAACCCGGTGAATCCGAATCAATACCGGTACCGGGGAGAGTGGGAAACAATGACCGTCATGACCGAGGAGATTCCTGTTCGAGGTGAGATGCCTCATACAGCGACGCTCAAGTACACGCGGCATGGGCCGGTTGTCTTTGAGGACGAGGAGCGCAATCTAGCGTATGCGGTGCGTGCGGGATGGATGGAGATTGGAGGTGCTCCGTATCTAGCATCGCTGCGAATGGATCAGGCGAAGACGTGGGAAGAATTCAGGGAGGCTTGCAACTACTCCAATATCCCTGGTGAAAACATGATATGGGCAGGGCGAGACGGTACGATTGGTTGGCAATCGGTTGGTATCGCACCCGTCCGTCGCAACTGGAGCGGCCTTGTACCCGTGCCCGGCGACGGCCGGTACGAGTGGGACGGGTACCTGCCGATCATTGCAAAGCCACATGTGGTGAATCCCGAAGAGGGATATTTCGCCACCGCCAATAATGACCTAATTCCGCGCGACTATGAGCACATGGATGCCGTTGGGTTCTCTTGGTCTGATCCCTACCGCTGGCTCAGGATTGTCGAAGTTCTCGGGGGCGGAACGCGCCTTTCAATAGCAGACAATATTCAGCTCCAGACGGATGAATTGTCGCTTCCAGCCCGCCAGCTCGTGCCTATGCTTGAGGAGGTTGGTTCCAGCGGTCGGACTGAACAGGCGAGAGAACTTCTTCTCGACTGGAACTACGTGATGGACAAGAATTCGATCGCGGCAGGCGTCTATGCAGCGTGGGAAGGGGAACTCCGCCGCGCTGTCCGTGACGCTGTCGTTCCGCCCGGTGTAGGTATGAACTTGTCGTTGTCTAAGGTTATCGAGAAGATCATGGTTCCCCCGGGGACGTTAGGCGGAGATCCAATGCGCGCGCGCGACGAGCTACTCGTTTCAGCGCTCGCAGCTGCCGTGGACGCGCTAGAGGAGAAGCTCGGCTCGGATATGTCTGGCTGGCAGTACGGACAGGAGGATTACCACCACGCTTATTTGCATCACCCCATGGGTACCGCGGTAAGCTCTGAGACGCGTGCAATATTGGAAGAAGGCCCTCGACCGCGCGGTGGCTATGGCTCTACGGTGAATCAGACTGGCAACGGAGACAACCAGACATCAGGAGCATCTTTCCGGATCATTGTTGACACCGGAGACTGGGACAGAGCCGTTGGTATGAATACACCGGGCCAGAGTGGAGACACGCGGTCACCGTTCTATGACAACCTATTCGAGTTTTGGGCGAAAGATCAGTTCCACCCGGTTTTTTATTCCCGGGAACGGATTGAGGAGGTCACCGCCGTTCGGATCGAGCTGCGGCCGCAGGGATAATGTTTAACCTAAGCGGGATGCGCTCTGCCATAAGGGGCAAGCGCTTGAGCGACTTAGATGGAAAGTCACTCCCTCGATTAGCGATAGAAGGCAGTACGATTGTTCTCTCGATACTGGTCGCTTTTGGAATCGAAGCTGCATGGGAAGAGCGGAAAGAACGTGTTCGTGAGAGAGAGGCCATCGAGCAGCTGATCTCAGAATTTGAGGTGGTGCGTGATCGTTTGGTAAGTCTTGATTCTGTATACGAGCATGGGCCATTTCGAGGGAAGGCGCCACTCCGTGAGCTGCTGGGTCTTATGGGTAGTGAGCGTGGGGCGTTCAGTGACGCTCGCCTTGACTCTCTTGTTGCGTCATCCTTGGGAGGCATAGAGCCAGAGTTGCCCGATGGGGCACTCTCCGCAGTAGTAGCTTCGGGGCAGTTGGCGCTGATTCGTTCAGACAGTTTACGTATCTCTCTGGCAGAGTGGATGCCTCACCGGGAAACGGTTCAGGCTGATGCAGAGGGGATCGGCGAGCTCACCTCTGATCATCTGCTCCCATTTCTGTGGAGCCAAGCTTCGGTCAGGGCCGTAGACGTAAACACTCGCTACCACGTGGAGTTGGGTTTCGGGCCCTTCGACCGGGACCATTGGCCCCTTCTGCAGAGTCGCATGTTTGAGAACCTGATCAACGAACGCCTTACTATATTAGAAGCCGCTTCGGGTCGCCTAAGTGAAGCACTTGATCATGCTGAAGTGGTGCTCAGCCTCCTGCGGGCTGAGCTAACCGAATTGTGACTTTTTCAATTGGGAGCAGCCGATCAGTAAGGCCCAGGACCTTTGACGGGCCCCCTCGGATCTTACTCCACGAGCTATCACGATGACTAGCTCCGAAAAAGCGATACGCGACCCGCTTTGGGAGACGGTGCACCTAGACGCGATGGCGGTGAGTATCATTGATACGGCCGAGTTTCAGCGTCTCCGCTATATTCGCCAGCTAGGGCTCGCCCATCTCGTCTACCCAGGGGCGACCCACACTCGCTTCGATCACGCCTTGGGTGTATATCACCTGACCCGGACTGGCCTGCAACATCTTCGTCAACGTGAGGACGTCCCACAGGAAGCTTGGGAGGGAGAAGAACTCATCCCGTACGCAGCCCTGCTGCACGATATAGGCCACTATGCGTACTCCCACGCTCTTGAAGAGCTAGAGCCGGAACACCTGCCTGCTCATCATGAAGAGGTCAGTCAGCGGTTCTTCGCTTCACCATCATTACGTGATGCCCTCGCGCCTTTGGGCGACGATGTTCCGGGGCGACTAGCCCAATTGATTCGCGGAGATAGCAAAATTCCCCTGCGGGGTCTGATCAGCGGCAGTCTTGATCTAGACAAAATGGAGTACCTACGCCGTGACGCACGTTTCTGTGGTGTTCCCTACGGAGAGGTTGACGTTTCACGCCTACTCCAAGGCCTCATGCTCTTGCAGGATCCAGAGACGGGTCTATACGAGGTGGGCGTGCATGAAAAGGCGATCGCCGCCCTAGAGTCGTTGCTGTTTGCTAAGTACCAGATGTTTCGGAATGTGTACTGGCACCATGCGGTCCGTGCAGCCACAGGGCTGTATAAAAGAATCGTAGAAGAGGCCGTGCGCGGTCGTCTAATTGACCCCGAAGACCTGATTGGCCCGACCGATGAAGAGTTGCTGTACGAACTCAGCCGCAGGGGGTTGGATTCTAAAGATGAGATTGGTAGGCGGATAGCTAAGCGTTGGATCCCCGCACTGCGTCATCGTAAGTTGCCCAAGCGCGCACTTGAGTTGACCGCCGCTGATCTTTCGGGGCGTGAGGTGGAGAGTTGGGCGATCGGTGACTCGCCACAAAAACGGGCTGTCGAGGATGAGCTTGCTAAGGAGCTAGGGCTCGAGTCCGGTGAAGTGATAATAGATTTCCCAGTCAAGCAAGCGATGTTTCAACTCGACCTCCTCGTTCAGCGCCGTAATGGGACTGTTCAACGCCTTGGTCTAGAAGGGGTAGAAGGTGTTCTAGACCTGCCGAGGGTCGCGAGGGAGCTCTACACCACGGCCCGCGTGCTCCGTGTCTTTACAATGGAGCGACGAGAAATTGCGGCGGACACAGTCCTTGAGCGTATAACCAGACCCCTTGCCGCCG
>DLTN01000063.1:9124-18710 GCA_002500925.1 Gemmatimonadales bacterium UBA7835 | reverse complement strand
GGACGACCTATCGCCATGATACCAGCCGCTATACATGCCAGTACAACAAGAGTACCTAAGAGGTGCGGAGTGAAGCTTTGGGCTTCCGGGGGGCGCCGCTTCATTACGCCGTGCACCACATGGGCTATCACCACAGCAAGAACCATCATCATGATGTGTCCGGTGAGCTGAGTATAGAAATTGGTATAGAAGATCACCACCAAGAGCCCCAACAGGGCGGTGAGATCAACGACCCCAGTGAAGATCCCAGACAGTATGCGCATCCGTTTCCCATACTGACCCTTGGTTGCTATCCCGTAAGCAGCGTACGTAATAACGATTATGCCTGTTAAGAGAACCAGATATCGGAAGCCGGAATGGGCATGTAGAAGCATGGTCAATTGGTTAGTTAGAGAAATACTTCATCGCTTAGGTTGTGCTCTAATATCCTAGGGAATACCTACCCTGACATTGCGAGATTGATGCTGGTGCGACCGGGACCGACCTCGACGGAGCGCGGTGCCCGAAAGCCGTCTTCGGCGGTCCAAAGTTGTAGTGTGTATGTGCCAGCGGGCACTGAGTCGAGTGCGAAGCTCCCGTCCGTCTGGGCGAAGACGGAGTGCGTTGCCTCGGATATGAAGATGAAGGCCGTCATGCCAGGATGCATGTCACAGATCACGTCGTAGCCGCCCGCAGCCCAGAGCTGAACCACTAGTTGTTCACCCGGATTAGCATCCGCATCGATAACGTCCAGTGTGTCACCGAACGCACGAAGACGCACGTTGTGGGAAAGATCGGACTCACTGTTCGTGAAGGTGATAGAAGCACCTTCGTCTGCTAGCAAATACCTGGGCGAAAAGGTTAGACCGAACTGGTCAATGGTGAGTGACGACGCTGTTGCTTCGGTCTCAGGCGGGGCTCCTGCTGCAGAAAGCATGATTACGCTGGGTACACCACCTGATGCAGCCGGGCTCTGGCCGTATATCCCTTGCATTGGCAGGGCCCCCGAAGCATCCCCCGTGTTAGAGGTCCCTGAAGGTGGTGTTTCGGAACCGCAGGCGGTTAGGATGACAAGTAGGCTTGGGAAGATCAAAGTGCGTTGCAGACGTTGCTGAGCTCGCATGGTGTCTCTTTATCGTAGGTCTTCTCGTAGCTCACCAATCGCTTGGTTTAGTAACTCCTGTGCGTCCAGGAGCTGCTCCCGCTGAGTCTGAGTTGGAGGATAGAGGCTACCCGGACGGACTCCTCCACCATTTAGTGATCCGTATACCTGCTGCGCGAGCCGACGTGCCGTGCGCAGCATCTCGCTTGGGGTTCGCGGTGAGCCTGTTGGGTTACGAAAGCCGGAGTCGCCTCCTGTCGTGTTCATGTCGAAGTCTCGCATCGTCCGAGAGATACGAGTCGTAAGAGCGATAGCATCGAGCATGAAGCGCTCACGGTCCTCGTACATTTGTTGCGTCAGCATTGGCATCTCCGGATCACCACGGACTTCGACAACGTTCTGTGCATTTTGGTCGCCTGCCTGTATAGAGACTGTGTATGTCCCCGGTGATACCCAAGGACCCCAAGCCTCGATTGAGCGGGCTAGAACAGGACTGTTGTGTCTGCTCCATTGGCCTTGGACACCAGGCCCGTCATGCCGGAGATCCCAGTGCACCCGGTGAGTACCAGCGCTGCCCGGGACGGTCAGTTCTCGAACCAGCGTGCCGTCCGCTGCGTGGACCCGCATTGTCGCCTCGCTTGAGGCGTCTATGAGTCGATAGGTTACCTCAACTCCATCGACTGGGTTCGCCCCGGCGTATTTGTCTTGCCCTCGGTAAGACGTGTCCTTTTTCCAGAGCTTGATCGTCCCATTGGGGATCGAGAAGACTGTCACTGGATTGGTAGCGTTATTCCACTCAGCGATAGCGCGCGTATCATCTAGGATCCACACACCTTGACCGTGTGATCCTATCACTAGGTCTTTCTCGCGCGGGTGGATCACCATGTCGTCGTAGTTCGTTGTTGGCAGGTTAGGCACTCGAGCCCAATTCTCTCCCGCGTCCGTACTGACCAGGACGTGGTGTTCGGTGCCTACGAAGAGGGTGCTGGGGTTGTCTGGGTGCTCCACGAGCACATTTACGGAACCCATCTCGGGCAGGTTCGCGTGCAGCGGTTTCCAGGACGAACCGAAGTCCTGCGTCCGGTACACGTACGGGCGGAAATCACCGTCACGGTGTGCGTCAAAGGTAGCGTATGCGGCCCCTGCACTAGTGAATGACGCTACGATCCGACTGACGTACGTGCCGTCGGCAAGCCCGGGCACATTGCTAGACACCTCGGCCCACGTGGTGCCTCCATCGCGGCTCACTTGCAGGTTGCCGTCATCGAAGCCAACCCAGAGCACGTCAATATCGAGCGGTGATTCGTCGAGTGTGACTGCCTCTCCGAAGGAACTGGTTCCGTCGTTTCGTGAGATCGTTATATCAGCACCTAGCACATCCATGATCTGAAGAGTGTCTCGATCTACTTGTCGGCTCATGTCCTCGCTTGTTGACCAGGAGCCTCCTCGGTCTTCTGAAACGAAGAGGCTGTTGCCGGCGACGTAGAGCCGATCCGAGTCATGCTGAGAAAGCATCATCGGTGATGTCCAGTCGAACCGGTATCTTTGGCCAACAGGAGCCTCCGGTGAGATGTCTAGCATGTCCCCAGTCTGTGTGTCGTACCGGAAGTAGCTCCCGCCATTTGAGCTACCGTAGCTGTAGCGGGCATCGTCTGGGTCGGCCTGCCAAAACATGCCGTCACCGAATCCGTTCTGCATCCAGTCGTCGTTGAGGATACCTGCCCATCGACGCGTTTCCGAGGGGCCGAAAAAGGAGTGGTTGTCCTGGAGTCCTCCATAGACCCAGTAAGGGTCACGCATGTCCACACCGATCGCATAGAATTGTGAGATTGGAAAGTTGTTGAGCTTTCGGAAGTTGATTCCGCGATCGTAGCTCTCATGAAGTCCCGCGTCGCCTGCGAGGAAGAGGTGCTCTGGATCGGATGGGTTGATCCAGAGTGAGTGGTGATCAGCGTGGATGCCTACGTCGTAGGTCGGGGCCAGCGCGATTTGGCTAAATGTCTCACCTCCATCGTCACTGAAGTACGATCGGGTCGCGAGCGTGTATACGCGCTTGTCATCGTTCGGGTCGATGAAGATGTGCGAGTAGTACATCGGCCGGATATTTTGCTCATTGACACGTGACCACGATAGCCCAGCGTCCTCGGATCGGTAGACTCCTGATTGATTGTCTTCGGCTTCGACGAGAGCCATGACGACGTCAGGGTTCGATTCAGCAACGGCAATTCCTATCCGTCCTAGGTCACCTTCTGGAAGCCCTGAGCCGAGGCGGGTCCAGTTTTGACCGCCGTCTGTCGATTTCCATATACCACTGCCTGGGCCACCCCCGTTGAAGCCCCAGGCGCGCCGGAGCCTTTGGTAGGTCGCGGCGTAAATGGTGTCAGGATTATGCGGGTCCATGGCCATATCGATCACACCAGAGAACTGATCTACGAAGAGAACTTTGTCCCAGTTTCGGCCACCGTCAGTGCTCTTGAAGACCCCACGATGTTCTGATCCTGCCCAAAGATTCCCGACTGCGCCGAAGTAGACGATGTCGGGGTTTGTAGGATGAATCACGATTCGTCCGGTGTGCCTGGTTTGCTCTAGCCCTAGGTGTGTCCAGGTGTCACCTCCATCATCGGAGCGGTATATACCGTTCCCATATGAGGACGACTGCCGGTTTTGTTGTTCACCGGTCCCAGCGTACATGATCTTAGGATCCGAGCGTGAGATGGCTATGTCCCCAAAGGTACTGACAGGTTTGTCAGCAAATACGTTTACCCATGTCTGCCCTCGGTTGGTGGACTTCCATAGTCCTCCGGAAGCCGTACCGACGAAGACGGTAGAGGGATCGGTAGGGAGCGCCTCGACGTCGTGGATCCGACCTCCTGTGACCGCGGGCCCTATCGATCGCGGATACATGGATGACATCACTTCTGTCGTAATCGCAGCTTGGCCGCTCAAGGATGCAGCAGTTAACGGAGACAGGAACGTCCACGAAAACAAGAAGATGGTGCCAGCGTGTCGCCGGTACTTGTTTCTTTGAGGTGTGGGCATCGCTGAAGTTTTCGTCACGGGAGTGCCTCTTATCGTTTAAAACAGGTTGGTTTACGGGCTAGCTTGGCTCTAAGGCTTCTCGAACGACCTCGATAACGCCCTGGTCCATGTCTTTGGCCCCAATCATCCAATGCAGGTAGTCCGGTGCTTCGGCTGCAACCTCCTGAAGAGGACGGCCTTGGTATTTCCCTCTCCTGAAGACACGCCCTTCTTCCTCAGGGCTGAACCAGCGGTCTAGCTCGGTGCTTGCGCAGTATGAGTGCAAACCATCTATGCTACGAGGTAGATGCGAATAGCGCTCGAGCTGCGCCCCTAGTACCGCCGCCGAGGTCCTAATGTCACCCAACGCTTCGTGCGCATCTTCGTGCTCACGGCCCAGATAAAAACGAGCTGCGGCTGAGAGGTCTCTTGGTTCTTCCTTGTGGAAGATGTTCATCATGTCGACAACACGGCGTCCCTCCATTGAGAAGGTCACGCCACAGCGTTTGAATTCCTCGACAAGCATTGGTATGTCGAACTTGCGGACATTGAATCCAGCTAAATCGCACCCGGACAGGGTTTCTTCGAGGGAGCGGGCTACTCGACAGAACTCAACTTCGTTCTCGACGTCTTGATCTGTGATTTTGTGGACAGCTGTTGCAGCCGCAGGAATCGGGATTCCTGGGTTGAACCTCCTCTCGCGCTCTAGAACATCTCCCCGCGGCGTCCACTTGATGAACGCGATCTCAACGATACGGTCGGTCTTCACGTCGACACCTGTCGTCTCAAGGTCGAAGAAGACTAAGGGTCGGTCTAGTTGGAAGGGAAGTTTCATGTGGGGTCGAAGGTAGCTGGCGCTCGCCAATTGAACTACTGAAACGCTGACCTCGAAGGTTCGTTAAGCGTTTTTGCGAATCGGGCGCGCACTGGTTTTGGTGTGGTTTTTCTCTAGGGATCGTCAGCTACGGCCGATCCTTCCTATACTTTTGTCTGGGCTGCGCCGCCGAGGGCTTCAATTATGACTGCGTTCTGTGACTCAGCGTGGCTCGATGTTTTTCCTTCAGCTGGGCTGGCACGTTCGGGACGGGCTGCGTACGAGAGCGGCACTTTGCGTGGCACTATGGCCCTCAGCCGCGGCCCGATGAAGGTGAGCGCCCCCATATTTCGGGGTTCTTCCTGAGCCCATACGACCTCCGTCACGTTGGGATATAGTTCGAGCAGGGCTGCAATCGCGGGAGCCGGGAATGGATATAGCAACTCGACCCGGCCTATCGCTACGTGATCAGATTCCTTGCGAAGAGGGTGGCCCTTTATGTCGAAGTATACCTTGCCCGTGCAGAGCACTAGGCGGGTAACTGCGGCTGTGTCTTCCACATCTGGATCGGCGATCACATGCCTAAAGCCACCCTTGGTCAGCTCGGAAACCTCAGAGGTTGCCATTGGATGGCGTAGCAGGCTTTTCGGAGTCATCACGATCATGGGGCGCTCCGGACGTCGTAATGCTTGTCGTCGGAGCATGTGAAAATACTGTGCAGGCGTCGTGGGGTAAGTGACCCGCATATTGCGTTCAGCACACAGCTGGAGAAACCGCTCGAGTCGGGCGCTTGAGTGCTCTGGCCCCTGGCCTTCAGCCCCGTGAGGAAGCAGCAGCGAGAGGCGAGAGTACTGACCCCATTTGGTCAGCCCCGATGAGATGAACTGATCGATCATCACTTGGGCGACATTCACGAAATCACCGAACTGGGCTTCCCAGAGCACCACGTCAGTATCAGCTGCTACGGAGTAGCCGTATTCGAAGCCAATGACTGCCGTTTCAGTCAGGGGTGAGTTGTGCGTCTCAAACCGAGCTTCCGAAAGATTGTCGAGCGGTACGAACTCCTGACCGGTTTCTGCATCGTGCAGCACCACGTGGCGGTGGCTGAATGTCCCTCGCTCTGCATCTTGGCCGGTTAGCCGAACGGGAATCCCCTCCCTGAGCAGGCTACCGAATGCCAGCGCTTCCGCGTGACCCCAATCCAGAGATTGGTCAATTGAGAAGGTTTCCTCGCGCTTTCCTAGCTGGCGCCAGAGTTTTGGGTGAGGGGTGAAGCCTTCCGGGAGGTCTACAGTCGCCGCATTGATTTCTTCCAGGACCTTAAGCGCCACTCCTGTTGTTTCAGGGACGACTGGGATTTCTCTTCCCGCATCGGGTGAGTCGTTCTCTGCTGGATCGAAGTCACGCACATGATCCTGTACATCGCGCAGATTTTGTGTGATCTCCTTTTGCATCGCTTCGATGTCGTTGGAGGTGATCACACCATCTTCGATCAGTCGTTCAGAATAGATTTTCCTGACTGTCGGGTGTGCGCTGATGGATCTGTACTTCACTGGCTGAGTGTAGGCAGGTTCGTCGCCTTCATTGTGTCCGTGGCGTCGATAACCGACGAGGTCAATTACAAAGTCCTCGTGGAACTCGCGACGGTAAGCCATACCAAGCCTTACTGCGGCGAGACAGGCCTCGGGGTCGTCCGCGTTAACGTGAATGATTGGGATGCCATAGCCCTTTGCCAGATCACTCGAATAGAGCGTGGAGCGTCCCTCCATCGGATCTGTTGTAAAGCCAATCTGGTTGTTAACGATGATGTGTACTGTTCCTCCCACTCCATAGCCCTTAAGTCGAGCCATGTTAAGGGTTTCAGCAACAACACCTTCTGCGGCGAATGCTGCGTCGCCATGCATCAACACGGGAACGGCCGCGTCGTAGTCGACGGTCGACGTTCCCGTCACCTGATCGGACTGCTTGGCTCTGGTCATGCCAATGACAACAGGGTTTATGAACTCTAAGTGACTCGGGTTTGGGGCAAGCGTGACCTGCACTGTTCCGGCACCATCTACATCTCGAGTACCACGAGCACCGTGATGGTATTTCACATCACCGGTCCCTGCGACGTCTAGCTGGCCACCCTTGAATGATGGGCCCTCAAACTCAGCTAGGAGTTCCCCATATGAGACACCCACCGTATGGGTCAGGACATTGAGGCGGCCCCTGTGGGCCATGCCGAGGACTACTTCCGATCCACCGCCCCGGGCCGTTTCTTCAATGACGAGGTCGAGCATGGGGACTAGGCTGTCGTTGCCCTCAAGGCTAAATCGTTTCTGCCCCAGATATGTCTTGTGAAGAAATTGCTCGAGGCCCTCTGTTTCGCAAATTCTACGGAGAAGGCTCTTCCTCTGTGCTGCACTTGGTTCGGGCAAGTGGGCACCAGCTTCGACCTGTTTCCATAGCCAGTCGACTTTTACGTGATCATCAAGGTGCTCGAACTCATAGCCGATCGATCCGGCATAGATGTCACTCAGATCGTTGAGAGCGTCTGCGACGGATCGATCTCCGTTTTCATCGTGAAGGATCAACGAGGCGGGTAGCTTACCGAGTTCCTCAGCCGAGGTCCCAAAGAATGCTGGAGAAAGCTGCGGATGCCCCGGAGGTTCAGACCCGAGAGGATCGATAATTGCTAAACGATGTCCGTGATCGCGAAATGCTTGCACAAGCGCGGTCGCCCTAGAAACAGCAGGTAAGAGCTCAACGAGCGCTCGTGCGTTTTCATCTAAACTCTGTGCTGCAGGTGCGGAGGCCGAAAGCGTACCCCGGGCCTTAGAAGGTGCAGAGGCGGGCTCTTCTTCTAGACCTTTTGCAACTGCCGTGTGAGCATTTGAGTTTGTGAGTTGCTCTGGAGCCAGAAGACCTTCCGGGATAGCGACGTCGCCGCCTCTCTCAAATAGTTGACGCCATTCTCTGGGTACAGCGTCGGGATTCCGAGCGTATTGCTCGAAGATCGCCTGAGCGTAGGCGGCGTTTTGGCTGTCGAAAAGGGTGTCGTCCTGCACGTTTTGCCGGGCCCTGATTGATGAGGAACGCATTCGTCATCGGCGACGGATAAGCTACCGTATTTTCCTTATAGTATGGAGGCGGTTCGATCTTTTCTCTACGCCCAATCAATATGTATCCCCATTCTAAGCGCATGGATAGTTTCCGGATTGTCACAGAGTTCACGGAACCAGAAATCTCTGCGCTTGTGCACCCCGACTGGTTTGAGGCGTTCCCATGGCTCTCGCAAGGTACGACTACGCGAGGCTTAGCTGGCGATTCGCCATTCGACCTCGGTCTTTTCGGAGAGACTAGTAGACCGCAAGAAGCACGAGGCCGATGGAGTTCGCTCCAACAGAGGCTCGGTGCTCGAGGAGTTGTGCATTCGCAACAGGTTCATGGGGCGGATGTTTGCGAGTACGACGAGCACTCGAGTGGAATCAGTGGACTAGATCTTGTAGATCCTTGTGATGGGCATGTCACTTCTATACCGGGACTTCTTCTTGCCGTCACTGCAGCCGATTGTGTGCCGGTTTTCGTGATCGATCCGGAGCGAAGGGCGGTAGCAGTGCTGCACGCGGGATGGCGCGGTGCGGCTGCGGGTGTGATCGAGTCTGGTGTAAAGACAATGGTTTCGTCTTTTGCGAGCCGGGCGGAGGATCTCAGGCTGCATATGGGTCCTGCAATTTGCGGTACGTGCTATGAGGTTGGTCCTGAGGTGTTTGCAGCGCTGCGGGAACCCGTCCCGGATCGTCCTATGCCCATCGACCTCCGACATGTGCTGTCAGAGCGCGCGGTGCGGTTGGGGGTGAGTAGGGATGCAGTTACGATCTCCGCACACTGCACAGTGTGCACTCAGTCAAGCTTATTTTCGCATCGAAAAGGGCAAGGGGAACGCCATGTTGGGTACATCGGAATTCGCGGCTAATGCTGGATTCACACAGGGTGGGTCTTTGTGTTCGGTGTGTGCACCATCGTGTCACCGGTAACCGACGCGGGTCGCAGTTTTATCTTTGCGGTCTCGCAATGACTGACCCTCGTCTACGAAAGTATCCGAGGTTGCCCGTCCTTCGTTGCGAGGGCTTCGAGTTAGATGAACAATCCAACAATCAAGGGAGAGGCAACGAATCTCATGAGTGAAGCGTCGCTATACGTAACACGGGCTACCGTCGAAAAAATCGACGGGCTGCACCGTCGAGGAGTTCTGGAGGATGGTACCGCGCTCGAGTTTGGAGTGCACGGCCCCATCAAGGCACACTACGGACTTGAGTCCCAGCCCAATCTGCCGCTGCCGGTCGATTATTTGGTGGCCGCAGCTGCTGGCTGACTACTTGGAACACTAAATGGCGCACTGGAAGTGCGCGGGATAGCAGTTTCGGACGGCGATATCAGTTGCACGGTGGAAGGGATGAACGAAGTCGTGGATAGGATCATCCTCCTAACAAAGATCCACGTCCACTATACGCTCCGGTTACCGCCAGAGGCTCCGGAGGACAGAGTGTCTCGTGCGTTGGAGACTCATGTGAGCAAGTGTCCGACGGCTCAGTCGATCAAAGACTCAGTGGAGATCTCCTGGTCAGTGGAGTTCGTCGGAGGTTAGTTCTCAGTGAGGCTTGGAGCTGTCCGTGTAGTGGGAGGGCAGT
>DLTN01000063.1:0-8741 GCA_002500925.1 Gemmatimonadales bacterium UBA7835 | reverse complement strand
AGGGCTCAGGCTTGGCCGGCTTGAGGCCCTTTCAGAACTGCGTTTCGCACCTGGTCAATGATTAGGTCGACTTCTTCGGAGGTTACTTGAAAGTGAGGTGTGAATCGCAACGAGTTTTCGCCTCCATGGACGACTCCTATGCCCTTCATTCGCATGAATTCTTCGAGACTGTCCGTTCCGTATGCCTTAAAGCGAGGGTCTAGCTCACAGGAAAATAGCAGTCCAGTACCTTCAACATTGGTGATTGCACCTTCGAGTTCCACTGAAAGCGCCTTGAGCTTCTCGACGAACTCTTCACCACGCTCGACGATATTCTTTCTAATCTCTGGTGTCACCATATCCAAGACCGCTGTGCCGATGTCCATGGCCCTAGGGTTGGCGGTCATTGTGTTCCCGTATATGCCTTTTCGGTATAGCTCGGAAGCACCGGGTGTCATCGCAAGGATCGATAGGGGATACTGACCGGCATTTAGGGCCTTAGAGTAGGTCTCCATGTCCGGTGCCTCCAGATTTTGAAATCCGGGGTAGTCGATGACTGACAGGTATCCGGTTGAGCGCAGGCCTGCTTGGATGGAGTCGACCAGGAGCACGGACCCATGTTTTTTAGTCAGCTCTCTGGCGGCTATGTAGAATTCCGGGGTGATTGCTACACCCGGATTTCCCTCCCCCATAACAGGTTCTATAAAGAGCGCCTCAATGAAGTAACCCTCTGTATCTGCTTTGGCGAAGTGGGTTTCGAGGTCTCCGATGTCGTTCGGCTCTACGGTTAACAGTTCTTCTGTCCGGAATGACGCTAGGTATTTGCCATAGGAGCCACGACAGGAGTCGGAGAACATGGCGGGTCTCCCCGTGCGTCCATGGAATCCTCCGGAAAGTGACATCTTCTTGACCGACTTCCCAGCGTGTCGACCGCCCTCGTCCGTCAGAATCTTGGCGTTGACGTCCGCAATCCGTGTAGCAACTGAAACCGACTCTGAGCCAGAGTTCATTGCTACGAAGTGGGAGAATGGGCACCCTCCGTCATGGGTCTGGCCGATTTCTCGGGCGAGCGCTTTAGAGAGTTTGAGCTGGGCGAAGCTTGGCGTCATAACGTTTGCCATCACCTGTGGCTTCGTCATCGCAGCAATGATTGGTTCGGGAACGTGCCCGAAGCCAAGCATGCCATAGCCGCCATTGTCATGAAGAACAGCGCCCTTTGTAGTGATTATCCACGGCCCTCGCGCTGCCATCGAAACGTATGGATTCACCGTGTCATCTGCGTAGAAGTTGACGAGGTGTCTCTCAATAGCTTCTACCTGCTCCATTTCACCGAGCTTCATAAGCTCAGGGAATTCACGGCGGAGCACTCCAAATTCTTCTGTCGCAGCGTTGACGGCTTCAACTAGATCTGGATCGCGCGAGACAAATTGACACACGGTGTCGTTGTCTAGGCCTGTTGTCCGAGTCTCGCCGGACTGCTCACGAATGGTTTTGAGCTGATCAAGGACACCGGCCACAGAGCACCTCTCAAGGATCAGGGTTGGTTAGAATCGGGGAAGAAATTTTGCAGCAAACTAGGTTGCTTGGGGAGAGGGCACAGGCCCAGCTCGAATGTTGGCATACACAATTCAAGTCTGGCAGTGCCATCGTTTGTGCTCGGGTGATTGTTGTTGTCGGGCAACTTGCTTCAACCTGCCAGGGTCACCTGGCGGATGCAGATCTGGAGAGCCCGGTATCGCAGGGCGATATCGATTCCGATGTATTCACCTCCCGTTTCCAGATGTAGTTCCTGCATATTCTACGTCCTCTAAAAATCTTGAGAGAATCGAAAAGGATTGATCCGGCGCTTCCTCTGGCGGGATATGACCGCACTGCTGGATTGTGACGAGCTTGGCGTCCGGCAGCTCTTCAGCGAGGCGTTCGCCTACCCAATGGGGTATAACTTTTTCGTTGGCTCCCCACATGAGAAGAGTAGGGACATCGATTTCGGAAATTCTGTCGGAAATGTGCTTTGTTCCGCTGACGAGAATGCTGCGGCCTGTGGCGAGAGCAGCATCCACTCCGGGCCTTGTTCTGAGTGGAAGAGCATACGCGTCGACCATTTCTGAGGTGATCACACCTGGATCATGGACTATTGAGTGCAAAACCCAGCGGACGAGACGCTGTGGGCCGAGGGTGCGTACTAAGAAGCGACTCAGTCGGACATTCCGTGATAGCGGAATAAAGGGTGATAATCGTTGGCTGTATGCCAGTGAGGAAACTAGCACAAGGCAGTCCAGGCGCCTCTCCGTGCGCCTGCAGAGCTCTTTCGAGACGAGTAGGGCGATTCCACCCCCCAGAGAGTGTCCTACCAACGTGACACGCCCAAGTCCGAGCTGATCAACCAGCTGCACTACAGTCTTGGCCTGATCTGCGAGCCCGTAAGAATCCGAAGAGGGCTTCGGTGCGGCACCGAAGCCCTTGTAATCCACGCATAAAACTCGGCCACGCTTTGCTAGTTTGGGTGCCCAGTGTCGCCAAGTAAACGAAGATGCGCCGAAGCCGTGAAGCATCAAGAAGGTGGCCCCTGAGGGTGGCCCCATCTCGATCTCAGTGACATGCAACGGAAGGTCGATGTCGAGTGGACGTCCATGGATGAAGGGGGAGGTGCTCACGGTTCTAGCCTTAGCTGGGTTCTCTCTGCAGTGGTCTGGCTTTATGCGGGCGTCGGAATGAGACACTCAGTATAGACTACTTCCTCTCATGTCGTGGCGAATTCATTTCTGATTCGCTGTACAACGGGCACGAGAGCAAGATGCTCCGGCCTGCGCCTGCCGCGTTGCCCGAGTTCGTCTCGGAGGCTCAATCGCTGCAAGTTGTGAGAAGATTTAAGGGGGCTGCCCCTGATCGATCGCGGATCGGTTATGTTTCCAGCCAAATAATTCGCCAGTAATTTGCAGTTATCGTCTCCATTACCCTCTGTCGCGCGCGCCGCGTTTTTCCGGCCGCGGGAAGAACTACATGAGCGACATTACGGCGGCGGCTCCTAGCCGACTCCGCGAGATAGCGCCGACAATCAATGCAGTCCGTAGCTATCTAAAGTCCAGTCCCGATGGGGCATCGGAACTCCTGCTCGACTTCGCCGAGCTTTTCCTCTCTCGAGCACCGGATGAGCTCCTGGTGCATCGGAGCACAGAAGACCTCGCGTCGATGACCCGTGGGGCGTTCCGTTTCTTGGAACAGTCCCGACCGGATCGAGTTGACGTGGCCGTAGCTAATGCCGACGAAGACGAAGAGGAGTGGGAAGCTCCTGTTACGGTGATTCGCACAAACGTTAGCGAGCGACCGTTCATTATAGACTCGATTCGGGAATACTTAGCTCTTAAAGGCTTGGCGGTCGAGCGTATGGTCTACCCGATGCTTGACGTAGACCGCGACGATAACGGTCAGGTAACGGCAATGCGCTTTCCGACGGACAGTGGCATTACTGAGTCGATCGTGCACTGTGAGATCGAACGTATCGGAGACCCAGATAGGCTAGACGAGCTGCGAGTGGATCTGAGTGCTAGTCTCCAGGACGTGGTCAGGGCGACGGATGACTTCTTACCCATGCTGAGCGCCCTCGACCAGGTTGTGACAGCCGTCAGTGTGAATGCGGCTGATCTTAGTGAGCGGGCTCCTGAATTCGAAGAGATCAAAGATTTCCTGCTTTGGCTCAGGCACGGCGGGTTCGTCTTCCTCGGCTATAGAGGTTACGACCTTCTAAGCGATCAGGTAGCTGGCGAACAGTCGATAGTTGTGCAGCCCGGCTCTGGCCTGGGCCTTCTTCGGAATGAGGAGGATTCGCGTTTTGCGGAGCCGATCCCGGTCTCCGGATTGGCTCCTGGAATGAGAGAACGGGCGCTGGGAGGGCCTGTTCTCATCGTCAATAAGACGAACGCTGAATCAACCGTGCACCGTCGTGCACGAATGGATTACGTCGGGATTAAAAAGCTGGACAGTGAGGGAATCGTAGTCGGAGAGCATCGGTTCATTGGCCTATTCACGTCCAAAGTTTATACCGAGCCGGCTGCCAATATCCCGCTTTTGAGAGATAAGCTGAGCCGGATTCTTGACGCGGAGGGTGTGCGAGAGGGCTCCCATGACTACAAAGAGATAATCACGATATTTGATACTCTGCCGAAGGAGGAGCTCTTCCTTTCTTCGCCGGAAGAACTACGAGATGACGTCCGAGCTGTTTTGACGGCCTACAGCGGTAGGGGCGTGAGGGTGGTACTGCGCAGAGATCCTCACAATCGCGGCCTCTCTGTGATGGTGATTTTGCCCCGTGATCGCTTTTCAGGAAGCGTGCGCAAGCAGATCGAAGAGGCACTGGTCGAGGAGTATCACTGCGAGGTGCTGAACTACCACCTGGCGATAGGCGGTGGAGACCAAGCACGACTGCACTTTTATCTAAGTGCCGCAGAAGACCGCGTTGCCGAAGTCCGTTCAGAGGACCTCGAACAAACAGTAGCTTCGATCATCCGAACATGGGCCGACAGGGTGAGTGAAGGCCTAGAGAAGGTTGTCTCGGTTGAAGAGGCTAGAGATCTAGCCCTGCTATACGAAGGGGCGATGAGCCGGGAATACCAGGCAGCTCTGGATCCCGCGATAGCTGTCGCTGACATCTGCGAGCTCGAACGGATGGCACGCGAAGATGGGGTAGTGTCTGTCGGGTTCACTAATCGAGCAGAAAATGAGGCTGTGGCTGGGGTGATGGGTGCTACCGAGCTGAAGCTTTTCCTGCGTGGCGAGCGTCTCGTGCTGTCAGATTTCATGCCGATCTTGGAGAACGCAGGCCTGCGCGTGGTGGCGATGAAGCCCTACGAGGTCGGTACCAATGGTGCCCCGACTGCGACGATATACGTCTTCGCCGTTCAAGATCAGGGAGGGAGCGCCCTGGAAGTTGAGAGCTGCGGCGAGCTGCTTTCGGAAACACTACTTGCGGCCAGAGCTGGTGAAGTAGTGTCAGATCCTCTCAATGCCCTTGTTGTTAGTGCTGGGCTGCACTGGCGAGAAGTAGATGCTCTTAGGGGTTTGGCTGGGCACGTTTTTCAGTCGGGGGCCGTTCCAAGCCGGCTAGCCCTCTCTCATGCTTTGGTCCAGTACCCCGGCATAGCGCGTCGTCTCTTCGCGATGTTCCGAACCAAGTTCGACCCAGGAATGGACGCGTCTCTTGAAGAGCGCTTAGCAGCGTTGGTCGTAATGCGTAACACCTTCCATGGCTTACTGCGTAGTGTGACCCTCTTGGATGATGACCGCGCCTTGCGCCGCCTCGAGGAAACGATCTCGAGGACAGTTCGGACTAACTACTACAGGGTGGGTGGAAGGACTCCGACAATACGTTCTGGCGGAGTCCCTTATACCTCATACAAGGTACTAGTCGGAGACATTCAGCACTCACGACCGACCGACCTACTATTCGAAGTGTGGGTTCACTCTGCTCGTATGGAAGGAGTTCACCTTCGTGGCTCGTTTGTGGCCAGAGGTGGCATTAGGTGGAGCGATCGTCCGGATGACTTTCGTACCGAGATTCTGGGTCTAGCTAACACGCAGATGATCAAGAATGCTGTGATCGTGCCAGGTGGGTCTAAAGGTGGCTTTGTCGCGAGATCCACTCCGGGGGATACCGAAGAGCGCTGGGAGGAGGGACGTCAGCAATATCAGACCCTAATTCGTGGATTGCTCGACCTCACGGACAATATCGTTGGCGGTAGTGATGTCGCCCCCAATGAAGTGATAGCCTACGACCCTTTGGATCCATACTTAGTTGTGGCTGCTGACAAGGGAACCGCGACGTTCTCGGATCTCGCCAATGCGGTCTCTGCAGAGTACGGATTTTGGCTGGATGATGCTTTCGCTTCGGGTGGTTCCAATGGATACGACCATAAGGAAGTTGGAATCACAGCTCGAGGAGGTTGGGAGTGTGTAAGGCGGCACTTCCAGGAAAAGGGCAAGGATATTCAGACCGAGCCCTTTACAGTTGTCGGGATAGGAGACATGAGTGGGGATGTGTTTGGCAATGGCATGCTTTTATCAGAACAGATCAAGCTTGTTGCTGCCTTCGACCATAGGCACGTTTTCATTGATCCTGACCCTGACCCAGTCACGGCGTATGCCGAGCGTAAGCGATTGTTTGAGCTTGGGCGCTCTAGCTGGGAGGACTATGACCAGCAGTTGCTCAGTGAAGGTGGGATGGTCGTTCCTCGCGGTGCGAAAGAGGTTCATCTGACACCGCAGGCCAGCCGTGCTTTGGGAGTGGATGTGGATGAGACCCCTCCCCTCGACGGAGAGGCGCTGATCCGAGCGGTTCTCAGTGCTCCGGCGGAGTTGCTTTGGAACGGTGGAATCGGGACGTACGTGAAGTCTGCCTCCGAAGCACACGCTGATGCCGGCGACCCCGCCAACGATGCGGTCCGCCTGAATGCAGGACAGTTGCGTTGTGACGTCATCGGAGAGGGTGGGAATCTTGGTCTCACCCAGCGGGCGAGAATCGAGTATGCGAGCCTGGGTGGCCGGATTAACACCGATGCTCTCGATAACTCGGGTGGCGTCGATATGTCGGATCACGAGGTCAACCTTAAAATCCTCCTTATGCCCGCAGTGGAATCCGGGTCTCTGGAGCAGGCGGAGCGCAATGATTTACTGGAGGAGCTCACCGAAGAGGTTGCAGAGCTGGTGCTGGCAAACAACCGATCACAGAGTCGTGGCGTATCTCTAGATGAACGGCGATCTAAAGAATCCATTGACGAGTTTCGGGACCTCATGCTCTCCCTAGAGAAAGCTGGTGAGCTAGATCGGTTGGCCGAAGAACTCCCGTCAACCGATGTTCTCATCGAGAGAAGGGATCGGGGTCAGGGGATGGCACGTCCGGAGCTGTGCGTTCTTTTCGCGTATGCGAAACTTTCCCTGAAGGCGCAGTTGCTTTCGAGCAGCCTCCCGGATGATCCGGTCTCGGAGGGCTACCTCTTAGGGTACTTCCCCCCTAAGTCAATCAAAGTGGCTGGAAAGGAGCGCCTTTTTCAGCATCGACTGCGTCGGGAGATAGTTACTGCTGAGCTGACCAATGACTTAGTTGATCTTATGGGATCAGCATTCGTTTCTCGCATGGTTCGGGACACCGGCCGTTCATCCGAAGACGTGGTTCGGTCTTGGCTTGTGGCGTCTCGCCTTGCGGGTCACCGAGCTCTCATGCAGCAAATGGAGCAGCAGGCGAGTTCTGTAAATGCACGAGTTTCATATCGATGGCTTCTCGGGCTGGCCAGAGTATTAGAGCGGACTACGCGTTGGATGCTTCAGAATGTCGACCGGGATCAGTCTGCGGCGGACATCGTCAAGCAAAACCTCACCGGCTTGAGGTCACTGCGTGACGCCTTCGGTGATGTTGTGCGCGGAGAAGAAGGGACTCTCTTCGAGGCGCGGGTGAATGAGATTCAGGAGCTCGGCGCGGACGAGATGTTCTCGAAGCGGCTCATCGCACTACGGTTTCTTGATCAGCACTTGGAGATCCTCGGCATCGCCCGAGAGGCCGAGACTGATCCGATCGCTACGGGTCACGCGTTTTATCAGGCGTCTGAGGCCTTCGAGATTCCGTGGCTGCGCCGTCGGAGTTTTGCGTCGGCTGGAGATGATCCGTGGGAGTTGCGAGCAGCCCAAGTGCTCTCTGATGACTTGGCCAAGGCGCATAGGCGCATTGTGACCAGGATGCTGGCTTGTCATCAGGGGGCGGGTGGTGAGGGCACTGACTATGTGGGATTTGTGCGACCTTCGGATCTCGGGCGGTTTCGGGATATCGTGGAAGAATTAAAGGCGGAGGAGAGTGTCGGACTGGCAGCACTATCGGTAGCGGCGCGTGAATTAGCAGCCGTGGCGGATGGCATGTTTGAGAAGCCGGGACCGAGTGATCTCAAATAGGGTGGTGATGACGGGGTTTCCTGATGCGGTGTGCGGTCGCATTACGATGCTCCTGATCGTGGTAATGTCCCTGGGTGTGCTGAGGGCGGATGCTCAAGTAGGGACATCGCCGAATACTTTTCAGCCGCTGGCGTACCTAGAGGGACAGATCGTGGATAGCGTCTCGGGTGATCCTATCCCTGGTGTTCTAGTCAGGACGGACAGTGGGCACGAAGCGTTTACTGACCAGTTGGGTCGATTCGAACTTACGGGGTTGCCGGAGGGGAAAAGGCTTTTGGCCTTGATGACAGAGGACTGCAGGATCACATGGGGACACGTGACGGTCGTGGAAAGGTTTCCCAGGGACGTCCTCTTCCGGCTCCCACCGGCGTTTGGAGCAAGAGCCCAAGAAGATCAGAGGGAGGCCGAAGATCGCCAGCGCACGACAGGTCGACGGCTGGAAGCACACCAGATCAGAGACATGGAAGCTCGCGACGTGATGGAGCTTGTCCGCAGGTTGGCCCCTAACATGGTAAGTCCCATGACAGGCGCGGTTGGCGCTACATCTAGCTTCCGGCCTGCGCGTGGACGTTCAACGTCGGTCCCAGACCCACCAGTGATCCTTATAGATGGTGTTAGGACGCCAGGTGCCGAAGGAATGCTTTCTCAGATGCGTCCGAGTGAAGTTGAGGTCATCGAGGTTCAGCCGGGTGCGGCTGCTGGGTGGGAGTATGGGTCTTCGGGTGCGAGCGGAGTGATCAAGATCACTCTGAAAAAGGGACTGGCTTCGGGCGCTCTTGACCGTCCACTTTCCTCTCCTTGTCTGGTTCCAGGGTTTCCACGGGGGTGAG
>DLTN01000036.1 GCA_002500925.1 Gemmatimonadales bacterium UBA7835 | reverse complement strand
AGGGGTTCCTAAGCGAGACCGTAACGTCGACGTTTCTCCTAGTTAAAAACAATCCAGAAAAGCATGTCTTTAGACCCCCAGAGATTGCTATGCGTATAGGAATTCCTAAAGAGGTTCTGAACGGAGAGCGGCGTGTGGCCGCCACGCCCGATACGGTCAAGAAGATGATCAAGATGGGCTTCGAGGTAAGTGTCGAAGCCGGTGCAGGTGCGCTCGCCAATTATCCTGACCAAATGTTCATAGCTGCTGGGGCTTCTATAACGTCGGAGGTGGATTCCTTATGGAGCTCCTCGGATTTGATATGCAAGATCAACCCTCCTCAAGTTCGCAGTGATGGTAGCCATGAGGCGGATTCACTTGCGGATGGGGGTACGCTGATCTCGCTGCTATTTCCTGAGCAGAATCTTGAGCTTGTCGAGCAGCTTCAGAGCGGCTCGAAAACAGCAATTGCCCTAGACAAGATTCCGCGCATCACTCGTGCGCAAAAGATGGATGTCCTCAGCTCAATGGCGAACATAGCCGGTTACCGTGCCGTGCTGGAGGCAGCCCACCTATACGGGGGCTTTTTCGGCGGACAAATAACTGCAGCCGGGAAGACTCGCCCTGCGCAGGTGCTGGTGATCGGAGCAGGTGTCGCCGGTCTCGCCGCGATCGGTACAGCTAGGGGTTTAGGGGCTGAGGTCCGAGCTTTCGACGTTCGACCGGCGTGCAAGGAGCAGGTGGAGAGTATGGGCGCCAGGTTCCTCATGCTTGATGTTCCGATGGACGAGTCTCAGGAATCAAGTGGGGGCTACGCCAACATCATGAGTGATGAGTTCCTTCAGGCCGAGCTGGAATGTTTTGCGGATCAAGCGAAAGAGGTAGACATCATCATTACGACAGCATTGATCCCGGGACGAAAAGCTCCAGAACTCATTCCGCAAGATATGATCGACAGCATGAAGCCGGGGTCAGTCATTATGGATCTAGCTGCTGAACAAGGGGGGAATTGCACCGCCACTGTCCCCGGTGAGGTAGTGGTAAGCAGCGGAGTGCATGTTGTCGGGTACACGGATTTAACCAGTCGGCTCCCTACCCACGCGAGCCAGTTCTTTGGGACGAACATCGTCAATCTCCTAGTAGACATGTGCAGTGCTGGAGACTTTAAGGTTGATTTTGAAGACGAGGTCGTGCGAAAATCCACAGTGGTGCACCAAGGGACTCTCACGTGGCCTCCTCCTCCCGATCCCGAAAAACCTCCAGTCACCAGTCAGGGCAAGCGGGCCTCCGAAGTAGTTGCTGCTCTTCCGCAGCCGAAAAAGAGCAGTGGGCACGGTCATGGCGCGTCGAATGAACCCATGGCGATCGGACCTCGTAATGCGATCGCCCTCACGCTTGCTGTAGTGCTTGCGCTGATAGGGTTTACTGCTGAGAGCGCCCCTGTCCCTCATTTTGTTCAGCAGGTCACTGTATTTCTCTTGGCCTGCTTCATTGGATGGCAGGTTGTCTGGAGCGTGACACCAGCTTTGCACACGCCTTTGATGAGTGTGACTAATGCGATCAGTGGGATCATCGTTGTGGGTGGGTTGCTAGGTGTAGCCGGTACAGAACTGAATACCGCGGCGGTACTCGGTGCAGTAGCGATTCTAGTTGCCAGCATCAAC
Source organism: Gemmatimonadales bacterium UBA7835 (assembly GCA_002500925.1). Taxonomy (GTDB): domain Bacteria; phylum Gemmatimonadota; class Gemmatimonadetes; order Longimicrobiales; family Gaopeijiaceae; genus UBA2589. The sequence continues at coordinate 2,673 of DLTN01000036.1, read as the reverse complement.
ATAGCCGGTGGCTTCCTGGTCACTCAGCGAATGCTGCAGATGTTCCGTAAGGAGGGTAACTAGGATGGAACTCCAAAGCTTCGTAGCTATACCCAATGTCGCATATCTGGGTGCGGCGATTCTCTTCATTCTCAGTCTTGGTGGTCTCTCTAATCAAGAGACGGCTCGACGCGGTAACTCGTACGGTCTCGTTGGAATGGTGATCGCCATTGGTGCGACGATTCTCCTCTTGGTGGTGCCGGACTCCTATGGAGCCACCCGAGTAATCAGTTCAGACAACTGGACCCTACTGATAACGACAGCACTCGTCGGAGGTGTGATTGGGTCCGTTATGGCCAAGCGGGTGGCCATGACAGCGATGCCACAATTGGTGGCCTTACTGCACAGCTTTGTAGGACTCGCTGCTGTTTTGGTTGGGATATCGACATGGCTGACAGCAGATCTCGCTGGTCACGGAAGTGATCTGGTTCACTTGCTTGAGATCTGGTTTGGCGTCGCCATTGGTGCCATCACGTTCACGGGGTCTATCGTGGCGTGGGCTAAGTTGCGTGGTTGGCTTTTTGGCAAGCGAGTTCCAGGAGCTCCTTTATTACTTCCGGGGAGACATGGTCTCAACGCCATATTAGCCCTCGCATGTATTGGGATGGCTGTGCCCTACGTTACAGGTACAGTATCGCAAGCCGAAACCGCGATCGAGCTCGAGGAGCAGTTACAGGCTGCTGAGAGTGTTCTAGAGCGTATTGAGAATGAGTCGGCTGGAGCCGGACTCTCTCAGGATGAAATCAACACTGCGGTTACAGAAGTGGAGAGGATAGAGGCTGAACTCCAGGTGGCCAGCCACCCCTCCACGGACAGCCGTGCGTTTCTGTTTCTTATGATGTTGACAGGACTCACGTGCCTTCTTGGAGTCCATCTCGTGATCGCGATTGGAGGTGCTGACATGCCGGTCGTGGTCAGCTTGCTCAACAGCTATTCGGGATGGGCTGCCGCTGCCGCTGGATTCATGCTGGCGAATGACCTGCTATTGGTGACTGGAGCGCTTGTAGGATCTAGTGGAGCGATTCTGTCCTACATCATGTGCAAGGCGATGAACCGATCTATCTGGAACGTTGTGTTCGGAGGGTTCGGAACAGACGGAGGGAATCCGACGGGGGAGGGAGCGGAAATCGAGGGTGAGGTAACCGTCACCGATATCGAAGAAGTGGCCGAACTCGCGCGCAACGCCAAGAGTATCATGATCGTTCCAGGATACGGAATGGCTGTAGCTCGGGCGCAGCATCTCGTAAATGAGTTCTCCGGCATGCTTCGCAAGAGGGGATGCAATGTCCGTTACGCGATACACCCCGTTGCAGGTCGCCTGCCAGGACATATGAATGTCCTTCTGGCTGAGGCAGGGGTGCCGTACGATATCGTTCTCGAAATGGACGAGATCAATGATGATTGCCCTGAGACAGATCTAGTTCTAATCATCGGCGCGAACGATGTGGTCAACCCCGGTGCGGAGACAGATGAGTCTAGTCCCATATATGGAATGCCCGTGATTCAGGTATGGAAGGCTGAGACCACGGTAGTTCTCAAACGTAGCTTGGGTGCGGGATATGCGGGTGTTGGAAATCCTCTGTTCTTCAAGGAGAACAACAAGATGCTTTTGGGGGATGCCAAGGACAGCATGAGTCAACTGACGGCTCTGCTTACCTGAGCTACAAGCCGAAATGGATAGAGCGCTTAGTTAAAGACCCATGCGGATAGGACTAGGCCGACAAGCACTCAGCCGACAAAGACGAAGTCTCGGGTGGGGGGCTAAAGTGCCCAAGACGGAATAACCGTCGAGAGATTGCTCCTCGAATGTGCGGACCTCAGTAGAACTGCTACCTGAGCTAGTGAGTTTTTCAGCCATGGCTTACTCGACCCCAGATCGTTCGGGAGATCACGGAGGTGGGGCAAGACTTGCTGCCGTCAGCCTAGCCTTTGCTGCGATTTACGTCATTTGGGGTTCGACGTATCTAGCTATTCGGTTCGCGATTGAGACGATGCCTCCGTTGGGTATGGCCGCCGTTCGCTTCCTTGTTGCGGGAGCCCTGATGTATGCCTGGTTGAGAACAAGGGGGGCCCCAGCGCCGACCTTAGTCCAGTGGAGGAGTGGGGCGATTTCTGGCACACTTTTACTTGTTGGAGGCAATGGCGCTGTAGTTGTGGCGGAGCAGTGGGTGCCGAGCGGTCTTGTAGCTCTCATCGTAGCAACCGTACCCATGTGGATGGTGTTGCTCGATGCTAGATTTGGCTCTGGGAATCGACCCTCTAGCCGGGCGACGATGGGTTTGATGATTGGGTTTTTGGGTGTCGGGGTGCTAGCCGGCTCGCCAGGTGTTGGTGCTGGTGGGCGAGAGGAATTTCTGGGGGCGTCATTGGTGTTGGTTGGAAGCATCTCCTGGGCGATCGGGTCACTTGTCTCACGTTACGTGGAGAACCCGCCCAGGCCGGCGATGCTCGTGGCTACTCAAATGCTAAGCGGGGGTGCGATTTTTACACTTCTGTCTTTGGCCTCTGGGGAGCTGGTCGGCTTTTCGATTTTGGATGTCTCCCAAAGATCATGGTGGGCGTTACTCTACCTCATCATCGCCGGTGCCATCGTCGGCTATGCTGCTTACATCTGGTTGTTAACGGTCGTGCTAC
>DLTN01000071.1:2815-8860 GCA_002500925.1 Gemmatimonadales bacterium UBA7835 | reverse complement strand
AATGACGCGGCACAGGGTCACCCCGCCCTAGTAACCAAGGGACTTCTAGGGCCACACCTAAGACCCTAACCGCAAGTCAGACTTTGATTTGTGTGAACATACGATTGCGCCTGTCAGTTGACCCTTATCAACTAGTAAAGAATATTTGTATTGCCATAGCACGACACATCCGGTTAACACAACTCCCCCCTAGCCGCCCAGCTGTACACAGGGTCACCCGCAAACTCACCCCCCGCCTGAAAGAACATGCCCCGAAACCGTTCATTGACTCCTCGGCTCGCTGGCATCGTGCTTCTTTGCTCAATGCTCTCTTGCGGCCCGGAAAAGCCGCTTCCTGGCCCTGGCACTATGCTTGCGACGCTAGTGAGCCCCGCAGGTGGCGCGGAAGGAGCGGCAGTCATTGAGCTTTTTGGGGCTGGTATCCAGTCTATCGAAGGTGTTGGGCCTACACAGGTTTTTTCTCGACTGAATCAGGATGGAGCGCGAGTCGCGCTCATTAACCAAGAAGGGGATCTGCTAATGTTTCTGATTAACTTAGCCGACACCCTTCAGCTCCCCAGCGTAGCAATCGAAGAAGTAGCAGGGCCCGACGACCAACTGAGGGGAGACCTTGGTCAGTATAAGATCGAGTTCGAGCGATGAGAGTCGGGCAGAGATGGCGAAACCAAGCAATAGTGGCAGGCTCCGTAGTCGGGTTCCTAGCGCTTTTTGCACCAGCACAGTCATCGGCCCAAGACATCGAAGCGCTCGCTCACCGGAAGGGTGTCGCGGTTCCAGAAGCCTATTACCAGCGCGTTCAGGAGGACCCAACTGCCTACGAATTTGAACGAGCGCTCTTTCGCCGGGCCGGCGGGGCCTCTGCTTCCGGAGAAGTTCGGATTCCAGTCATCCTGGGACTCTTCGTGGACTCCGACGCAGACCCACACATCACCCGCGAAATGGTGGAGGCCTCGCTTTTCGAAGGACCCGCCGAACGGGGCACCATAACTGAGTCGTATCTTGAAATGTCTCGCGGAGCCCTCACGGTATCGGGCGATGTAATAGGATGGGTGCGTACCAGCCTCACTATGAGTGAGGTAGTTGGCTCAGACTCTGCGCTAGGACCGGATGCACGTGTGGGCGAATGGATCGTTGACATGCTGAATCAAGCCGATACCGACGTTGACTTCCGGCAGTACGACAACGACGGTCCAGACGGGCAACCGAACAGTGGCGACGACGACGGCTACGTAGACGTCATTACCGTTGAGTTCCTAGAGGTCGCCGCGTCTTGTGGCGGACCAGCGATCTGGCCCCACCGCTGGACTATTTCAGCACAAACGGGTTCTCCGTTCCAGACCAACGATATCGGTGTGAATGGCCATCCGATCCTCGTCCATGACTACATAACACAGAGCGCCGCTGACTGCTCTGGGACTAAAGTTCAGGATGCTGGCGTGATCGCACACGAGTTCGGCCACGCCCTCGGCCTACCAGACTACTATCACTGGGTCGATCGGGAGCTTGGACCTGAGGGACGACGCTGGGTGCTTGGTTGCTGGGCCCTAATGGCAGCCGGGTCTTGGGGATGTGGCCCCGTGGGGTCCACCCGAGAGCCCTACGGACCTGCTCATATGATTGGACACTCTAAGGGTACCCTAGGCTGGATCGATTACCTGGATATTGGTGAGGTATGGAACGAGGAAGTCTTTCTGGGGCCGGCCCAGACAGATGGCGACGTGCTGAGAATACCGCTCGACCCCGGAGGGCTCGAACACTCTCCGACCGAGTTTCTCTTCGCCGAATTTCGAGCGCAGATAGGGTTTGATCACGCTTTGCCTGCCGCCGGAGTGCTCTTATATAAGCAAGATTCTTCGGCAAGCCTTCGCCCCGATCCTGCCACCGACGAGCCGTACTACCTCACCATGCTCGAGCAAGACGGAAATCGGGGGCTCCTTAAGACGACGCCCGAAGGAGGCAACCGAGGCGAAGCGGGTGACGCTTGGGGAGTGAACGGATTAGTGGGTAAGCTGAACGGTGAGACAAACCCTTCGCTCCGGCTCCACAACGGTGATTGGCCTGCAGTAATGGTCCACGAGGTCTCTGTCCAGGACGGCTTCGCCAGGCTCGTAGTATCTACCGGTCAGACGCCACGACTAGTCGAGCGCCCAGAGACAGTCGAAGTAATGCAGATAAGAAGTTTCGCAGTGCCTGTCAGGATAGCTGGTGGCCACGGCCCTTACACGGGAGTTGGGACGCTGCCACAGGCATTTTCTTTTGAAAATATCGGAGACCAGCTCTTCCTAATCGGCTCACTTCAAGAGGCTGGAGAAAATTCGTATTCGATAGCTGTCCGTGACCGCTTCGGTAACTCCTCACCCCGCGTGACCCTTACCGTCAACGCTACTGGCGATTGGGTGATAGCATCCACTGATCTGATCGAAGGATTCCTAGATCCTGAAAACGATCCGCTTACCGATGGGGAGCGGGATTATCTAGACCAGATCGGCAATAACAACGATCGCTTCGACGTCGGTGACCTCAGGAAGTGGCTAAGGGTGAACAACCCCTAAGCACTCAACGGAGACACAGAACCGCGCACCCCTAATGTGTCTGACCTCTTTTGCAAATCACGCTTGGCTTGGCGCGTGTATGCTAGGACCTCTCACCCAGAGCGGTACGCATAATCTTGGACCAGTCTGAGAGTGAGTGCCGGAGATAACGAGCCGGCTCCGCAGGGCTCCGCCCGATTGGCCCCTGCGTGCCCGGCTCCGTTATGACATGAACAAACGTCGGGCCTTTAACCGAAAGGACCTCGGGCACTGCGGCAGACCACGCTCGCGCATCGTCAAAGCGATAGACCACCCTGAAACCAGCTGCGTCAGCCACACCAGAGTAGTCCAGTCTTCCAGCCGCAGCTACAGGCTGATTCCCCGTGATTTCGTATTCACCGTTGTCGCACACAATCAGAATAAAATTCTCTGCAGCGCTTCCGACGACGGTCGCCAAAGTACCAAGTGACATCAACATGCTTCCATCACCATTGACGCACACGACCTTCCTAGCTGGCTGAGCCAAAGCGAGCCCCAGAGCTAGGTCAGCAGCGTGACCCATAGCGCTATCCGCAGACGCAAAATCAAGATCACTGTCTGAAAGTATGCCCCACGGGCGAACCACACTCATGGTCGTTACTACAGCTTCGTTCGTTCTGTAGCGAGCGAGCGGACCCAGAAGCTGAGCCACGGTCAGCACTAGTTTAGGTCTCGCGTCAGAAGGAGCGCGGCAGGGATGCCAAGGGCTTGGGTCGAATCCAGCAATCGGGCAATCGCAGCGACCGGATCATCCCCGGCAGAGCAGCGCCAGAATGGGATCCCCCAAGCGTTGAAGGTTGGCTCCGTAAGCAATGCTGTAGAGTCTACATCGGGCCGGGTGAGAAGTTCACGCGTAAGGGGGTGGTCCTGGTTCACACCCAACCGCTCCATCTTCTCGTAACCACGACCTGTAACGATGACTGGGACCGGGGCCCCCATACGCTGGGCCGTCCCGCGGATAGCGTCACCTGATTCTAGTAAGCCGGTATTCTGAATGACTACGATTGGTGACGCGCCCCCTAGCCACAAACCAGCAGCTACCGCGAACGCCTCACCCTCTCGGGTGACAGTCACAAGTTGGATCGCGGCATGCAGAGCCACCTCGTCGAAGAGAGGACCAGACATATTGTCAGGAATACCGACAACGTGAGTAACTCCACCCCGCATAAGACCATCTACCGTGCGCCTGGCCACCTCAGCTACACCCGTGATGCGTTCCTGCGCGTCGTAATCACCCCTGCAACGAGCATCGCAAGAAGCATGGAGCCAGCACCCATGGCTAGGTCGGGCTGCGTATAGATCAGAATCGCAAGTATCGCCACATAAAGCACGAGTGTGACCGCCGGCAGCACGGGATGTCCCGGCATGCGGAAAGGGCGCACAAGGTCGGGTCGGGAGGCCCGCAGCTTAAAGTACGCGAGCAGGACCATCGTATCGACTGTGATCGCTACAGTCATCATGAAGCGAATCAGGGTCTCGAAGCTGGCTGTGAGCGCGAGCGCACCGATCCAGATCGTGATCATGATTAGAGCGTTCCGCGGTGTGCCCCTCGCGTCTACGTCCGCGAGAGAGCGTGGCGCAAGCCCCTCGCGGGCGAGCCCGAACGCAACACGGGGCAGGCCGAGGAAGTTCACGTTAGCGCTGCTGACGAGGATCAAGAGGCTGGCGACGAGCACCACGAGCCCTGCCGTCTGTCCGAAGACCGCGGCCGTGGCCTCCCGCGCTACAAGATCGGCACCGGCCATCTCTCCGGGCGTCATCGCCAATAGGAATGAGATGTTCATGAGGAGGTAGAGCACCATCACGGCGATCGCGCCACCCAGCAGGATCTTGGGCAGTGATTTCCCCGGATCGACGACTTCCTCCGACATCTTTGCTGCGTCTTCCCACCCATAGTACGCAAAGGAAATCGACTGGTAGGCCAGGGCATAGCCGAGCAGTCCGGCAGTCGCTTCGCCGGAAATTAGCGGCGTACTGTCCGCCCCGGCTGACGCCGTTCCCCCGACGATACCAACGGCCGCGATTGCCAGGACAATCACCACCTTGATCGCCGTCGTGACGTTTTGAAAAGTCGTACTGGCCTTCAGCCCCCGAGTGTGCAGGACGAAGTAAGCCAGCACTACCGCGAGTGCGACGACCCCCACCCACGACAATTCGATGTCGCCGAGCCAGGAGGGGCCTTCGAGGACAAAGAAGACTGTTGCGGGTACTTCCGTCGTCCCGTGAACTAGCATGAAAAGGTATCCCGAGATCAGAACAGCCTTCGACGCTCCACTGAAGCCCCGCGTCACGAAGATCTCGGACCAACCAGCGACGAATCCCATTGTGTCACCCCATGCATGTCGGGCATACACATACTTGCCGCCGGCTTCCGGCAGAGCCGCGGCCATTTCCGCTAGCATGAGTGTGCTCAGTCCAGCCATGACGCCACCAAAGAACCACATTCCAAGGATGACGAACGGATCGTGTAGGTAGCCGGCGATGAGCCCTGGGGTGCCAAGGATCCCAGCGCCAATGACGATACCTACAGTGACCGCAAGCCCATCTCGCACTCGCAGAACACGTCTAAGTTGGGTCGGACTCGAATCACCCACGACATCACCCGTGTTGATAAAGAGGTTTCTTAATAACACTGACGGTACTTGCAGTCTGCCTCTTAGGCCACCAGCGCGATTACACGGCCCGGCCCATGAACGCCCTTAACCATCACCTGGCCTATGTCGGCCGACTTAGATGGTCCGGAGTGCATTCCGAGCGCTGCCGACATATCAGGACCAACGGCCTCCAAGGCGTCTGCTAAGGCTGAGTATACCGAGTCCGCTTCCACAAGAGCCACAAGGACCGGTGGAAGAAGCTGCGCACGACGACCATCTCTGGCGTCCATTAACAGCGAGCCCGTCTCTGCAACTGCCGCGCGAGCCCGGCTTATACCGACAGGTGCGGTATGCTCCTTCCCAAGCGCTACCCTCGGTGGCCCACCAAGCCCTGCCAGGTCACTAGGGACTCCAGCACCCATTGATACACTGTCATAATCCAAGAGAAACACACGTAGCCATTCTTTGCGCTCTGCGACGTTTGCAAAGTGAACAACCTCGCCACCGGCCTGAGTAAACATCGAAACAAATCCATCCAGAGCCCGCGGCGGCGGATCCGGCCGCCATCCCCCAAAGCGCCCGGGGTGCTCGACGGCCTCTCTCCGCTCCCGAACTCGACTCAATGCGTCGAGGATCTCTTCGCGCGCACTCATTCTATCCCCTCTCGCCAAAGTTGCCTGAATGACTTCGAGCTCGGCTCTGGGATCTCACGCTCCTGTAGCCAGCCATTCAAAACAGGGAGGGCCGCACCTGCGGCTCGCCATGGGACTCGACGCAAAGCGCTCGCCGCCATGGAATACCCTAGAGGCCGCTCAGCGAGATCCGCATACATCCGGATCCCGAAGCGCTCCCCCTTTGAGATCTGACCCTCCGAAACAGCC
>DLTN01000071.1:0-2457 GCA_002500925.1 Gemmatimonadales bacterium UBA7835 | reverse complement strand
ACATCTTCACATGCCCCGCAGAGGCTGGACGCATGCGGGAGCGGCATGGCTTTATCTAGGCCGAGCAGGCCAGGGGAGATGATCGCACCTATAGGGCCCGGGTAGGTCCAGCCATAAGCGTGGCCACCGGTCTGTCGATATACAGGGCAGATATTCAAACACGCTCCGCACCGCACACAGCCAAGCGCTTCAGACGCTACGTCGTCCTCATACAGCGCGGACCGTCCGTTATCGACGAACACAACATGCACCTCTTCTGGCCCGTCGGGCTCTTCGCTTTTTCGAGGCCCTTGGATGAGCGATACAAAGAGCCCAATCGGCTGACCCGTGGCCGCCCTTGAGGTCAACTGCAGAAACCCTGCTAGATCTACTAGACGGGGTAAGACCTTCTCGATCCCCACCAAGGCTACGTGAATTCGTGGGACTGAAGTTGTAAGCCTTATGTTGCCCTCGTTCTCGATTAGAGCGACGGTCCCCGTATCTGCTGCGAGGAAATTCCCTCCCGAAATACCTAGGTCTGCCGAAAGGAAATCCTCCCGCAAAGCACTGCGTGCCGCGGAAGCCAGTTCGTCTGGGTCTGCATCGATAGGTGTTCCGAGCTGTTCGTGAAACAGGGCTCGACAGTCCTCGAGACTCTTGTGAATCGCGGGACCCACAATATGACTGGGCGGTTCGTCGAGCAGCTGGATGATGTACTCTCCCAAATCGGTCTCAATCGATCGAACACCAAGCGTCTCAAGGTAATTGTTCACCTCAAGCTCCTCGCTGAGCATGCTCTTGCTTTTAACTACGGTCTTAACGCCATTTTTTTCAACGATACCGCGGAGCACTTGATAAACATCGTCAGCCGACGATGCCCAATGCACCTGCGTACCGTTGGCGCGAAGGCTCTCCTCCGCCTGAAGGAGATATTCGTCCAACCTGCTCAGCACGTTGGCCTTTACGGATCGGGCCCAGTCCCTCCACAGACCTGATTCGACCTCTTCATATGCCTTCGCTCGCCTGGCATCGAAGTCCCGTGTCGCCGAGCCAACCGAACTGCGGACGCCCGGAGTGTTTAAGAGTATGTGAGCGGAAGCTGCCCTATACTCACTTGGACGATATTCGGGTGATCGATCACTCACACTTCCACCCCGTTACCAGCCTCTCCTGTCACCCCTTGCCACAAAAGGGTCGCCAAATGCTGAAACGGAACAGCCAGGCCACGCCGCTCGGCTCGCCCAGAGAGCTGGAGTAAACATCCACCATCGGACGACGTTACTAAGTCCACCACTGGAAGCGTGTCTAGCTTGTGGTCCGCCATCGCAGCCGAAACCTCTGGGAGCTTGGCCGAGAAAGTCCCCCCAAAACCACAACACTCGCGGTCAGCTGTCCACGACACGACGTCGGCGCCAGCACCTCGCAGAAGACTCAATGGCTCAGACATGACCCCCAGCTCTCTAAGAGCGTGACATCCATGATGGTAAGCAATCCGACAACCCTTCAAGCCGTCGCCCAGCCGGTCCACCCCGGCTACCTCCACCAAGAACTGTGACAGTTCATAAGTCCGCGCTGACATATCCTCCGAGGCGGCTCGAAGCGAGTCTGATGCGGCTAGCCCAGGGTAGACCGCCCGGAGCATGCCAGCGCAGCTGCCCGAAGGCAGCACCACGTAATCGGCGCCGGAAAACACGTCTAGCGTGTGCTCCATCACACGCTGGGCTTCACTTCGGTGACCTGAATTATATGCGGGCTGCCCGCAACAGGTCTGTCCCTCCGGAAACGACACCTCCGCGCCAACGTGCCGGAGCAGCCTAACAGAATCTGCACAAGCATCCGCAAAAAACTGATCGCCAATGCACGTTGCGAAGAGCGCGACTTTCATCGCCCAACCTCATCCAAAACTTCGAACAACGCGTTATTGAGAAGACGAATTCCCCTCATCGGGCACCCGGTCGATATCGTCGAATCGTAGCAGCCACTATCTCCGCTTCACTCCATAGGATGGGCTTCATTTCATCTCTGGCAAACATGGCAGCTTGGTCGTCATGATATGGCGAATCCTCCAGCCGACTCTGACCATAGGCAAGAATCGAGTAGCCTCGGGGCTTCTCCCCGAACTCGACCACGAAGACCCATCCGTCGCCCCGGTTTACAGCCCGACGGCCACCCGGTAGCGGCGTGAAAGACAACGTGCGAAAACAACCCAGCGCCCCTTCGCACCCCGACAACGGTTCATCAACATCCCCTTGTACGACTCGGTGCACCTCACCCCATCTGGAATCTGGGGCCACCCCTTCCGCTTCGAGGTCCTCCATAGCCAGCTTCAACGCAGTAAGTGCCCTACCGGGCTTACCCACCCCAAAAGGTGTGGTCACAGGAGTTCGTCGATCCCACTCGACTCTATATTTCATTGTTTCGGGGATTTGCGTGTACGCGTTAAACCAGGCTTTGACGAGAACGCCGCCGCGACTGGTT
>DLTN01000013.1:7492-8536 GCA_002500925.1 Gemmatimonadales bacterium UBA7835 | reverse complement strand
GCGAGAACTAGCCCGGTACCACCAAAGAGAAGAAGAGGTTTACGGGAAAAGATCAGCAGAAACCAAACCGACACGAGGTCAAGAAGTCCCACCAAGATCCTTCTCCGCCCATCGTACTTCGCTTCCCCAGCTCTTCTGGGATGAAGGTCGATATCGATCTCAGTAACGGTCGCACCCTGTGCGTGCGCGAGCGCCACAAAAAAGCGATGCCAATCATGCCGAAGATGAAGTCCTTCGAGGACCTCGGCCCTAAATGCCTTCATTGAGTTGAGGTCCGATACAGGTAGATCGAAAACTAGTCTAGAGAGCTGATTGTAAACCGTCGAAACCGCCTTTTTTTCATAAGGACCCGTTTTTCGTCCCGTCACGATATCCCAACCATCGTCTAAACACTCCAGGAAGCGAGGGATCTCTTCCGGTGAATACTGAAGGTCCGCGTCAAAGAGAATCAGCAGACCTTCGGAAGCATGCTCCGCCGCTGTAAGTATCGCCTCGGTCTTACCTCTATTCACTTTGTGCCGCACGACTTGGAATCTTTCCCAGTCCGCGGCCTCTTTCTCAGCTAGATCAGCAGTCCCGTCTGTCGAACCATCATCAACCAGCAGAACCTCGCCATCGAGCCGATACTTCAAAAAGACAGCATGTAGCTCTCTGACCAGGTCGGGAACGACCAGCGCTTCATTGTAGGCCGGAATGAGGATAGTAAAGTCTCGTCGCATTACGGCTGCTCCATCGTTCAAACCCGTTTCCGCATGCGGGCTGGTAAAATATCAAGCTGGTCTCTGTACTTAGCCACTGTTCGGCGGGCAATCTTGACTCCGTCTTCTTTAAGTAGGTTCACAAGTGCCTGGTCGGTAAGTGGCTTCTTTCGATCTTCATCGGCAACCAACGTCTTTATCTTATCCCTAACACCACGCGCTGATATATCGTCTCCACTCGTAGTGGATAGGCCGGTCGAGAAAAAGTACTTGAGGGAATACACCCCACGAGGGGTCTGCACAAACTTCTTATTTGTGACGCGCGAAACAGTGGATTCGTGCATCT
>DLTN01000013.1:0-7091 GCA_002500925.1 Gemmatimonadales bacterium UBA7835 | reverse complement strand
CTACGATGAAAGTCATGACCTTAAGCATGGTCTGACGCCTTTGCTCGATAGCCTGGATCATCCAGTTGGCTGAGTTCAATTTGTTCGCAATAAACTCTCTGTTTTCCCCAGTGAACTCCTTTTTATCCTTGGCCACTTCGCGGTAAGCTTGAGAGATTCGGAGGCGGGGCAGACTCGTGTCGTTAGCAAACACCATGTACTCGCCATCTATGAACTCTACGATGAGATCGGGGATCACGTACTCCTCGGGAGCCGTTGAATATTTCAATCCCGGCTTAGGATCCAGTTGACTAATAGAGTCCACGACGTCCTGAACCTCGATGGGCTTCACCCCGATTGTTTTCGCTATCTCGGTGATGTGGCGATTAATCAACTGCTCGAAGTGCTCGTCTACAACTCTATACTGCAGTGATGACTCAGCGCCGAGATTGATTAGCTGGAGCAGGAGCGACTCACGGACGTTCCGGGCTCCGACTCCAGCAGGATCGAACCCCTGGACCACAGAAATCATGTGGTCTACTTCGGAGATTTCGTATTCGCGAAAAACCGAGGCGATCTCCGCCAGCTCACTCAAACGAGCCGGCTCGTCGCTGATCTCTTCGGCCTTCGCATATGCGGATGGTCGCACCTGCTCTAGCCACTCGTTTAACCCCACCAAGCATTCGTCTGGTGTACACGCGAACATCCCGTCGTCATCAATGTTTCCGATGATTTCCTCGCCCAGTCTTATTTCCCTTTCTGCGATCGGAAGCAGCGTAAGCTGGCCAAGGAGGTGGTCGTGCAAGCCCTGAGCCTCGACCGGTGTAGGCTCAAACACCTCCCTTGCCTCGTACTGTTGGCGCTGTCCACCAACCTCAAAGCCCTCCAAGAGTATTCTCTCCCAGTCGACTTCGTCATCTCCCGTCGGCTCATCAAGCGTATCTTCTTTGAGTTCTACCTCCTTCTCTTCGAAATCGTCCTGCATTTCCAAGAAAGGATTCTCAGCCATCTGCTCTTTCAGATGCTGCTCGAGGTCCAGCAAAGGCATGTAAAGCAGTTCCATCGCCTGATATAAGCGAGGGTTGATTTGCATATCCTGCCGGAGCTGAGTGCTCTGGTACAGTTTGGCATTGAACGAACTCATCTATCCTCATCTCCCACGGGGTCTCTCATGTGGGAATCGGCCTTCACCTTTCCTTCTCAGTCCTCCGGACGGAGGTATCTATCCCTCATTCGGGCAGTCAACGCGGGGCCGAGATAGATCTCGGCGACTTCATCATTCCAGACCAGCTCGGAAACCGTCCCATTCACCCTGATCTTTCCCTCATACATGATGTAGGCACGATCCACGATCTCCAACGTCTGCTCAACGTTGTGATCCGATATTACCACTCCGATCCCCTTATCCTTGAGCCCGCGAACTATTTCCTGAATATCGTGAACTGCTATAGGGTCAATTCCAGCAAAAGGCTCGTCCAAAAGCATAAATCTAGGTTGCTGTACTAAAGCACGTGTTATTTCAAGCCGCCTTCTTTCACCCCCGGAGAGTGAGTAAGCTTTGCTCTTTCGCAATTCTGTGAGGCCTAGTTCCTCCAAGAGCTCCCCAAGGCGCGCCTCCTCTTCTCCCTTCGGAAGACCTAGGGTTTCGAGGATCGCCAGGACATTATCTTCGACCGAAAGCTTCCGGAAAACAGACGGCTCCTGCGCTAGGTACCCGACCCCTCTTCTCGCTCGCTGGTACATGGGTGTTCTAGTCAGCTCTTCCCCGTCTAGATGGACTGTGCCTTCTGCCGGAGGGATGAGCCCGACCATCATGTAAAACGTTGTGGTCTTCCCTGCTCCGTTCGGGCCTAGAAGGCCGACTATCTCGCCTTGGCTGACCTCGATATCAACACCTTCAACAACACAGCGATTCCGATAAATCTTTGTCAGCCCGTTCCCCCAAAGCTTACTGCTCCCTTCGAGTCCGGGAGATGATGGGGTGACTCCACCCTGAGAGTCGGCCTCGATGACTCCTGATTCTGTGTTCAGTGGATTCAAGGGAGACTCCTCGGTCGATTTTGTAGGGGGGGTGTGAAAGGGCCGCGCAATTGTAACGACTCTGATGGAGGCACGTAGTCGAAAATACTTTGAGGACCCATAAGTTCGCTGTCCAACTGCAGCTCAACCGCGGAGCTGTCTGACACAGCCAGCGTGTCTACCTGAGCTGTATCGGGGACTGGCGCTCGTTGCAGCGGTTCTAGATGAACACCCTCTGTTTGACCGCTGACCTGCATGGACTCTACCTGCTGCCCTCTCATCTCTATCCGGATCTGATTGCCGACTACGTAATGGACCGCAGGCGGGTCAACTCCCGGCACTGCGAGGGAGTCGTTCGGTGGAAGCCTATAGAGGGACCGTGCACTACCTATCGCGATGATGTCTTCAACTTCAAGCTCTGGCGTCTCGGTACCGCTTCCTAGATCCGAGGGGACGACCATTTTCTCGGTAAAGTTGACGATGATTGTGTCACCCTCCAACCAATCGGTTTTGGCAATCTCAGGTAGAAGATCAACCGTCAGAGAGTCTGCCGCATGGGACTCGCTCCTCGCTGAACCCGACGCGAACACCCTTTCAACACGCTGAGCCGGCGCCCGAACTTCTACGGAGTCAGCTGTGAGCTGGAAATTCTCCACGACGGCCTCTGGGCGCTCTCGGTCCTCCACGTCTGCAACGGCAGACGCCGGGTCCACGACTGGAGTGGCAACTAGTCTTTCGAGTTGATCATTTTCAAGAAAGAGGAAGATCTGAGCAGAGGTTAGCAGCAAGTCACCCCCTTCCAATCTGGCGTTTCGTCTTGCGTGTATGCGATTCTCTGGAGCGCCGGGTGCGCTCAGCGTAATTCTACGCCCAACCAAATCGTATTCGCCGCTAAGCACTCGGGCGTCACCTTCCAGCACCAGTCCGCTAGCATCCATGTCGTATTCTGCTGAATCTGCGAAGGCCTCCAGAGAGTCTTGTTCGATCCGAACGTCACCCGATGCGGTGAAATAATTAGCTCCGAGAAGAAAGATCCGGTCCCCTACCACGGTATAGGTATCGCTCTCAACCCCAGACTCACTTTCCTGTCGCGGGGTAAGAACCGCGACAGGCCGCACCCCATTCGCGTCCGTCATGACAGTCATCTCCGAGACATCCCGAAAGTCCGTCTCCAACAAGTAGACGAGATTTCCATTCTCGATTGAGGATCCCTGAGCTTCGTCTAGGATGACCAGGCTCCCTTCGGCTTGTAACCGCCCTTCGTTGGTGAAGTAGCGAGCGTCGTCGGCACGCAACTCTCTAGCGTCCTCTTGATAGCGCACGTTACCAATCAAATGAGAATATCCACGGTCGGGAAATGCTTCTGCTGAATCGGCCCATATCTCAACACCACCAGAACAGAGGAAGTGCGGATTTGTGATGTACGTAATACGTAATTCACCTACCGTTAATGCCCGGGTCAGATCGTTGCCTGGAGCGACCGCCTCGCAGCCTTCCTGCGCATCTAACGGACTCGTAAAAAGCCCATATGATAAAGTTGATAGGGCAATCGCCATCCGAATGGGAGCTAGAGGTGAGTGCATCCGGTATGCGTTGCGGTCCGAGTCTAAAAGACCCGTCGCGCACCACCCCTCATGTTCGCAATCGTAATATTCTCGAACGCCATATCAGACTCGAAAGCTGTCCCAGTCGAGACCGCCCCGTCGCTCATTGTGCGAGTGGTGAGCGAGTCACTCCAGATCCGCTCTAATCCTGGATCGTAGTAGATTTCAGGACTCTGGATCTGACTTGAATCTTCGTGGATCAGCAATACCACATCTCCGCGTGCAACCATCCGATTCGTCTCTTGATTCCAGTCTCCAAAATCTCCAGTCACTGTAGCGTTCTCGTTTCCAAATTCATCATAGAAGACAATAGACATCTGCCTCAGCATCGCGGTCGAAGTCTCCTCATATACATATGCAGTATCAGCCTCCACACGGCCCTCCCGAACCCCGCGCGCTGTTATAAAACTTACCATCCCGTATGCCACGTAGTCTGCTTCGAGAGCCTGAAGGTCTCGGTTTGCCACTGGAGTGCTCAACTCTGAAGAGCACCCTACAGCGACGAGTGCCAGCGCAATCGCGGTGCAACCGCGGGGCGTGAAGAACTGTCGCTTTGTCATCCTCAAACTGCTCCCAATTTCATCTGGCCATGGGCGTGCCAGCCATCGTAGCAGCTCACACCCATTTCGGAATCTTGCCTCAGTGTCTACCACCGCACTCTACGCGACAGTTCCACACCTGAGTCAGGTTACTGCCTATGTAACATCGTTAACGTTACACCGCTGAGAAATCTATTAACACAATTTACGATAGACCGATTCTCAGCTATCAGTTCTTGCTCCGCTCTCGGACGTATTTTTCGACGACCTCATCTAGTTCCCCCCTAGCCCGAAGGAGCGCATCAGTGAACTCTCGCACTGCCCCGTGCCCACCAGATCGACTTGACTGCCAGTCGGCGATGGACGCGATCGGGTCAGTGGCGTTCGCCACGGCTGCCTTGAGCCCCACCAGGCGCATCACCGCTAAGTCCGGGATGTCATCACCGATCATCGCAACCTCGTCCCAACTTATTGTTCTCTCGTCAAGGACCTGTTTAACCACCTTAAGTTTGTGGGCATCTGGGATTTGATAACACCCATCTATTCCGAGGTCTTTCGCGCGGATGGAAGTGGCTTCCGAAACTCTGCCTGACACTAGTACAACATCGAGTCCGGCCCACTTCAACATTTTCAACCCCACGCCATCCTGTATATCAAACCTCTTCAGTTCAAACAGCTCGCCTTTTGCCGTGGCACCGGTATACAGGCCAGCGTCAGTGAGCACCCCGTCGACGTCGAAGATTACTAGACGGATACGCTCTGCGAGCTCTCTAGGTATGGAGTTGATGGTCCGTGTCATATTCTCCGCACTCGAAGCTATGAACCGAGGGTTCCTTCAATCGCAGCCCGGATCGCGAGGATCTGTTGCACGAGATCGGGAAGTTGTTCGAGTGGAAGCATGTTAGTCCCGTCAGAGGGCGCCTGTGAAGGCTCAGGATGGGTCTCCAAAAAGATCCCATCACATCCAGCTGCGACCGCCGCCCTGGCAAGAGCTGGAATGTGATTCGGGTCGCCTCCCGTCATGCCGCAAGATGCTCGAGCGCGCTGCACCGAGTGAGTCGCATCGAACAGGACTGTTGCTCCTGTAGCTTTTCTGAGACGCTCAAACGACCGCATGTCCACGACCAAGTCCCCGTAACCGTGTGCGGTACCCCTCTCGGTTACAGCACATATAGAGCCACCCGCTGTCCGGACTTTATGCACTGCTGCGCCCATCTCCTCAGGCGCCGCCCATTGCCCTTTCTTTACATTCACCGCACAGCCCGTCTGTCCCGCAGCAGTCAGCAGATCGGTCTGTCGGCAGAGGAAGGCGGGAATTTGAAGGACGTCGACCACCTCTGCGACGGGTGCCGCTTGATTCGGTTCATGAATGTCGGTCAGGAGTGGGAGCCCCGTCTTCTCCCGCACAGTATGGAGGCGTTCTAGACCCGCTGAGAGCCCGGGGCCTCTTGGGGCTTCTAAGTGTGTCCGATTCGCTTTGTCGAAGGATCCCTTAAACACTACGGGAAGGCCCGTGCTGTGAGACAAACCAGCAAGAAACTCCGCGATCTCTAGATTGAGAGCATCGTCCTCCAGCGTGCATGGCCCGGCAATCAGGGTGAATACCTCTAGCATATCAGGTCATCCCCGTGAATCGCGCCTTGCTCAACAGGTCGGGCTTCGCGTGAGCACAGTATGCGAAGACGGGACTTTTCTATCTCGCATGATGGCTGGCTGCCTCGATGAAAGAGGCAAATAGAGGATGTGGTCGAGTAGGTCGGCTCTTCAGTTCCGGGTGAAATTGTCCAGCCACAAACCAAGGATGTTCAGTAATTTCAACCATTTCGACGAGCCCACCGTCCGGCGATGTGCCACTGATCGTCAACCCCTCATCGGCTAATCGCTCCCGGTATTCATTATTTACCTCAAAGCGATGTCGATGTCGCTCAGAAATCTCCTCCGCAGAATAGATTTCTCGAGAGCGGCTGGAGTCAGAGAGAGCGCATGGGTATGCCCCCAATCTCATGGTGCCACCTTTTTTGATTACCTGGAGCTGTGAGTCAAGAAGTGCGATGACCGGATGAGGCGACTCAGCGTCGAATTCCGTTGAATGGGCTCCCTCGAGGCCGCACACATTTCGGGCATATTCGATCACCGCACATTGGAGCCCAAGGCAAATACCGAAGAATGGCGTACCGCTCTCTCTCGCCCACTGAATTGCGTGTAGCATCCCCTCGACGCCTCTGGGCCCGAACCCTCCTGGTATAAGCACACCATTGTAGGAGGACAGGGTTTCCACACCCGTGCCTCCCGTAAACTCTTCGGAGAGCAACCAGTCGATTTCCACGTTCACATCGTTTGCTATACCGCCGTGGATCAAGGCTTCCTGAACTGACTTGTACGAGTCGACGAGTTCAGTGTACTTCCCAACCACTGCAATCCTAACCGTACCTGATGCAGGCTGCTGAACCCTTCTGACCATGTCCGTCCACGTTGTAAGATCAGGATCCGGAAGATCTGTGAGCCCAAGACCCCGCATAACAACCTCGTCTGCCCTCTGTTGCTTCAGAGATAGCGGGACTTCATAGATAGTAGACAGATCCGGTGACTCTAGGACCGCTTCTGAATCGACATTAGTGAAGAGCGCGATCTTTCGCTTTATCTCCTTCGAGAGAGGCTTCTCAGCCCGGCAGATAAGCACTTGTGGCTGGATCCCGATCTCCATCAACTCTCTTACCGAGTGCTGTGTCGGTTTCGTTTTCAATTCGCCTGCTGCTGCCAGATACGGGACCAAGGTGAGGTGCACAAAAATCGCATTCTCCCTACCTACATCTACACGGAATTGTCTGATCGCCTCCAGGAATGGTAGTGACTCAATGTCACCAACCGTACCGCCGATCTCGGTAATAACGACATCGTTCTCCTCGGCAAGCCTACTGATCGCACTCTTGATCTCGTCCGTGATGTGTGG
>DLTN01000012.1:2606-5911 GCA_002500925.1 Gemmatimonadales bacterium UBA7835 | reverse complement strand
GGAAGAGCCTGCTGCCGAGGAAGAGAAGGAGTAGTCCGAGGCACTCCTCGGACGAAGCCCGACCATGGGTCAAAAGGATCCGACTCACCTAGTGGTCGGACACCTCACAAGACCTCATGGAACAAAAGGGGAGTTTCTGTGCAGCGTCCTCACGGACTATCCAGAAAATGTGTTCGCTTCTGGGGTGGTTCTGTCATTGGGAGGCGAGGACGATCATGGGCCGAACCCAGATTTGCCCCCGTTGCGCATAGAATCTGTTCGCGAACATCCGAAGGGTGCGCTCGTCACCTTTGGAGGTGTCACCGATCGAACTGGGGCCGAACTGTTCCAGGGCAGATATCTGTACCTTCCCATGGAAGAAGTCGAGCCTCTCGCGGAGGGTGAATTTTTCTACCACCAGCTCCTAGGTATGGCCGTTGAAACGGCTGGTGGTGAGACAATAGGGACTGTTCAAGAGGTTTATGAGCTGGGGCCGACCGATCTGCTAGAGGTCTCCGGGGGTAAGGGAACGTTAATGATTCCGTACCAACCGGAAATCGTTGTGAATGTCGATGTGGGCGCTAGTCGAATAGTGATTGATCCCCCGGATGGGTTGCTTGATTTATGAGCATGCAGATCAACATAGTCTCCATCTTTCCAGGTTTTTTTGACGGTCCGCTTGGCTTGTCGATTCCAGCCCGAGCGGAGGAGGCTGGTTTGGTGGAGTATCGAATGGTCGACCTCCGGGACTACACGTATGACCGCCACAAGACTGTAGACGATTTGCCATACGGGGGCGGTGCAGGGATGGTCATGAAGCCAGAGCCTTTTTTCGAGGCGATTGATGACCTGAAACCACAGGGCCCCATCGTTCTCTTGTCCGCTCGGGGACGGCCCTTCAGACATCAAGATGCCGTCCGCTTCAGTGTTGGGCACGAGCTAACCCTTCTCTGTGGCCATTATAAAGACGTGGATCAGCGTGTTGCTGAACATCTCGCGACGGATGAGATCTCGCTCGGAGACTTCATCGTATCAGGAGGAGAAGTCGGAGCACTGGCGATAACAGATGCAGTGGTTCGCCTGCTCCCTGGGGCGATCGGCGACCACGATGCGGCTGCTACGGATTCATTTTATGATGCGCGTAACTTGTCGGCACCCTCTTATACAAGGCCGGCTGAGTACCGTGGTTACAAGGTGCCTGAAGTCCTTCGCTCGGGTGACCATGCGAAGATTGAGGAGTGGAGAGAGGCTGAGGCCGAACGCCTCAGTCGAGAGAGATGGAGCGCTGAAAACAAATAGGAACATCAAGGGTTTTCGGAATAGAAACGCTTGGATGTAGACGATCTGTCTTTGGGTCTACCAGTAGTCCTGAAGACCTTCTCGTCCGCCTTCTTTCCAGTCTGTAATTGCTCCGTTTGCTAGTAGCCGGACCAATCCAACGGCTGCATCGACCACGGCTGACATATGTTCAAAGTCGATGAGATCTACCTCGTCGGAGGGCTGATGGTGGTCTGGGTGAAGCCCAAAGGATGACATGGTGTGAGCCGGGATACCCAATACCGCGAACGCTACGTTATCACTTCGGAAGAAGAAGTCTTCGTCCGGTCTCGGGTCAGGTACTATGTGAGACTTGGATGCCGCAAGTTGATCTCCCAGCGTGGTCCGCTCATATCCAGTCAGCCAGGATTTTCCGAAGCCACCCGCTGCATCGTCTACCCGCCCGATCATTTCGATCTGGAGGTCGGCCACAGTCTGGTGCAGAGGGATGACCGGGTTGGCGATGTAGTATCTGGTTCCCAGAAGGCCGAACTCTTCTCCCGTGCTCAGGAGGAACACTATGGTTCTGAGCGGCGCCCGGCCTTGAATGAGTTCTCTCGCAATCTCCAGAACCGCTGCCGTTCCAGAACCGTTATCGTCAGCTCCGTTGTAGATGGAGTCTGGCACATCCTCACTGTCTAGAATCGGTGATCCGATACCTAGGTGGTCGTAGTGGGCCCCGAGAACGATCGCTTGGTTGGCTAATTCCGGATCGGACCCGCGGATGATGCCGATGATATTAGACTCAGTCGTGATGATCGATTCGGCAGGAAGCGCTTCCCACGACTCATAGTCGATTTCCAAAGTGAACCGCTCACGGGGCCCGCTGGCATTATCCTCAGTAATCCTCGCCATAGGAACTGTCTGCACGTAGGTGCCGTTGTCGCCAGCAGGCTCGATGCCGTATCGCTCTAGTTCAGCGGCTAAGAACTCAGCGGCCCTATGAGCTCCTGCTGTGCCTGTTCTCCGGCCTTCCATGGAGTCAGCGGCCAGCGTGGTGAGAAGAGATTCCAACCGTTGCGCCCGAGTCCAATGGGCGTCCTCAAGCCCCGGAGCGTCGTTGCCTCCGCATGCTATTACAGAGAGAAGTAAGCATGCCGCGAGGGGTAGGAGCTTCAGTCCCCAGGTGCTGGGAGGAGCGAGAGTGATTTGATTACTATATGGAAAAGGGATACTGACTCGGGTCATGACGTTCGTGCGATGCTCAGGCTAGGGCAGGCATAAACCTTATATAGAGTCGAGCAACTTGGTCGCGTTCGGGGTTCACGTCCATGACTGACCTCATTATCTTGGACGTCTGTTTTGGAACCCCTGCGACCCAGTCGCTGGAATCGACAATGACCGACATCATCAAAGAACTCGAAAAAGAGCAACTCCGGGAAGAAACTCCTGAATTCGCTGCGGGCGACACCGTTCGCGTACTATACCTAGTCCGTGAGGGGTCGAAAGAGCGGGTGCAGGCGTTCGAGGGGGTTTGCATTGCTCGTAAAGGTGGTGGTGTTGATGAGACCTTCACCGTAAGAAAGATTTCCAGTGGTGTAGGTGTCGAGCGCGTTTTCCCGCTACATGCTCCGACGGTGAGTGGTATCGAGGTAGTCCGTCGCGGTCGTGTTCGACGGGCGAAGCTCTATTACTTAAGAGGTCGTCGCGGCAGAGCCGCGCGTATCGTGGAGAAGCGAAGCACTCGCTGACCACGACCCGGCGTTGAAGTCGGACGAACCCATGCTGTCGCGGCCCCAGGATCTGCTCAAGTACGAGCGACGGTTCTGGGGCCGCGGTCGTCTGGTGGCCGGAGTAGATGAGGCAGGTAGAGGCCCACTCGCTGGGCCAGTTGTGGCTGCGGCTCTCGTGCTACCCGAAGGAACTCACATCGAAGGTGCAGGCGACTCCAAGAAACTGTCCGGTAATACCCGTGAAGCTCTGTATAAAAGCATCATATCATCTGCGCTCTCATTTGGTGTTGGTGCGGCGTCAGCCCACGAAATCGACCAAACCAATATCCTCCGTGC
>DLTN01000012.1:0-2230 GCA_002500925.1 Gemmatimonadales bacterium UBA7835 | reverse complement strand
GACGGGTTACCTGTTAAGGGACTAGGCATAAAACACGATGCCGTAGTGGGTGGTGATGCAATTATCCACTCGATCGGGTGTGCCTCGATAATCGCTAAGGTGACCCGTGACCGACTCATGGTTCGCCTGAGCGAACGTTATCCAGAGTACGGATGGGAGCGAAATAAAGGCTATGGAACCTCAGAGCACAGGAATGCCATCGAAAAGCACGGGCTGACGCCACATCACCGTCTCACTTTCGGCGGGCTTCAGTACGATCTTGAGCTCTGATCGCCGAACGTTCGGCGAAGTGTGAAGGAACCCATCCCCTCGGTGTATGACAGTTGTCTTTAAGGACGGCAGGTCGCCGCGTTTAACCCACGAGCAGGTAGTTAGTTACCGCCCGTGGCTCCAATCGCAGCGAGTCCAGCCATCACTGCCTGAGCGTCTTCGGACCCCCGCGCACCGCTCGCTGACATAGCGCCGATAAGTTCGCCATTCATCAAGATCGGGAGTCCTCCCTCGTAGTGGATCCCCCCAGGAATACTGTCGACCGTTCCAGCTGCGAGTGCTTGGCCGTAAGCTCCCGATGTCCCACCTGTTGTTATAACTACGTGAACTTTCCTGCTGGCTATGTCGGTGGTTCGCGCTGGAGCTCCGTCCATGCGTCTCATGTAAACCGGGACCCCGTCTGCATCGGCGACAAGAATCGTGAGGTTCCAGTCGTTGGCTCTTGCCTCCGCTTCTGCAGCGTCAATCGCTGTTTGGGCCTGTGCCATCGTGAGCTGAGCCTCGCCCACTTCGGGTGCGAAACCGAGTGCGCTAATGAGTGCTAGGGCGACTAAAGGTGTCCGGAAGGTCGTGTGCAAGTTCATGAGTGGTCAAAAAATTTGAGGGCAAGACGGTGAATGCAGATGACTTTCTGATAACTCGAGTCATACAGCAATTCGTTTTGTTACGGATACTTGATCCGGGTATGTACTAGGAAATTAGGATAGCTTGATCATGCCGAGGCCCCAAGCTCAGGTCGAACCTTCCGGAATAATCCAGTTGCTATCCAACCCACCAAGCTGAATGCCGCGACAGCCGCAAAGACATGTTGGTGACCGAGCACACCCGGTGAGCTATCTAGTAGAACACCCATGAGGGGGCCCATGAAAACGTCAGGTGTGAAACCGACGAGGGAGATAACTCCGATTGCGCTACCGGTATATGCCATGGGCACCCCGCCTTCAGCTAGCAGGGCGAAGTAAACACCTCGTAGGGAATACACTCCGACACTGGTGGTAACAATTGTGGCGATCAGCATCCACGCCACACCTGGAAAAAGAAGCCCCGACGCAATCAGTGAACTTCCCCCAGCGAGGAGGAGGAAGCCCCAGAAGATCACGCGGGATGGTTCGATTCGATCTGCAAGGTAACCAGCCGAAATGGCCGTTACTGCTCGTACCCAGAAGGAGAGAGTGCCAACGCTGCCGGCCTGTACGTCGTCGTATCCGAGCGCGTCACTGGCCAAGAGCGAGAAATCGTCAGTGGCTTTGAACCCCACATAGGCGCACACGACGATGATGGCCTGTAGCCAGATCGTGGGCATTCTAATTGAGGCCTTTACGCCTTCCAGTGAGAGTCGTGTGCCGCCTTCCTGATTCACCTGTGGTGACCCCTCTGGAAGGACTATGAACACGAGTGCTGCGACAAAGAGAGTGAAGCCGGTGAAGCACCATATGACACCGGTGAACGCAGCAGTGCGTTGCTCAAGAGATGCGAGGGCGGGATCGACCGGAAGCATTATAGCAAATAAGAAAACCGTCGCGGAGGCGATTAATGCGCCGATTAAGCCTCGGCCTCCATCGAGGAGGCCGTACGCACGCCCCTGTGCTTGATCTCCTCCCCATTCTCGGGTGGCTCTGAGCATTGCTGACCAGAACAGGAGGATGGTGGTCGCTCCCCACACCCCCCAAAGCACGTTCATTACTCCGGTCGAGGGTATCGTAGCTAGGACCACGCCACCCAGCCCCGTGGCCACGAGTGATGTCGACATCAAGGAGCGGGCTGAGTAACGGTCGGCTAGTGGGCCGCCAGCGAAGTATGCAGCGATCGCAACGACGCCGTATGTGGAAAAGGCAACGCCTAGTTCCAGGTTAGTAATTTCGAAGACATCTAAGAGCGTCGGCCGGAAGATTCGTGCTAGGACGAATGGAAGGAGGAATACTGACTCACCTGCAGTCATTAGCGCGATGATCACAGCTGT
>DLTN01000125.1:17193-25163 GCA_002500925.1 Gemmatimonadales bacterium UBA7835 | reverse complement strand
ACCGTTGAGTCGCCATCCATCAGAAGTCTTTTCGGCTCGTGTGACCATACCAGCCGGATTGGATCCATAATCGGGCTCTGTTAGTCCGAAACAACCGATAGCTTCACCAGTCGCAAGCTTTGGGAGCCAAGTCCGCTTTTGCTCCTCACTCCCGAACGCAAAGATCGGGTACATCACGAGTGCTCCCTGCACGCTGACGAACGAGCGGATGCCTGAGTCACCCCGCTCCAGTTCCTGCATGATGATCCCGTAAGAAACGTTGTTCAGACCTGCACAGCCATATTCTTCGGGCAAGTTAGCACCTAGCACACCCAGCTCACCTAACTCTGGAATAAGGTGTTTAGGGAACTCGCGATTGATGTAGGCATCGCCGATGATCGGCATCACAGCGGTCTCAACCCATTCGCGAACGGTGTCACGAATCATGCGCTCCTCGTCGGAGAGGAGTGCGTCGAGGTTATAGAAATCAATCCCTTCGAAGCGTGCCATCGTTAGCGTCTCAATTAGGTCCCTGAGTGACGTGCTGGGGTGCTACTACCCCAGAAGTGCCTGAAATGTCGCCCTTCAGGCATCCGGGCTGAAGGGCGACATACTCACCAGAGGTATCCTGTGCTATGAAGTGCGAGCAAGTGGGGCCAACAGCACTGTATCCCAACCAGTTGTCGGAAGAGACCTTCACGATCTTCTACGAACTCGGTGGCACTGCCTCAGCCGCACGAGAGTTCTTGAAGCGCATCGCCCCATAGATAAACTCTCTCGCAACCTTTTGCCCGATCCAGACCGCCGTGGCTAGGGTCGCAGTCCAGGCGCCAACGATTAGATCTGTCGGACGAATGGCTATCCACACGTAAGCGGCGCACGAGAGTCCGAATGCCACGCCCCCTAGCCAGCCATATAAGGCCGCACGCTCCCTCGCCCGAAATCGACATAGATCACACCACAACATCCGATCTAGTCTTCCTTGGTCGTATACCTCAAGACACCGGACACATGTCACTTCGTCGGGATACCGGTCCCGCCATGACACCTTCTCGGGCGATTTCACAACCAACTACTCAACGTCTTCACTGCTAGGTCCGTCATCCAAATCAAGCGCAGCCGAATTGATGCAATAACGCAAGCCAGTAGGCTGAGGGCCGTCCGAGAACACATGTCCTAGGTGCCCGTCACACACAGCACAGATGACCTCAGTCCGCATCATCAAGAGTTCTTTGTCCGACTTAGTGCGCACGTTTGCATCATCTAACACATCATAGAAGGACGGCCACCCCGAACCTGAGTCGTACTTTGTCTCGGACGCGAAGAGAGACGCACCACACCCCCGACACATGTAGGTGCCCGTCCGCTTCTCATTGTTGTACTTCCCAGTGAAAGCGCGTTCCGTGCCCTTCTCACGGAGCACCCTGTACTCAATTTCCGACAGCTGAGCACGCCACTCCCGATCACTCTTTTTAATTCGTGGTGTCACCTGCGCCCCCCGCTAATTGATCCTGAGGATGAGACCCCATCCGTTGATGAGTATATCCTCCGTCAGGTTGCATGTCGCCCAACTCAGATATCAGAGAACCTGATCCGTCACCCATCCAACAAGGTCTGATGGCGGGATCTAAAGTGGAAGTGCTGGTATGCCATTGACATCCGTCGCCCGGACCCGCCGATTGGCCGGTCATTTAGTAAACACTCGGAGTAATTATGAGCGACTCATTAGTCACCCATATGAAGTGGGACGACGTAGAGCGTGAATCCGTTACCCACGACATAGCACGCCAGCTCTTCACGGGAAAACGGATGATGCTCGCCCAAGTTTTCTTAGACAAAGGCGCTATCGTTCCGAAACACTCGCACGATAACGAACAGCTCACATGGGTTGTTGAGGGAGCTCTTAAATTCTGGCTAGGGAACGAGGG
Organism: Gemmatimonadales bacterium UBA7835; assembly: GCA_002500925.1. Lineage (GTDB taxonomy): Bacteria > Gemmatimonadota > Gemmatimonadetes > Longimicrobiales > Gaopeijiaceae > UBA2589. The sequence goes on along the minus strand of DLTN01000125.1, from coordinate 23,256 downwards.
TGAACCTGGGTACGAAGAACGGATTGTTTCCGCCGGAGAAGTCATGTACATCCCGTCCAATGTGCCACATAAGGCTGAGGCGCTCGAAGACACTCTCGATGTGGACGTTTTTAGCCCGCCTCGACAAGACTGGCTAGACGGCACGGACTCGTACTTCAAAGATCGCTGAACTCAAAGGCAAATCATGGATTTAGGAATTCGCGGTCGAGTGGCGGTGGTTGCCGGGTCAAGTCAGGGCTTAGGGCGAGCCATAGCTGGAGCCCTGGCAGCCGAAGGTGCCGACTTAGTGATCAACTCCCGTTCTCGTGAAAAGCTCATGACCGTAAAGTCAGAGATCGTCGAAGAAACGGGAGCCCGGGTAGAGGTTGCTGCATGCGACCTGACTCCTGCTGACGGAGCAGCCGAGCTAATAGCTGCCGCGGAAAGTGCATTCGGGAAAGTAGATATCCTAGTCACAAACACGGGTGGGCCACCCGCAGGAATGTTTGAGGACCATTCGGTCGAAGTCTGGGACGAGGCAATCCAGCAAAATTTCAATAGCGTAGTCAATCTTGTGCGCGCAGCTCTACCGGGGATGAAGACGCGCCGATGGGGTAGAATCGTGAACGTTACGTCCGTTTCAGTGAAGCAGCCCGTAAAAGGGCTAATCCTATCGAACGCGATTCGAGCAGGAGTAACCGGGTTCGCTAAGACGATCTCAAACGAGGTTGCCGAATTCAACGTTACCGTGAACAACGTCTTGCCGGGGTTCACTAGGACGGAGCGGCTTATACACTTGGCCGAAGCGGTCGCCGAGCGGGATGGGATAACGGTCGACGATGCTTACGCTGGATGGACTGAGGAGATTCCCATGGCACGACTCGGGGAACCGTGCGAACTTGGCTCAGTAGCTGCGTTTCTATGCTCCGAGCACGCATCTTACGTAACAGGCCAATCAATTGCCGTCGACGGCGGCTGGATCAAAGGACTTATCTGATGGGAGCTGTGGGATTTCAGGAGGCAACCTGGATCTGGAGAGACGGTGAATATGTGGCCTGGCACGAATGCAAGGTCCACCTCCTAGCAACAGCAGTGCAGTTTGGCACGTCTGTATTCGAGGGAATCCGAGCATATGAGACGCCTGAAGGTCCGGCTGTTTTCAGGCTCGATGCGCACATCGACCGTCTGATCGACTCGGCAAAAATATATCGGATGGTGCCTGATTACTCAGCAGATGACTTGGCTAAAGCGTGTTTGGATACCATCCGGAAGAATGAAGTCAGGAACTGTTATATCCGCCCCATGATCATACGCGGATACGGCACTCCAGGCCTTAACCCGACTCTAAGCCCCATAGAGACGTACGTTGCCGCTTGGGGGTGGGGGACATACCTCGGGGCTGAGGCACTGGAGGCCGGAGTGGATGTATGCGTCTCCTCTTGGCAACGAATGGCGCCGAATACATTCCCAGCTAGAGCCAAAGCGGGCGGTCACTACGTGAATGCTCAACTGATGAAGATGGAAGCAGTGCAAAACGGCTATGCAGACGCCATTGCACTTGGACCCGGAGGGCTCGTCTCCGAAGGCAGCGGCATGAACCTGTTTATTGTCGATGGGGGAAGAGTCATCTCTCCGGTTCTCGACGGCACCTCATTAGTGGGGATAACCCGCAGCGCCGTAATGCAGATCGCCATGGACCTGGGGTACGAGGTCGAAGAACGTCCAGTTCCAAGAGAATCCCTCTATACGGCAGACGAATTGTTCTTTGCCGGCACTGCGGCCGAAGTTACCCCAGTGCGAAGCGTAGACCGGATCGAGATCGGTGAGGGTAAAGCGGGACCGGTCACGCTCGACATCCAGAGGCGATTCCTGCAGACCGTCCAAGGTAAAAATGATGACCCACACGGATACCTGACGCACGTGTAGAACTCCAGAGCCATCCGCCGCAGTAGCAGCATCTAGAGAAGTGTATGTTTGACTGGGGAGAGCGCTTTCTACACGCAAAGGGCCTGAGCGGCAATCACCGTCCTGAAGTAGTCAGAAACGAATGCGTTGAGCGCAAAAGTACCCCTCAACCCACTCGGCATGGACACCACTTCGCCAGCTTCCGGAGAAACGGTCCCCTTCAATCAGGCCAACGTCTAAAACCGTAAATGCAGCATCGAAAACGGTTTCACCCGCCCATCGATTCGGCTCGCTACCAAAACGAAGTAGGATGCTCTGGCCAGATGAGCCCTCGCTCTCTAGAACCAGTACACCCGGTCCCTCAGGATCAGGACTATCTAGACCTTTCATCTGCTGCGCACCCACAGCATCGAACCCCACATCGGCCTTTCCAAAAAGCGTAGCCGTCGAAGCCCCCCAGTCCCTGTACGCTTCTGGCATTTGCTTGAGGTCGACGAAGCCAACCGCCCTATCGTTCTCGTCGTCACTTACCATGACGAGGCGATATCGCCCAGCCATATACGCCATCGTTTCCTGAATTTGAAGGGGCGCACCTACCGGAGAACATGACGTTACCGAGTCTCCGGCCATTCCGAGGTTCTCCTCAGCGACGTTCCCTACGCACGCAACGAGAATCGCACTCGCGACAACACTTAAAGCCCAGAGGATACCCCTAGTCAACGCAAGATTTTACGAATCTGGCCATCCTTACCAACGACATAAAGATTCTCATCCCATATATCGTCACCAAGGTCGAGTGCGCCTTGGCCGGCCGACGCACTCGGGGCAGCCTGCTGTGACGCAGATATCGGGGGAAGGAAGTAATTGTCACCCTGAGTTAGATCGACGCCGTATCCAAGGTCCTTAAGTGATGCGATTGTGACTTCGCTCAGCGGATTCGGAACATCACGGTCGAAAAAGGGCGTCATCAATTCGGTATTGAATACTGATTCACGCCAGTGAGCATCACCTGATCCCGGTCCAGCCTGATTCTCGACCGGCACAACCGAGCCTGTCGTATATGCACCACCGCCTACGTTATCGAATGCGATAATCGTGTTGCGCCCCACGAAATGTGTGTCCGCTCCCGTATTATCAGGGAGAGAAGGATTGATGAGCAGATCCGCATTATCCCAACGCGTTCCGATACCCAGCACGTGACCCATCTCGTGCAAAATCAGCCCTTCTAGCTGACCGCGTGCCTCAACCTGCACCAAATCGGCATCATCAAACCGCATGACTCCTACCGAGGTGTGATTTGAACCTCCTCTTATCACACAAGGGCCTGCACTACCCAAGGTGCCACCCTGGCCATCGATATAACCGATATATACGTAGATCACGACGTCATCGACGTTCCTATCCAACAACGGCTGTCCGTTGATGCAAGCATCCGCCGGAAGTGAATTACTGGAGAAGTCACGGTCCTGAACGTCAGCAACAATTATCTGTGACCAGCGAGTGGCAGCCGCCGTGAACGCATCCTCTTGGCTCTGGGTCCCAGAATCGATATAGACAATTTCAATGTCATAAGGGACTAAAGCTTCACTCGTTGTAACCGTTAGCGTGCCCCCAGTGACTGGCTCACCCTGATCGAATGCATGCACGAGTATGTGATACTCCCCATCGGCGAAGGGAACTTGGCAGCTCTCAACGCTCGTTGGCCCAGTACTGACGCAACCCACGTATTCTTCTCGAGAGCTAGGTCGTATCCGCTCCGACACGTAAACATCCGCGTCGCCCGACGGGGCAGTGAACGAAACCGTAAGCGTCGTTGGACCAGAGACATTTACCCTGAACAGCATCTCTGTGTTGATGCCCGCCGACAGACCAGTGATTGGCACATCTAAATTAGCCTCAGCCTGATCTAAAACGTTTATGCTTCGAGTAACTTCATTGTTGGATTCAAAAAGCTCGACGACTGCCTCATCAGCATCCGTAATCAACGCGAGTTCGTTCGAGCCAGTGCTCAGCGGACCGACGTCAAAAGCTAGTTCCGTCGTGTCATTGGGCTCGAGTGACGGCAGGTTAAACGTACCTATTTCAGCCGTATTGGAAGTCAGAGAAACGCGTGTGGGACCACTAGCCAGATCACCGAGGTTGGCGACCCTCCCTGTTACGGTCACAGTCTCAAGGCTAGTTGGGGCCGCGCTACTTAGTTGCAGGAAACCAACCACTGCGAGATCGGGTGTTGGAACCTCAGCGCGCGCAATCGCACCCACCGAAATCGATTGTCCGGGAACAGACACGAGCAGTTCCTGCTCCCCGAAAACCGGTCCAAGCGTCCACTCCGTAGTTGCTTCACCATTGGCATCAGTACTGGCTGTCTGCACTGAAACGGTCCCATTGTCAGATCCCGGCAAAAACGTCACTGCCAGATCTGGAATTCCTGAGCCTCCCAAATCAGTCAATGTGACTGCGATCGGGTCCGCCAATGTAGAGTCTCTTATCGCTTCTTGGTTGTCACCTTGGGTAACCGTAAAGCTGCTGATCTCTTGGACCACTTCTAGATTGGCAGTAGCCGTCAAACCAAGTCCCCGAGCCGTCAGAGTAGTACTGCCAACCGCAACAGCAGTGACAAGTCCATCGGTGCCAATCGATGCTATCGCAGGATCTCCAAGAGACCACTCAATCTGGGTTGGCATAACGATCCCGTTCTGGTCATTGATCCGAACGGACACCTGAACGGACTGCCCCAAGTACGTAAAACTCACGTTGTTGGGAGTAAGCGTGATCGTACTCGGAACACGCTCGGTGGTCGTAGGTTCGATCACACGATCCCCGCTGCAACCAACTACAGCTAGGAGGGCTAGCAGTTGTATCGGTGATAAAGACGGGCTATAACGCATCTCTACAAGATCCGGAAAGCAAAAGGATATCGTGGTATCGTCATACACTAATCACATTGAATTGTGGCAAGTTAGCCCATTAAGCGGATGCACTGACGACACGCTCACGTCATGTTTTAGCATGATAGAGCCTAATTTTTCAAGGGCCACCAACCATTCCCTTGGAAATCTAAAGTGATTTTATGGGTCGACGCAGACGCGACACCACGGCCTGTTCGTGAAATTATTTTTCGTGCTTCGCAGCGACTTGAGCTGGAAACTGTACTAGTAGCCAACCACAGGATCGGAATACCAGCAAACAGCGAGCATATCCGATTTGTTTTGGTCGAACACGGCCTGGACGTTGCAGATCACCACTTAGTATCAAACGCGATGGCTGGCGACGTCGCCGTCACAGCCGATATACCTCTAGCCGCCGAGTTGGTAGAAAACGGCGTTCACGTCATCAGTCCCCGTGGCGAAGTATTCGACAAAGAAAACGTAAGAGAGAGGCTTTCTATTCGAGATTTTATGGATTCTCTCCGCGGCACAGGAATCGAGACCGGTGGGCCTCGACCTTTTGGAAGCCGTGAGAGGCAGACGTTCGGCGCAGCCCTCGACAGAACCCTGACGAAGGCGCTAAAACATTCACGCCAGAATCAACCTGCGCCCCGCGACCACTGATGCTCTCTAGGCTCTGCCCTGTACTGCTCGTCCTAACAACCTTTTATACCACAGCCTGTAGTTCTCCAGCCATCCAGAGGGACTCACAGACGACAATAGACCTACCCTTCCCCGATAACCCAGACTTGTGGCCCTCCATCCGCCAAGAACGGATCCAGACTCTACTAGGACCGGCGATGGCCCGAGCAGGTGTAGATGCTTGGCTCGTTCTTGCACGAGAGAATGCAAACGATCCAATCGCAGCACATATCGGGGCGGAAAATGCGGGCGGCTTAGCGGCCTTTCTTTTCTTCGCAGATGATCAGGGAAATCTCGAGTCATTAGCTATATCTCCAGAGACCGAGGCCACTGCGCTATCTGAAGTGAGTCCCCTGGATGAGGTCCGATCCGTGCGTCGAGGAACGAGTATCTACATGGCAGCAGCGGCTGAGCTCCGCAGCCGGAACCCCTCGTCTATCGCAATAAATAGCAGCACGCGAAACATCGCCGACGGGCTTTCCTACACTCAGCGGCTGGCACTTGAAGATGCCTTGGGCCCTGAACTCTCCAACAGACTGGTTTCTTCTGAGGAGATCGTAATCGAATGGCTCTCAGTGAAGTTACCGCAAGAAATCCAGATAATGAGACG
>DLTN01000125.1:3523-16818 GCA_002500925.1 Gemmatimonadales bacterium UBA7835 | reverse complement strand
GGTAAAACCACTGACGCCGATGTGGCAAGATTCCTCAAAGCTCGGATGGCTGAGTTGGGAGTTGTCGACGGATGGGCACCCGACCAGAACCCAAACGTGAACTCGGGACCGGACCGAGGACACTCGCACTCCACTGACAAAGTCATCATGCCCGGTGACGTGATTCAGACCGACTTCGGCATCGGTGTGCACGGAGTGTGGGTGTCAGACATTCAAAGGTTCGCATACGTATTGAGACCCGGAGAAAGCGAAGCGCCGTCTGATATGCAGGAGCGGTGGCAGTACGCCCGTGAAGCCAGTCGGGCCGCCAAGGCCGCAATGCGCCCTGGGGCTCTGGGCTGGGACGTCGACCGAGCACAGAGAGAGGTCCTAAGGCGGCATCGATCAATACCGATCATATGGAGTACTGGTCACCCCGTCGGCTATTGGGCACACGACGTAGGTCCGAGACTTGGTGGGGCAACTTTTGGCTCTCCACCTTTCGGCGATGCCGCTCGCGAATTACGACCAGGTCAAACGTTTGCTTTCGACGGATTCTTCGGGTGGAGCAGCGAGGACGGAACCACTAAGACAATATCGGTTGAGGAGATGGTGGTTATCACCGATGACGGTGCCGAATGGCTGATCGACCCGCAGGAGGAGTGGGTCCTCATCTCTTCGGAAAACTGAGGCTTAGTCAAACCGGGACACGCCTAGAACTCGATGCTAAATCCGAACGTAGGAAGTAAGCCAGAGCCATCGATCGGCCTGATGCGATTCTCAAACGCAGGATCTTCCGTGTAGGCGAACCCAACCGAGTTCTCACGGTTCAGGACATTTTGCACATCGAGAAACAAAACGGCGTTCCATGCAGAGAAGTCTAGCCTGCGTTCAATTCTGGCGTCGAGTCGGACGTATCCGGGTGTCCGCACTTCACCTAACCGCGCCCAGTCAGGGACACCGCGCCCGGTGATAGCATAAGACTGTTCTGACGCGACTATGTCCCAAGGGGTAGTCGCTAGTCCGGAAAGCACGCGAAGCTTCGACCCGAATTCCCACGAACCGACCCGATACCCCCCGGTCAGATCCAGTGCATGCCGACGATCCCATGCAGAGGGGCGCAGCCCACCACCCATACCCGCAAATTCACTCCATGACAATGTGTAGGCACCGAGGAAATATGCGTTCTGCAGAAGCTTCTGCTGCGCAAAAATCTCCAGTCCTCTGGCACGACCCGTCCCATCATCCATAAGAGGCTCCGCACCCACAAAGCCATAGTCTCCTCCAAGATTAGATACGGACACCCTTGGATCACTGACCAGTAGCGGAACCCGGCTATACTCTTTCCAGAAAGCCTCAGCAGAGAGCCGAAACCCTTGGTTCACGGTCCATGAAACCCCACTCGCTACCTGTACATTTCTCTGCTGACGGAGGCTGAGGTTGAGAGGCCTACCATTATCCTTCACTGACAAAGCAATGAGGCTAGGGGCTTGGTGGTAAAGACCACCGCCAGCCTGAGCCGTTACGCCCGACCCCAGATCGATGAGCACGCTCCCTCGAGGAGACAATTCGAAACCGTCATCCAACGTCGACACCTCATCCGCCCGCAACCCTCCGGTCAGCTTCACTCGAGAGCCTATATCAACCGTCGTTTGAGCGAATGCGCTTAGCTTGTGGAGCACGACACCCTCATCCCAAGCAAGATCCTCCGTGAGAGCCCCGCCCGGTATTGCTCTTTGGAAGACACTGGCCTCTACCGAGGACCTGGAAGCGTCCAATCCGACAGCCATTGTTAGGCCAGACCTCGACTCAAAGTCACCCTGAACTGTCAGGCGCGTGTCTAGCTCCTCACTATCATTAGCCAGCACCGGGATGCCGTCATCTCCAGGATCTTCAAACGAGAAGTGACTCCTCGACTGGCTGACGGAAGTTGTTACAAAACCTCCTTCGATCAGCCTACGCCAACTAGCGCCTGCAGTAAAACTCTTTTGGTCGTTATCGATGACCCTTGAGGCAATCTCGAAGTTCTCGAACTCATCACCAATCGCTGGTGGGACAATGTCAAAATTATCTAGAGCCCCGATCCCTACTAGAACGAGACGGTCCCTGTCTGAGATCTGGGACTCGAAGCGGAACTGCGTATCCCAATAGTCAGGGCGAATCGGTAGCCCAAGCGCTTCGAAAAGGAACTGGAGATAAGAACGTCGGACGCTAAACAACCAGTTTGAGTTATCACCAGCCGGACCATCCAAAGTCAAAGCAGCTTCAGTGGCGCCAAGCGTGAAGTCGCCTTGCACGCCTTCTGGTGAGCCGGGGCGGTTCTCTATGCTGAGCACCGAACTGAGTGCGTCTCCGTATCGCACAGGGAATGCCCCAGCGAAAAACTCGGTCTCTCTAATGAAGTCTACGTTGACGAGCCCCAGCGCACCTCCCGAAGCCCCCTGCGTCGCAAAATGATTGATCTGGGGGATACGAATACCGTCTATGTAATAGGCATTTTCTCCAGGTCCACCGCCTCTAACTAGTAGGTCATTGCGGTTATCCACTCCACCTAGCACCCCAGGCAATGAGAGCAACGTGCGCGACACGTCCTGAAGGCCTCCGGGTGTCCGCCTCAACTCTTGGTTCGAGAGGAGCTGTGTTGAAACGGGAGCCGCCTCAAGAACTCGGAACGCCGGTGCACCGACCACAATCCCTTCGAGTTCGAGCGCTTTGCGCTCCAGACGAAACTCAACGTACGTGGACCGACTCGTCCTAAGGATCACGTCAGTCTCTAGCGCCGATTCGTATCCGAGGACGTCGACCCGAACTGACACGGAGCCCGGATCCCCGCTCGTGATCAAGAAACGGCCTGACTGGTCTGACAACGCTTGGGCGCCCGATTCCACTACGGTTAGCGTCGCGGCTTGGATAGGCCGAAGACTGGAAGCATCAAGAACGCGTCCGCGAACAGTTACGGACTGCGCAGAGACTGGTGCAGTGACCAGCCACATAGAAAGGAGTAGTAGAATCCGCCGCATGAGCTCAGAGCATACCTTGTGAGAGACGACCTAACACATCATCCGCGCGTTCCAAAATCTGACTCCTTACCTTCATGTCCCTCTTGGCCCAGACACTCGTAATCATTGCCATGCGGTGATTCGTGGTCCAGCGCTCCTGATGCCGGTCTATGAATGACCAATAAAGACTGTTGAATGGGCAGCTGTTCTCAGCAGAAACCGACTTCACATCGTAGACGCACGAGGAGCAGTAGTCACTCATCCGGTCAATATACTTGCCGCTGGCGGCGTATGGCTTCGAGGTAAAGGACCCGAGGTCAGAGAACTGACTCATACCCATGACGTTAGGTGTGACTACCCAATCGAGGGCATCTACAAAAGTCGCTAAGAACCAGTCATTTAGTTCTACCGGATCAACCCCTGCGATCAGCGCGAAGTTGCCAAGAACCATCAGTCTCTGAATGTGATGCGCGTGCCCTGATCGCGAGACCTGTTCCACACACTGATTTAGACAGCGCATTGGGGTGTCACCCGACCAGTAGAAACCCGGAAGCGGTCGGTGTGCCTGAAGTCCGTTTGATTGACGGAGTCTAGGCATACCAGTCCGATAGACATGCCGCACGAACTCTCTCCAACCCAAGACTTGGCGGATGAAGCCTTCTATGGAAGCGAGCCCGATTTCGTTCGTTGGGTCTTCCGCACGCTTGAGCGCTTGTTCGCAAACCTCAAGCGGATGAAGGAGGCCTAGGTTAAGTGGGACACTGAGAAGACTGTGGTAAAGGACGTCTTCCCCATCGACCATGGCATCCTCATATGGGCCGAACATTGGCAACCGATACTTGAGAAAATCCTCCAACGCATCGAGCGCCTGAGTGCGGGTGACCGGCCAATCGAAATCATCTATATCACCGAAATGACCCGGCCAGGATTCGTTGACTTCGCGGAGAACGGCTTGGGTCGTCTCATCTGGCTCAAAACAAGGGATGGGCGGGAATCGATGGCCAGCCTTGGGCACCTGACGATTGTCTGCATCATAGTTCCACTTGCCTCCAGAGGGTTTGTCGCCATCCATTAGCCAGCCACGAGCGGCACGCATAGCTCGATAGAAGTACTCGAGCCGAAGACTCTTTCGATCCGCAGCCCAGACATCGAACTCCTCTTTCGTAGTCAGCCATAATTCATTGGGAGCCACTCTGATCTCCCCTCCGGCAAGCTCGGCGGCACCAACAAGCTCACCTCGCATACCCCAGTCCGAGGGTTCCATCAGGTCAATCGTGACGCCTGGATGGAGACGCAAGTAGTCGGAAATACCTTGGGGGAAATCGGCTGGCTGGAGATAGATGACATCGAATCCGTTCGCCCGTAGAGAGGCTGCGAAGTGCCTCATGGCCGAAAAGACCACCGCCAACTTTTTCTTGTGATGCGAGAGCCCGTCTGCAAATGCCCGCGACTCTATCATCAAGACACTCGTGAAACCCGGCTCTCCTAATGAGAGCGGACCGACCTGATCGGTCAGCTGGTCGGGGAGTACCAGCACGTGTTTCGGTTTCACTTTCTGACCCTCGACTCGATCATACCGCTCAGCCTCGTCAGGCAAAGGCTAGCGTGACCGCTATCGGAACCCTTGCGAGCCAAGCAAAAGTTCTAATCCAGTTCGATCGGACCAACCGGCGATGAACTTTATCGTCATATCCGCGCGACAACTCCTTGTGTGCAGGAGCTTGGAGAATGGCCGTAGAAAGCCAAATCACGGCTAAAAGCACAAGTCCCAATAGAGCGACACCCTGTGTCCGCTCCGTGGAGGCATCAGTAAAAATCCAGAAAGCAGAGAACAGCTCGGCGAACATTGGCGGAATCACAACCCATCCAGTGCGAACAGTGTGTTCGGTTTCGTACGCAACCCATGAGGTGGCGCCCACCTTGGCCATCAGCGGATAGTGCACGACCTGCACAAATACGATGAGACCCGCCATGAAAAGGGTCGAGACCAGGTGCACGCTGAGCGCGTTCATCCCACTCGAACGACGACTACCGCCGTCGACATCAACAGCATGAGTAGAGCCGGGATAGATTTGATCATCGGGTCACGAACTTTCACGTGTGCAGCTACGGCGCCACACATCAAGATCGCCATCCCCGAGGCAGCGCCAACAGCGAGCGGAGCATAAGCTGTACCAAGCAGTAAGAGCGCTGCTAAAGTGAGCTTGGTCGTTCCAATCGTACGGCGAAAAGCATCCGAAAATCCGTAACGGGCGAATTCCTCGGAGATATTTGACGCACCATCAGGCCGATAGTTGGTAGGGCGACCTCGACGAAGAACCCAAACGTTGAAAATCCCCGCTGCAATGATCACTTGCAGGAGAATAGCAAATCTCGACAAGCTGTAGACCTCTTTGGTTAGAAATACTGATTTTATTGAACACGACTTAAACATATTCCTAGACATACCGCAATAGGCGCGTAATATTGTCCATTAACATAAACATTTTATAAACACACAGCACCATGGAAATCCCTCAGCGCACAGATGTCGTCATCGTCGGTGCAGGCCTCTCAGGTCTAGCTTGCGCGCGACTGCTTCAGGCCGAAGGCATCGATCTAGTAGTTCTAGACTCCTCTGATGCTGTTGGGGGCAGAATGCGCAGCGATCAGGTAGAGGGATTCATATTGGATCGAGGATTCCAAGTCCTGCTGACCGCCTATGAGGAGCTAAATAGGTCCGCCAACCTCAACGCTCTAGACCTTCAGAGATTTAAACCAGGAAGCCTGATCTGGACTGGCAAAAGACTGGAGCGCCTCGGAGATCCGTTTCGGAATCCAACAGCACTGCCGACATCGATTTTAGCAAGAGTAGGTACCATCGAGGACAAGCTCCGCGTTGCACTGCTCCGCCAGCGGCTCCTGAGGCGCCCAGCAAAAATGGCCTTCGACGGTCCAGACCGGACTACAGAAGACGAATTACGCCAAGAAGGCTTTTCGGAAGCCTTCATTGACCAGTTCTTTCGCCCCTTCCTCGGAGGCGTCTTTCTTGAGCGAGATCTCAAAACGAGCGCGAGCCTCTTCCGGTACTACTTCCGATGCTTTGCAGCTGGAGACGCGGCCGTTCCCGCCTTCGGGATTCAGCGCCTTCCAGAACAGATAGCCGAACCACTTGGAGCTCTTGTAAAGGTGAACACGACAGTAAGAAGTATCAGTAATGAGGCAGTAACACTTGATGACGGATCAGCGATCGCAGCAGACTACGTTGTATTGGCCACCGACGGAGAAGCCGCTGCCGCCCTTTCAGACATTAAGGCGCCCGAATCAAAGGCGGCGATCACTTCCTACTTCTCAGCTGCCAAAGCACCTATCAATGAACCCATCCTGATTCTTGACGGAGAAGGCACTGGACCTGCCAACCACGTCGCCGTGATGAGCAAAGTCTCGACTACCTACGCCAGCGAAGGACGGCATTTGATAGCGGTGTCAGGTGTCGACAAAGAAACAGAAGACCCGGCCAGCTTTCATGAGTCCGCTCAAACCCAACTCACGCGTTGGTTCGGTTCGGGCGTTAGTGACTGGGAACACCTGAGGACCTATAGAATCCCTCACGCTCTTCCTCGGCACCCCCCAGGGTTCGAAAGTACTCGTCCGCCTCAAAGGACCTCCTGCGGCGCATGGGTCACTGGGGATTACTCGGATTTCGGATCGACACAAGGCGCCCTTCGCTCCGGACGAATGACTGCTGAAGCCTTACTGGCAGCCATCCACACCTAACCCGTGAAACAGGCCCCCATAGAGGCCTACCAGTCCGGGCTTTCAGACTCCTCCAAAGACTGCATGGCGGAGCGAAGACGAGCTTGCTGCTCAGGTGAAATATCTGATACTGGCGCCAACGACTCCTGCGTGGCACGCCCTCTAGCGACAAGACCGACGAGCATGCCCGCCGACAAGATCGCAGCCGCTGGGAGGAAGTAACCGAGCAGATTGAAACCTTCTGCCGGTGGCAGCATCAGAACTTCAGTTCCGTAATCCGCTACGAAACTTGCTTGAATAACCTCGACTTCCTGACCAGCCTCCAGCGCCTCCCGAATCCGCTCCGACCAGACAGGCGACGTGCCACACTGCATCTGGAACTGGCAGGAATGGACATCAAGTCCGCACCCACAGTTGCACTTCAGAGCACTTTCGAGGATCAGTAGTTTCTCACCGAGTTCACCCTCGTGATAGTGACCGCCCATTGTTGCGTTGGGGTCGTAACCCGCATGGGTAGGGCCTGTCGACTGAGCACTTACAGAAAAAGGCGACGCAATCAACGTCCAAGCACACAGTAACATGATGCTGAAGGTGAATCTTACCTGCATCTTCGGTTTTCTCCTGTTGCCGCTCCATCTAAGCGGATGTATCAAGATTTCGCTAAGTACACCCACTCTAGGTGTACGTTCATTCCCATAATTATATCTGCTCACGAATTTCCTCTACCGCCGAACCCTGGAGACGGAAGCGCCGACAGCTCCAGAATCCGCGCTTCGCGGGTCGGGTGCACCCATTCGTTCACCGCTGAGAGGATTCACACCGATCGAGTTGGCCGAGCCCTGACGTCCACCCATCTGAACTGTATGTCCAAGTGCCTCTAGGGCCTGTACCACGTCCTGCACCACGGCATCCCCCTCAAGCCTGATCCGGTCTGGCAACCACTGATGGTGCATGCGCGGTGCGTTGACGGCCTCCTGAATATTCATCCCGAAATCGACCATATTCAGGATGATTTGAAGAGTAGTATTGATGATGGTCCGGCCACCCGGCGACCCAACGACCGCTACGAGGTCTCCATCATGAGCTACGATAGAGGGCGACATAGACGACAGCATACGCTGTTGTGGGCGAGCCAAATTCGGCTCGGTTCCGATAAGACCACTAGTGTTGGTAAGTCCTGGGCCCGCGTTGAAGTCACCCATCTCATTGTTCAGCAGAAATCCACCGCTTGGTACAACGATTCCTGATCCGTATCCAGATTCGAGTGTATACGTGACCGATACAGCCATTCCATCGGCATCCACAACCGAATAATGAGTCGTCTCCGGACTCTCGTAAGGCTGATCTACATCCGACGGGTGCGAGACCGATGCGCGCTCGGGATCTAGGTCGCGCCGGAGCCAAGCCGCGTAATCCTTGCTGGTCAGATGTTGAGTCGGCACATCTACGAAATCCGCGTCGGCTAGATGCGTGGCACGATCTCGGAAGGCCCTTCTCATAGCCTCTGCGAGGTGGTGTAAGTATTGCGCGCTGTTGTGCCCCATCGAGGAGAGATCGAACTCCTCCAGGATGTTCAGCGCCGTCACGATCGCGACTCCACCGGAACTCGGAGGAGGCATGGAGATCACCTCATACCCTCGATACGTACCAGTGATCGGAGTTCGCTCGCGAGCTTCGTAGCGGTAGAGATCCTCTTCCGTGATTAATCCGTTACCGCGACGCATTTCCGCTGCAATGAGCCTAGCTGTCGTACCCCGGTAGAAGCCATCGGAACGGTCATCCCGAATCCGCTCGAGTGTCCGGCCCAAGTCGGGTTGTCGCCACGTATCGCCTGCCACATACGAAGCTCCATTGTTTGTGAACGCTGCTACCGTCGCCTCGTACTGGCTCGCTCGCCCGGAAACGAAGCGTGCCATTGAGCCGGCCAGAGCCTCACTCAATACGAATCCGTCACTCGCAAGCCCAACCGCTGGTTCTACCAGATCGCCCCAGTCTGATGATCCGTACAGCCTATGAGCTTTGTCGAAACCCGCGACCGTGCCGGGAACGCCTACTGCTCTGTGACTGCGGTGATGTACTTCGAACGAGTAGTCTCCGTTTTCATCAAGCCACATTTCAGGATGTGCTGTTAGCGGAGCTTTCTCCCGAAAATCAATCGTAGTTGACTGGCCGTTGGGGAAACGAACAACCATAAAGCCCCCGCCACCTATGTTACCTGCAGTGGGATGAGTTACGGCAAGCGCAAACCCAGTCGCGATAGCCGCATCAACCGCATTACCGCCTGCGGCCAGCACGTCCGCCCCTACCTGGCTCGCGATCCACTGCTGAGAGGAGACCATCCCACCATCTGACAACGCAGTTTCCTGCACCTGACCACAGGCAGGGATAGAAAAAATCGTGAAAGCGAGGAGGGCCACGGTGAACACAGAAACAGGATGCCGGGATCGCAGAGTAAAACAATGCATCGGAGCCTCGGGACAGCGGACAAATAGGAACGTGAGCCCAGCAATTATCCGGTGATTAACGTATCCACGCCAGACAACGATTGCCCAAGCCTCAAGGCGGCGTTACTTCATTCGCCTTCATGCGTTGGGGGTATCACCACCCTACAGCACATAATGCAAGCCAATCGATCGATATACATAGGGCAGACATGAGCATCAAAAGAAGGGAATTCCTCAAGAAAGCAGGGGCAGGAGCAGCCGGTGTCGCAGCACTAAGTTCATGTGGAGGCGGCGAATCCGGTGAGACACAAGCAGGCGGTGGCGCGGGCATCAGCGGTCCACGTGTCAGCTGGCGCCTAGCAACAAGTTTTCCCGAGAGCCTCGACATACTTCATGGCGCAGGCGTCCGCGTAGCCCGGCGTGTGGAAGAGCTAACAGGAGGCAACTTCACGATTCGCGTCTATCAGGCTGGTGAAATTGTTCCGGCTCTTCAGGTGATGGATGCCGTGATGCAAGGGACAGTCCAATGTGGTGTATCACCGGGCTACTACTACATAGGAAAGAATCCCTCATTCGCCTTCGATACAGCTATACCGTTCGGGCTAAGCACAAGACAGCAATACGCGTGGATGATGAAGGGGGGCGGCCTAGAGCTCCTGAACTCGCTCTACGCCGATTTTGGTGTCATCTCTTTCCCCTGCAACTCCACAGGCGGCCAGATGGGTGGCTGGTTCCGTGAACCCGTGAACAGCCTAGAAGACATGGCCGGATTGCGATTCCGGATGCCCGGCATTGGAGGAGAAGTCATGTCTCGACTAGGTGTGACAGTCCAAAATCTTGGCGCACCGGAGATCTATCCCGCCCTAGAGCGAGGTGCGATTGACGCGACGGAATGGGTCGGACCGTATGACGATGAGAAGCTAGGCCTCTACCAAGTGGCTAAGAACTACTACTACCCTGGCTGGTGGGAACCCGGTGTCACCATGGGCCTCCTTATAAGCATGGAGGCATACAACGAGCTGCCTTTGGCGTATCAAGAAATTCTCCAAGCCGTATGTGGGGAGACCTTCGCAGACCGCCTAGCATCGTACGACCATGCCAACCCACTTGCACTCCAACGTCTGATCAATGACCACGGAGTCGTGATCAGGGAGTACCCAAAGGATATCATGGACGCTGCATGGCGCGAATCCAATGCCTACCTGGAAGAACAGGCTGCTGCGGATGCGACGTTCCGGGAGGTGTACGACTCGTATCGGGCGTTCCGGAACTCCCAATGGCCATACGCTAACGGAAACGAATTGGCATATCAGGTTTCCGCATTCAACAGGGTATAACGCTTAACAGAGCCCTGGGGCAGCACAGTAACGGCCCGCTTTCCTATTCAGGAGAGCGGGCCGTTCGCATATCGAACTGGATCGCGACTCACTCTAGCTAAATGAGGACCGGCGTCACGAGAATTACGGGAGTTCGGTCTCCAAGATCCTCCAGCAATAGAACGCGGCTGCGCTTCGCCACGGCATATAGGCCTGACCCAGGCCTTCCAGCTCACTGGCAGACGGAGGGACTTTCAAGCCGTGCGCCTTCGCAAACCCCTTTCGAACACCAAGATCTCCGGTGGGCCAGATATCGGGGCGGTGCATCCTGAACATCAGATACATCTGAGCTGTCCAAACACCGATCCCTCGCACCTGAACGAGTCTGCGTATGACCTCTCGGTCAGATTGTTCACTCAAGTCACTCACCACGACATCTCCCACACTAATCTTTGACGCTAGATCACGGATTGCTGCACACTTTGCATGGGAAAGCCCCGCCTTCCTGAGTGTCGACTCACGAACCCGCAGCACCTTGCGGGTTGTCACCTCGCCGCTAAGTGCCTCGACCAGACGACTATGTATCGTTGAAGCCGCCCGACCCGCGAGCTGTTGATAACAGATCGTACGCACGAGATACGGAAACGGATCGTCCTCACCCATTGGAACCCGAATCGTGCCGATCTCCTTAACCCAAGGTCCTAGCACCGGATCGCGAGCAAGCTTGCGGCGCCCGCCGGACCATACGGTGGCCCATTTTGATTCGGGGTGAGGGGTGTTGGCCATTTAGCTAACGTGAGCGGTCGAGGAGGCCGAGTCCAGCAGGCGCGCAAAAGACATCACCCGAACCACCCGCGGCAAGCCAAGTTCTCGCTTGTGAACACCCCAGGAAACGCTGACGCCTGTGTGCCTCGCGACGACTACTTGGGCACAGCCATCCAAGTAATCGCCGCGAGTACTACAAGCTGAATCACGATAAACGGGATCACACCGCGATATATCGACGTAGTCGGAATCTTGGAGGGAGTCACACCCCGGAGATAGAAGAGACTGAAGCCGAACGGAGGTGTCAGGAACGAAGTCTGCAGGTTTACCGCTAGCACAATGCCCAGCCAGGTCAGATCCACGCCGAGAATCTCTGCTGCTGGCACGATCAGCGGGACGATGATGAACGCAATCTCGAAAAAGTCGATAAAGAATCCGAGAATAAAGACGACGACATTGACAACCAGAAGGAAGCCGAGAGCTCCACCTGGGATCCCAGTCAGCATCGTCTCGATCCAGATATCCCCGTCGAAGCCCCGAAAGACTAGGGCAAACGCTGTAGAACCGATCAGGAGGAAAACCACCATGATGGTTAAACGGCTGGTCTCCTCCATTGCCCTGTTCAGAGCGTCAAACGAGAGAGAGCGGTTCATCATCGCAAGCAAGATCGCTCCAACTGATCCAAGTGCTCCGGCCTCCGTAGGCGTGGCGACGCCAGCGAAGATGCTGCCGAGCACAACGACAATCAGAGCCAACGGAGGTACTAGCGAAAGGACGACCCGTTTCAACAGCTCAGCGCCAGCGATTCGCATATCCGCAGGAAGTGCTGGTGCCACATCCGGCTTAGCAAATGCTACAAGCCCTATGTACAGTGCATACGCACCGGTTAGAGCCAGTCCAGGTAGCAATGCTGCCCTAAAAAGAGACCCGACCGGTACGCCCATCTGGTCACCTAGGACAATCAGGACGATAGAGGGGGGAATGATCTGCCCGAGCGTGCCGGCAGCCGCAATGACACCGAGACTGATCTCGTCCTTGTAGCCGTTCCGAAGCATGACCGGCAGTGAAATAAGCCCCATGGCAGTGACGCTCGCTCCAACCACACCCGTTGCCGCAGCAAGCAATGCTCCCACGAAGACCACACCAACTGCAAGTCCTCCCCTAAACCGTCCGAACAGGAGCCCAATAGTCTCAAGGAGCTGCTCAGCAAGCTTTGACTTCTCGAGCACCGTCCCCATAAAGATGAAAAACGGCACTGCCAGAAGTGTGAAGTTTGACATCGTGCCGAAGGTGCGCTCTGGGAGCGCGAAGAGCAGCGGAATGTCAAAAACTCCAGCGGCAGATCCTATCAGCGCGAAGATCAGTGCCGTTCCACCCAGCGCAAACGCCACCGGATAACCGGTGAAAATCATCGCCAGGACGGCAAAGAACATCGCCGGTCCCCACAAACTCATGGCTGAACCTCCGGTGCATTCTCGCTGTGACCCGGCTCACTAACGTTCTCTAAGAGTACGTCCACCTGCTTGACCAGCTGACTGAACGCTTGAAGCAAGAGCAGACCAAATGAGACAAGGATGAGTGCCTTGATCGGATACCTCGGCAGACCACCTGGATCAGGCGACATCTCTCTGATCTGCCACGACACGCGCACAGCAGGGAAAGACACGTAGAGCATTGCGACTGAAAAAGGGATTAAGAACAGTATCGTTCCTGCCATGTCGATCATCGCACGAGCTTTCGCGCTAAGCCTTTCATACATGACATCCACACGAACGTGCACATCATGATTCAGGCCATAAGCCGCACCCATCAGGAAGATCACACTGAAGAAGTACCACTGTGCTTCGGTGGCCGGCGTCAGGTTCAGCGTCCACTGTTGGGAACGAGCGAAGTAACGCACTAGGGCGCTGATCGCACCGGTCAGGACCATCAAGAGCGCCAACCAGCGAATCACAATACCTAGCTTGTCATTCAGGCTGTCGATCAGTCCCGATAGTAGTCGGAGTTTTTGCATCGCAGGATTCTGAAGGCCGTGAGTGCAGAGCGCAAACGGTTGC